>JBBPZZ010000135.1:0-33370 GCA_038198445.1 Rubrobacterales bacterium
ACTCCATCGAGGGAAAACCGGACGCGCCCGCGAAGCGCAAGAAGAAAAAGGGCAAGAAGAAGCGGGCGTGACGAGGATACGTTTCCGATAGAATCGGTCGGCAGGCCACGTTCGGAGGAGATTTGGAGCTACGCAAGTATCGGATGGAGGACCGTGGAGCGCTGGCGCGGCTGGCGAAGACGGCCTTCGGGGATCCTGGTGGGTCCGGTTACTGGGAGAGCTACTACGGTCCCGAGAATGCGCGGCTGGATCCTGAGCAGGTCCACGTTATCGAGGAGGATGGCGAGCCCCGCGCGACGGCGACGGTGCTGCCGCTGGAGATCTTCGTGGATGGCGAGCCGGTCCCGATGGGCGGGGTTGCGGCGGTTACGGCGCATCCAGCCTACCGGCGGCGCGGTTACGCGGGAGAGCTGATGCGTGCCGCGTTGCGCGACATGCGCGAGCGTGGCACGCACCTCTCAATGCTCTGGCCCTTCGCCCACGCCTTCTACCGCGCCTACGGCTGGGAGCTCGCTGGAGAGACCATCTCCTACACCCTCAAGCCGACCGACCTTCCGGCCAGTCCCGAGCAGAAGCACGTGCGGGCCTACCGGGAAGAAGACCTACCGCGCATGAGAGAGCTGCTCGAAGCCGAGGCATCCGGGCATCTTCTCTGCGTGCGCCGGGGCGAGGGTCGATGGAAACAGTACCTTGCGCGCAAAGACGTGGAAGCCGCCGTCTACGAGCGTGACGGCCGCGTCGACGGGTACATGCTCTACCAGATGTCCGAATGGAGCGACCGCGCTCCTGAGCGCACCCTTGAAGTCCCCGAGATGGTCGCCGGGACTCTGCAGGCGCGGGAAGCTCTGATCTCCTTCATGGCCGTCCAGGATCCGTTGGTCTTCGGGCTAAAGTATTCGACCCCGCGCGGCGAGCCCTTGCATCCCTACCTCCAAAGCTCCCACGTAAAGGCAGAGATAGAGACGCAGTTCATGCTGCGTCTGGTGGACGTGGAAGGCGCGCTGAGGTTCAAGGATCTACGGGGAGGTCCACTCGTCCTCCAAATCTCAGACGACATCATTTCGGAGAATGCCGGAGATTATACGGTTGCGAACGGCGAAGTAACCTGCGGCGCCGAGGCGGAGGAGCGGGTCTCGCTCGACGTGCGAGGGCTCGCGCAGCTCTATGCCGGATACCTTCCCGCGCGCCAGCTTGCACGGCACGGGCTCGTCGCGACCGGTTCGCCGGAAGCGTTGGATCTCCTTGAGGCGCACTTTCCGGTTGGGGATCCATGGGTGTCGGAACCGAATCACTTCTAAAACTCAGCGGGCAGCCCGCGAGAGCGGCCGGAGTCTGTCGTCGGATAGCTAATATACTGTCCATTCTCAAGCGACCAAGGAGACCACATGAAGACCACGGGAACGGTTGGATACGCGGCGATGTTCGAGCAGTTCCATCCCACGGACTTGCTGAAGTATTGCAAGGTCGCGGAGGAGTCCGGCTTCACCTCCGTAATGGCCTCGGACCACTTCCACCCCTGGACCCCAGACCAGGGCCAGAGCGCCTTCGTCTGGTCCTGGCTCGGCGCCCTCGGCGCTACCACGAACCTCCGTTTCGGTACCGGCGTAACCCCGCCCGGTTTCCGCTACCATCCCGCCATCATCGCCCAGGCCGCCGCCACGCTCGAAGCGATGTATCCTGGACGTTTCTGGCTCGGACTCGGCGCGGGTGAGGCGCTCAACGAGCACGTCGTCGGCAACTACTGGCCCGAAGCTCCGACGAGGCTTCGCATACTCATGGAATCCATAGAGGTCATCCGCAAGCTGTTTACCGGAAAGGTCGTGAAGTACGCAGGGGAGTACATAACCCTTGAGAGCGCGAAGCTCTACACGATGCCCGACACGCCGCCCCCGATCTACGTGGCGACCGCCGGTCCCTTACAGAGCCGCCGAACGGGCGAGTTCTGTGATGGCATCATCACCGTGGGAGCGCCGGACGAGAAGATCCAGATGCTCATGGAGAAGTTCGAGGAGGGTGCGCGCCGGGCGGACAAGGACCCATCCGAGATGCCGCGTATGATCCAACTTCACGTCTCCTGGGCCGAGACTCAGGAAGAAGCCGAACAGCAAGCCGTAAAAGAGTGGCCCAATGGCGGCATGCCCTTCCCCAAAGGCGACATCCGCAACCCCGAGGACTTCGCCGCGATGGCGAATCAGGTAAGCGTCGAGAACTTCAAGAACCGCGTCCTGATGAGCGCCGACCTAGACGAGCACCTCGAGCATCTCCAGAAATACGTGGACCTCGGCTTCGACGAAGTCTACGTCCACAACGTCGGGCGCAACCAGGAGGAGTTCATTCGCGCCTACGGCGAGCGCGTCATCCCCAAGCTAAAGTGGCCGACCGAGTAGACTTCTATAGCGGGCTATCGTATGGTCGTGACGGCATCTCCGAACTGGATGCTACCGCCAGAGACTACGTCGGCACGCAGACCGCCGCGATGTACGAGGCCGCGTAGAACTCCCGGTTTGGTTAGTTTTTCGAGATGAGCGCAGGGTTCGCAGCGGCGTTGACCGAAGCATTCGACATCGCCGATGCGGAAGTGGTTTCCGATCAGTGCGTCCAGCGAGATGCCGCGAACGATGATGTTCCGCCGGGCGTCGGCGGGAGCTAGTTCGACACCGCTTGCGTTTAACTCCTCTAGGGCTTCGGCTTCGACGAGCGTGAGATCGTAGCCTCTTCCGTTCGGGTCCGAGAAGGTGCCCGCGCCTTGAGCGTAGCGGTCGCCTTTCAGGCCGCGGCCAGCTAAGGCTTCAGCGGATTGGAGGTCTTTCATCGGGGCTTCGGCTTCTTCGGACACGGAGATCATCTCTACAAAGCCTTCGCCGGTAACTGCCACCGAACGGTCAACGCCGGTTGCTTTCTGGGGATTGTGAGCCGCGAGAACGAATGCGGCATCGACTTTGACGGAGCCTTCGACCTTATCCTCTGAGGGATCGAAGACTACACCCGGTGGAGCGCCGAACATCACGACCCACGTGCCGGAGTCGCTCCGGCGACCGAGAAAGCGGCCCGGCCACTCGAAGTCTTCGGGGGACTCGACTGGTACGAGCCCGCGGTTTGACAGAGCGAGCCACTGTCTCAGTTCTACGCCGCCATCGCCGGGGATCTCCGAAGCATCGAGATTCAGCAGGTGCGCGACGCAGACGGTAAGCGATAGAGCTTCCGTTTTGCCGAGCTCGTAGTTCGGGCTCATAAGTTATCTCTTTCCGCTAACCTTGTACATTTCTTTTAATTTGAGGCGACTCTACAGAAGATCGGTATGGATCTCAAGCGAACGAGTCCTCCTCCGTGGCTGTCTAGGGTGAGCTCAGATTCGGAGCTCTTCTTCTGAGCGTGATATTGATGCTCATTCGTTTGCCGGGACAAACAGGTGGCTGCGCCGCGAGTTTATAATTAGCCCTCGGGCCAAAGCATTCGTTAGTAAGTCTCCCGTAGCATTCTGCTTACAAGGTTGGTTACAGGCGATGTTAGCGGGAGGTTTTTCGGATGAGTGCTGTTATTGGTCAAAACGAGCGCTTCGATCCCACTCTCTACAACAAGGACCTCGCGCCGATTCCGGAGGAGCGGCGCAACTGGAGCTGGGTCAACTACTCGACCGTCTGGATGGGGATGGTCCACAACGTGGTTGCGTACACGACGGCGGCTCTCCTGGTTCAGCAGGGGATGAGCCCGTGGCAGGCGTTGGGCGCGGTCACGGTAGCGAATGTAATCCTCATACTCGCGATGGTGGCGAATAGTATCGCGGGGTCCAAGTACGGGCTGCCGTTCCCGGTGCTCTTGAGGGCGTCGTTCGGGAGGCACGGGGCGCAGATACCGGTCTTTATACGGGCGTTCGTGGCGATCTTCTGGTTCGCGGTGCAGACTTACGTGGGCAGCCAGGCGGTCGGCGCGATCCTCGGGAGCGTCATCCGCGGCTGGAACTCGCTCGACTTCTCCTTACTGGGCATGGGGTTGAACGCCTGGATCTCTTTTGCTCTGTTCTGGGCTTTGCACGCTTACATCATCTTCCACGGCATGGAGCGTATTAAATTCTTCGAGCTTTGGGCCGGACCGATAGTAATCGTGGGGGGACTCGCTCTGGTGGTCTGGGCTATCGGTGCCGCCGGCGGGGTTGCGCCGCTCTTCGACCAGCCGAGCAAGCTCGCGCCGGGCGAGTTCTGGCCGCTCTTCGCCATCTCGGTCACCGGCCTCATCTCCGTCTGGAGTACGCTGGTGCTCAACATCCCGGACTTCACGCGCTTCTCGCGCTCTCAGAAGGACCAGATGACCGGCCAGATCATCGGCCTGCCCCTGACTACTATCCTCTTCTCCGTGGTGAGCATCACCATCACGGCCGGTTCGACGATCGCATTCGGCAAGACCATCGCCGACCCGGTGAAGCTCATACAGGCTTTCGACAACCCTATAATCCTCCTTATCGGCGGTGCGGTTATCCTTATCGCCACGCTCTCGGTGAACGTTGCCGCCAACATCGTCTCTCCGGCCTACGACCTGGTGAACATGTTTCCGAGAAGGCTCACGTTCGTCTCGGCCGGTCTCCTCTCCATCGTCATCGGCGTTCTGTACATGCCCTGGCTCTGGATGGACAACGCCTCCACGATCTTCGCCGTGCTCGGCTATATCGGCGGGGCGCTGGGTCCGGTCGCCGGGATCATGCTCGCCGACTTCTACCTGGTGAGGCGCCGCAACTACAACCTTGAGAGCTTCTACGTAACGGATGGCGATTACGAGTACTCGAAAGGCTGGAACCTGCGCGCTATCGCCGCGGCTGCTCTAGGGTTACTGATCGCTTTCGTTGGCGTCTACGCTCCGCTCCTGGGCTTCGAGTCCGTCGGTGTGCTCGCGGGCTACACCTGGTTCCTCGGGCTCGCAGTAGCGTTCATCGCTTACACGTTCTTGATGCGCTCCGTGCGCGCACAGAACGAGGATGCCGCCGAGCCAGCCATGGAGATCGCTCCAGAGCTTTCGTAGGCAAAGCCGGTAACTCGTTGTTGGGAGGACTGTTCGTTCAAGACAGGACAGCCCTCCTGTCCTGTAGGTGACTCGTAGGACCTCCTTGAGTGTCGGACCGGCCTTCGTCGTGCTTGGGGCCAGGTGACGGAGAGGGGAAAGTAGTGTTGCTCTACGGCCGGATAATGCTTCAGTACTTCAACGGCATGGACGTCTCATTCTTCGCGGGCGCGCTGGTCGCCGGAAGCCTGTACTATGTCCTTCAGGGACAGCGGAGCGGCGCGGAAGCACCGGCACGGGAGACCACTCCGGCTGGAGAAGGATCCTAACGGAAAGGAGTCCAGGATGAGCAAACTACTATTCACCGGCGGTACCGTCGTGACCGCCGAGGGCAGTTACCCGGCGGACGTGCTGGTCGAGGACGAGAAGATTTTAGCCGTCGGAACGAGTCTGGATACCGAGGACGCGGAGACGGTAGATGCGTCCGGCAAACTGGTGATGCCGGGCTTTATAGACGCGCACACGCACATGGACATGCCTTTCGGCGGCACGATGACCGCCGACGACTGGGCGACCGGCACGGAAGCCGCCGCAGCGGGCGGGACCACCATGATCGTCGACTTCGCCCTTCAGGAAGAGGGCGGTACGCTCGCCGGAGCCTTCGATACCTGGACGGAGAAGGCCACGGGCAAAGCCGTAATAGATTACGGTTTTCACGTCGCGATCACCGACCTGCGCGACGATATAAAGACCGAGTTGCCGAGCCTCGCCGAGAAGGGCGTCGCGTCGGTCAAGATATTCATGGCCTACAAGGGTACGCCACTCTACACCGAGGACGACGACCTCTTCGAGACGCTGCAACTCTCGAAGGAGGCGGGCGTGCTGGTACTCGTCCACGCGGAGAACGGGGATGTGATCTCCAAGCTGCAGGAGCTGGCGCTGGCTCGCGGTGACATCGCCCCCAAGTTCCACGCCCTTACCCGCCCGCCGGAGGTCGAGGCTGAAGCGACGAACCGCGCCATCCGGTTCGCCGAAGTAGCAGGAGCCCCGATCCTGGTCGTCCACGTCTCCTGCGCCCCCGCGCTGGAGGCGATCCACCTCGCCCACGAACGCGGCCAGACGGTCTACGCCGAGACCTGCCCGCAATATTTCGCCCTCGAGTACGAAGACTTAGCCCGCGAGGGCTTCGAGGGCGCGAAGTACGTATGCTCGCCGCCCCTGCGCGACCCGTCGAACCGGCCGGCGCTCTGGAACGGGCTCAAGACCGGCGACCTGCAAATCTTCGGCTCCGACCACTGCTCGTTCAATTACGAGGGGCAGAAGGAGCTCGGCAGGGACAACTTCGTCAACATCCCGAACGGATTGCCCGGCGCCGAGGAGCGGGCGATGACGCTCTGGACGCTCGGCGTGCGCGAAGGCAAGCTCTCGGAGAACCAGTTCGTCGCCGTGCTCTCGACGAACCAGGCGCGAATCTACGGCGCCTACCCGAAGAAAGGTACGCTGGCGCCCGGCGCGGACGCGGACATCGTACTGTGGGACCCGGAACTCTCGATCACCGCGACGGTCGAGAACCGGCACGGCAACGTGGATTACACTCCCTACGAGGGCATGGAGTTTCGTGGCGGCCCATCCTCTGTGTACGTGCGGGGCGGGTTGGTCTATAAAGATGGTGATGTCGTCGGTGAGCGTGGCTCGGGAAGGTTCGTCGAGCGGAGGTTCACGGCGACGAAGGGATTGGAGGCGCGGGTATGACGAATCCGGGAAAGCTACTCAAGAGGCACAAGGCGGTTATACCGGAGTGGATCTCCCTCTACTACGACGAGCCGATGGAGCTCTCGCACGGCGAGGGCTTCAAGGTGTGGGATTCCGCGGGCAACGAGTATTTGGACTTCTTCGGCGGCATCGTCACCACGATCAGCGGCCACAACATCCCGGAGATCGTCGAGGCGATACGGGAGCAGGCTGGAAAGATCCTGCACTCCTCGACCCTCTACCTGATAGAGCACCAGGTAAAGCTGGCGGAGAAGTTGATCTCGCTCTCCCCGATCTCCGGCGACCAGAAGGTGTTCTTCGTCAGCAGCGGCAGCGAGGCGAACGAGGCGGCGCTGCTCTTCGCGACGCAGCACCGCCGATCCAGCGAGATCCTCGCCCTGCGCGGCTCCTACCACGGCGGATCTTTCGGGACCATGGGCATAACGGGCCAGGGCTCGTGGCGGCCCACCTCGCGCTCCGCCCTGGACGTAACCTACGCGATGCCCCCGCACCACGCCTATAGCTCGCTCTACGGCCCCTACAAAAAAGGCGACCCGGAGTTCGCCCGCGCCTGCGCCGACGACCTCCGCAACGTCATACAGACGGCCACCACCGGCCACGTCGCCGCGTTCATCGCCGAGCCGATACAGGGCGTTGGCGGCTTTATAGAGCTGCCGCCCGAGTACATAGCAGGGGTGAAAGAAGTGCTGGACGAGACCGGCATCCTCTACATCTCGGACGAGGTGCAGACGGCGTTTGGCCGGACTGGCTCCCATTTCTGGGGGATAGAGGAGTCCGGGATCGAGCCGGACATGATCACGATGGCGAAAGGCCTCGGTAACGGCCTAGCCATCGGTGCCGTGATGGGCCGCGCCGACATACTCGACTCAATCTCCGGCAAGCTCCACGTCTCGACCTTCGGCGGCAACCACGTCGCCTCCGCCGGCGCGCTCGCCAACCTGGAGTACATACTAAAGAACGACCTCCAGAAGAACGCCGACGAGGTCGGCGGCTACCTCAAGGACCGCCTAGTAAAGATGGCGAAGGACAGCCCGGTCGTCGGCGAGGTGCGCGGGCGCGGCCTGATGCTGGCCCTGGAGATGGTCGGGCCGGATGGTGAGCCCAACCCGTCAGCCGCCGTGCGCTTTATGCAGGCGTGCCGGGAGCGCGGAGTGCTCGTCGGCAAGGGTGGCATCGGGGCGAACGCGCTCCGCATCTCGCCGCCGCTAACCATCACCCGCGAGGCCGCCGAAGAGGCCGCCAACGCCTTCGAGGAGGCGCTGGCGGAGATCGGGGCGAAAGAGAAGGTCGGCTGATGCAGGCCGAAGGCGTAGACTCCCGCCGAGCGGTAGAGGAGTTGAAGGAACTGGCGGAGCTGACCGGCGGCCCCGACGGCGCGCGCCGCGTCGCCTGGACGGACACCTGGAAACAGGCCCGCGACTGGCTGCGCGGCAAGCTCGAAGAGATAGACGGCATCACGGAGGTCGAGACCGACGAGGCCGGAAACCTCTGGGCGACCATCCCCGGCGACTCGGAGAAAGCGGTTATCCTCGGCGGACACATCGACTCTGTCCCCGAGGGCGGCTGGCTCGACGGCTGCCTCAACACCATCGCCGCCCTGGAGTCAATGCGCGTCCTGGCGACGCAGCAGTTGCCCGTGACCGTCCGGCTCGTGGATTGGGCGGACGAAGAGGGGGCGCGCTTCGGACGCAGTTTGCTAGGGTCCAGTGCCACCGCCGGGTCCCTCAACCCGGACGAGGTGCGCGGTCTCAAGGACCGGGACGGCGTCGTGCTCCCGGACGCTCTGGAGGAGCACGGCGTGGACCTCGACCGGATGAAGGAGTCCCACAGGCAGCTAGAGAACGCGCTCGCGTATCTGGAGCTTCATATAGAGCAGGGGCCGGTGCTGGAGCGTATGGACCTGCCTCTAGGCGTCGTGCTCGGGACGTTCGGGGTCGAGCGGCACGCCATTCGGTTTACCGGCCAGCACGCGCACTCCGGCTCCACCCCGATGGAGGTGCGGCGCGATGCGTTTATCGCGGCGGCCCGAACCGCCGTTGCTATCCGGGACGATGCTGCGGAGCGCGATGACGTGCGCGCCACGACGGGCTTCGTGAACGTGAGCCCGGCCATCGTGACGGCGTTCAACGGCTGGTGCGAGATGTCGCTGGACCAGCGGGCGCTCGACGCCGAGGTGCTTGCGGACATGCTCGCGAAGGCGAAAGAGGCGAGCGAGCGGGTAGCCGGAGAGGAGAACGTATCCGTCGAGTGGGAGCGGCTGTGGCAAATAGAGCCGATCCCGTTCGACGAAGACCTGATCGGGCTCGCGGAGGAAGCGTGTAACGAGGTTGCGGGGAAGTCCCACCGGCTGCCGAGCGGCCCGTTGCACGACGCGGCGGAGATGGCCCGCGTAATGCCGACCGTGATGCTGTTCGTGAAGAGCTTGCGGGGATTGAGCCACACGAAAGAGGAGGACACGCCGGAGGAGGACATCGAACTATCGGTTCAGGCGCTCCACCGGTTGTCGCTGCGGACTATCGAGTGGGCGGCGGACAGAGCGTAGACGACTAGAGAGAGGCGGGACGACTTGGAAAGAGAACATTACCGGGACCTGGCGGTGGAGCCGGCGGAGCTTGCGCGGATAAAGGCCGAGGTAAGCCTCTCGCCGCTCTACAACGAGGATCTCGCCCCCACCGGCCCTGACGAGCGGACGTGGAGCACGTACAACTTCGTGGCGCTATGGGTCGGCATCTCGATCGTCATAACGACCTATACGCTGGCGTCCGGCCTGATCGCCGCCGGAATGATCTGGTGGCAGGCGCTCCTGACCATCGGTCTCGGGAACATCATCGTCTTGATCCCCCTGCTCCTCAACGCCCACGCCGGCACCAAGTACGGGGTACCGTTCCCGGTCTTCGTCCGTTCCTCGTTCGGCGTAACCGGCGCGAACTTCGCGGCCATCGCTCGGGCGCTCGTCGCCTGCGGCTGGTTCGGGATACAGACCTGGATCGGGGGTCTCGCCCTCGACGCGATGCTGACCGCTTTCTGGGGCGGATGGGCGGACCTTGCCGGACATCAGGGGATAACTTTCTTTATCTTCTGGATCGTGCAGGTCATCATAATCCTGACCGGCATCGAAGGTATAAAGGTATTCGAATCCTTCGCCGCGCCCCTGCTGTTGGCCGGTGGCATCGTGCTGCTAATCTGGGGTTTCATCGCCGGGGGTGGGATCGGCAACGTGTTCTCCGTATCCTCGCAGCTTCAGGAGGGGAACACGCCGTTCTGGGCGCTCTTCTGGTCCGGGCTGGCGGCGAACGTCGGCTACTGGGTCACGCTCTCCCTGAACGTCCCGGACTTCACCCGGTTCGCCAAGTCGCAGCGCTCGCAGACCGCGAGCCAGGCGATTACGTTGCCCCTCACGATGACGGCGTTCAGCTTCATCGGGATAGCGGTAACGGCGGCGACCGTCGTCGTGTACGGCAAGGCGATCTGGGACCCGGTAGAGCTGGTCACGAAGATCGCCGGTCCGATCCCCGCGCTGCTCATCGGGGCGATGATCGTGATAATGCTGGCCCAGGTCTCGACGAACATGGCCGCGAACGTGGTCGCGCCGTCCAACGACTTCTCGAACCTCGCCCCGAGGCGCATCTCCTTCAAGATGGGCGGTCTGATCACCGCGATCCTCGGTATCGTCTCTTTCCCGTGGGTGCTCTTCAACAACGCCGGGGCGTACATCTTTACGTGGCTCGTCGGTTACGGGAGTTTGCTGGGAGCCATCGGGGCGGTCATGATCGTGGACTACTGGATACTACGCCGCACCCAACTGGACCTCGCCGACCTCTACAAGACCGATGGCCGCTACGCTTACTCCGGCGGCTGGAACTGGAGGGCGGTCATCGCCGTGTTCGTCGGCGTCATCCCCGTCGTACCCGGTTTCCTGAAAGCCGCCACGACACCCGGCGGCCAGATCTCGAACCCGACCTTCATAGACAGCCTCTACACCTACGGACTCTTCTTCACCTTCACCGTGGCGGCGATAGCGTACCTGCTCATGAGCCTCGTTTCGAGCCGCCAGCCCGAGCGCGCCGGCGAACCCGAGACGACGTGAAGGAGACTTGATGCCCGACGCGACAACCTACGGCCTGTTCGTCCTCGCCGCCCTGGCGCTTCTCTTGATTCCGGGACCGGCCGTTTTCTACGTCGTGGCTCGGGGCGTCGAAGGAGGACGCTCCGCCGGCATCGTCTCCTGCTTCGGCATCGAGGTCGGTACGCTCCTGCACGCCGCCTTCGCCGCCGTCGGGCTCTCGGCGATAGTCGCTTCGTCGGCTACGGCTTTTACGGTCGTGAAGTGGCTGGGGGCTGCGTACCTCGTGTGCCTCGGCCTCAAGAAGCTCTTTGGCCGCGACGAGGGCGAGCGGCCCGTCGAGGTGAAGCGAGAGCCGCTGCGCCGGGTGTTCGTGCAAGGCGTGCTGGTCCAGGTCCTCAACCCGAAGGTCGCTCTGTTCTTCCTCGCGTTCCTGCCGCAGTTCGTGGACCCGTCGCGTGGGCCGGTGTGGACCCAGATCCTGCTCCTCGGCGCGACGCTTGGCGCTATGGGCTTCTTCACCGACGGCCTCTACGCCATGCTCGGTGGTACGGCCGGCAACTGGCTTAAGCGACGGGACACCAGCCTACGTCGGATTGGACGTTACCTATCCGGCGGCGTCTATCTGGCTCTCGGCGCGGCTGCCGCGGTCTCCGGAGCAGGGAAACATTGAGAGGGAACGCATGGACTTCGGTGTAACGCTTCAGACCAACCCGCCGGCGAGCCGGGTCGTGGAACTCACGAAGAGGGCGGAGGCCCTGGGCTTCACCCACGCCTGGACCTTCGACTCCCACATACTCTGGCAGGAGCCCTACGTCATCCACTCGCGGATGCTCTCGGCGACCGAAGAGATAATCGTCGGCCCCTTCGTCACCAACCCGGTGAGCCGCGACCCTTCCGTCACCGCTTCCACATTCGCCACCCTGAACGACATGTTCGGCAACCGGACCATCTGCGGCATCGGGCGCGGCGATTCGGTGGTCCGTGTACTCGGACGCAAGCCTACCACCCTGCGGCAACTGGAAGACGCGATGCACGTCATCAAGGAACTCGCCGAGGGCCGCGAGGCCGACTACAACGAGACAAAGGTCCGCATACCGTGGATAAAAGACGGAAAACTAGACGTGTGGATGGCCGGCTACGGGCCGAAGGCTTTGAGCCTCATCGGGCGCAAGGCTGACGGCTTCATACTCCAACTCGCGGACCCCGTCATCCTGGAGTGGACCATGAAGCACGTCCACGACGCCGCGAAGGAAGCGGGCCGCGACCCGACAGACGTAAAGATTTGTGTAGCCGCACCAGCTTACGTCGGCGGAGACCTAGCGCACCAGCGGGACCAGTGCCGGTGGTTCGGCGGCATGGTCGGGAACCACGTCGCGGATCTCGTCTCCCGCTACGGTGAGGACGGCGGTGTCCCGCGCGCCCTCACGGACTATATCAAGGCCCGCGAGGGCTACGATTACAGCCATCACGGCAAGGCCGGCAACCCTTCGACCGACTTCGTCCCGGACGAGATCGTGGACCGTTTCTGCGTCCTCGGCGACGTAGAGGACCACATCGCCAAGCTACAGGTGCTCGAAGAGCTTGGCGTGGACCAGTTCAACATCTACCTCATGCACGACGCGATGGAGGAGACGCTGGAGGTCTACGGCGAGGAGATCCTGCCGGAGCTTGAGGTAAGATCATCGGCGTAGCCAAGAGCTGAGCTGTTCGATCTGGATTAGCGCGTCTGTCATGCTGGGTTCGCCTTCCAGAATCCCGCGGTGCCGTCTGTCGATATCCAGTAGCGAAAACCAAGCTCGTCTCTGTCGTCATGGGAGTCGCCTTTGGTATCGAGTATCTGGAGCTTCCTCTCGGACAAACTGGATCGTGCCTAAGAGTTTTGGAAGGGGAATGTATCTAACGTTCGGTAGAGAGCGCTTCTTCAGCCGCCGCCACGATCTCCGCTTCGTCCGCGAGCCTACCTACTCCGGGTTCTTCCTCCGATGAAGCCATGAGTCCAGCGTCGGGGCCGACAAAGCGATGGCCCCAGCTCTTGAGGATTTCGACGTTGCGGATGGTGGCTGGACTCTGCCACATCTCCGGGTTCATGGCCGGCGCCCAGAGAACCTTCTTCGCGCCGGCGAGGATTGTGGCGGAGAGCAGGTCGTCGCCGAGTCCGATTGCCGCACGAGCTAGAGCGTCGGCGGTCGCGGGGGCGACCAGAACCAGGTCGGCCCAGCGGGCCAGGGATACGTGCTCGACGCGGCCGGAATGCTCCCACCAGGTTTTGTCCGTGTGTACCGGACTTCCGGCGGCGATTGAGAGAGTCTCTTCCGGGATGAACCGGAAGGCAGCCTCGGTGGCGGCCACTCTTACCTCGTAACCTGCTTCTCTGAGACGCCGGATCCCTCCGGGCGCCTTGTACGCCGCGATGCCCCCCGTAACGCCCACGAGTATTTTCCCGTTCCGCTCCATGTCTCTTATTATATTAGAGCCAAAAATTCGTATTTGCTGGTTCGCGGGAGGGTATGAGATGTTAGTATACGTTCCCTTGCCGCAGGTTGTGGAGTGGCGGACGTTCTGGAGAAGACAACAAGTAGGACCCCTTTTGAGAAGTAGATACGGTGGACAGAAGGACATTTGCCGGTGATCAGTAAGACTCACAGCCTGCTCTGGATGGAGAAACTGAAAGAATCTCAGAAACTGACCTCCCGCGAGGAGAAACGTAAAGAGGAGATCCTGGAGATGCTTCGCGGGCTACACGATATCTCCAACCGCCGCTTCGATCCGCCGGATTTTCCGCCCTGGAGATCCCACTGGTAGATACCTCCGGGTCACCGGCCCGCTAACTCGTTAAGATACGCCGCATGGAACAAACGCTCACGGGAAAGGTCGCTATCGTCACCGGCTCTTCGAGCGGTATAGGAGAGGCGACGGCGCGAGGGTTGGCCGCTCGTGGAGCATCAGTCGTAATCGCCGCCCGAAACGTAGAGAAGCTGGAGGTTCTGAAGCGTAATATCTCGGCTGCCGGGGGACGAGCGCTGGTCGTAGAGACCGATGTTGCGGAGAGAGGTTCGGTCGAGGCGATGGTGGACAAGGCGGTAAGCGAGTTCGGTGGGCTGGATGTCCTGGTCAACAACGCGGGGCTCGGTCTCTCAGGTCGTGTGACGGAGCTGCGGGCGGAGGATCTCCGCTATGTCTTCGAGGTAAATGTGATCGGGGCGCTAAACTGCATCCAGATGGCTCTGCCGCACATGGAGCGGGGGGGAAGAATCATCAACGTCTCCTCGGTCGTCGGGAGGCATGCGATCCCAAAGGTCGGTGGGTACTGCGCGAGTAAGTTCGCATTGAACGCGCTCTCCGATGCCCTTCGGGTCGAGATCTCCGGGC
The DNA here is from genome assembly GCA_038198445.1 of Rubrobacterales bacterium. Classification (GTDB taxonomy): domain Bacteria; phylum Actinomycetota; class Rubrobacteria; order Rubrobacterales; family Rubrobacteraceae; genus JACDDK01. The sequence goes on from JBBPZZ010000135.1 coordinate 14,198, forward strand.
GAGGCATCACCGTCACCAGTGTGTATCCTGGCACGACGCGCACGTCTTTCCGGGATAATTCCCGGCGCACGAAAGACGAGAAGCGAGGCTGGCGTCCCAAGGGCGTTACACCCGGGACTGTCGCGGAGAAGATAGCCCGCGCAGCCGAGAAAGGTCCCCGCGACGTGTACGTAAGCCTTATGGACCGCCTTTTCATCGCGGGTACGACCCTGCTCCCCGGTACTACGGACCTCGTACTCCGATCCTGGGCGAAAGACTGAGTTTGGGCTTCGAGGAGAGCGCGCTAACCAGGCTCCGGAGATACCGGCAAGAGGCCGACCGCTCGCTGGACGTTGCAAGGGAGGCCCAGCAGGTCGCCAGAAAGTTCTCCGAACGGCTCTTTTCTGGACTTGAATATACGGCCGTGCTGGGTCGGCAGGCCGGGTTCGAAGTCGAGACCGCGCGCGCCAAGGACATCTTCACGCTGCGAGCCGTCGCCGGTCCTGGCGCGGAGGCGGAGGTGGCGTTTGGGCTACTGCCGGGAGCGGCGGCTGAGACCGACGAGGACCTCATGCATGAGGAGTTGAGCAACTACGGACTCGACCCATCCGGCTATTCCGGCCGCATCCTGGGCTGGTCAGAGGCCGCCGGAGAGGACGCTTGCCAGACCTTCGCCATCTATCGAGACGGTGTCTGGAAGACGAAGGGCCTGTTCGTGGAGATGGCGCGAGGGCGCGTGAGCGACCCGGATGAGGTCATAAATGGCTTCTGCCTACGGATACTCGGCAGGCTCGTAGTCCTCGCTTCACTCACGGGCGGAGCGGGGATCAGGTGGGGCGAAGAGCCCTACACGCTTTTGGACCGGCTCGATGCAAAAAGGTTCTCTACCCGGATGCGCTTTCCGCGCTAGGTTTCTTCGGGTCTTCGAATTCCCTGATGGACCTGACCGCGTAGCTCGACCGTTTTCCTCCTGGCGCCGGTTGTGGCTCCAGGAGCTTATGGTGGATCAACGCTTCCACCGCTCCAGATATTTCGGCGTCATCGCAGTCCTTCAGAGTGCCGCGGAGGTCTTTGCGGTTGATCTCTCCCTGCCCCAGAAAAGAGCACAGTCCCGCGTATAGGACGCGGGCGGCGGGGGAGAGGGGCAGCGACCAGACCTCCGGCTCGTACCAGAAAACCCCGATACCGGCGGCGTTCGGCGGGCGCTCGCCGCGGGCGTCATGTAGATGGATAACCTCCGGCAGGCTCTCCACTACAGGATGGTGCGAACCGTCTCACCAACGGTGGGTGTGTGGATCTTGTGGCTCGGGGCCAGGCGATGGGCGAGGTCGCTGATCCGGCGGCGGGAGCCGTGGATCAGGATGATCTGACGGGGACTGAGCTTCCTGGTTATTCCGAGCAACTCTTCCTGCGTACAGTGCGCCGCGAAACTCACCCGCTCGACGCGCCACTGCTCTTCTTCACCGGCGGCCCGGTGCGTGCCGTAGGCCGCGGCCGCGTTGGAGGGCAGTATCACGGCGTTGGTGGCGCTACTCTCCAGGCGCTTCCGGTAGAACGCGCTCGCCCCGCCCTGCATGGTTACCGGCGAGGCTATGATGGCGCACGGGTTCGTGAGTATGCGCTCGCGGGCCTTGTCGTCGTTGGCGACCGCCCGGATGTTCTCGCCGAAGAACAACTCTCTCGGGTCGGTGTGCTGCAAGTAGGGCTTCATGTAGCCGAGTTGCTCGGCGTATAGTCTCTCCGAGGTCGTCACGACTGAACCGTCCACGTAGATGAATACGTCCCGGTCCAGGCCATATTCCTCTCCATAGTGCTTGAGGCCGAGGATTATCTCCTGCGCCTGTCCAAGAGCGTAAGTCGGGATCAAAACCGTCCCGCCGCGCTCAAGTGTCGTGTCGTTTATGGTATCGACCATTATCCTGATCGAATCCGAAAACGGTTGCGTTTTCTGGTCCGCTAGTGTGGCCTCCATGACCAGGAGGTCTATGTCCCGCACTTCCGGCAGCCGCGCCGAGGGAATGGAGAAATGGTCTTCCATGCAGATGTCTCCGGTATGGAAGACGGTCGCCGAACCCGACCTGAAGAGCACGCTCGCCGCTCCCAGGATGTGTCCGCTCTCCGTAAGCGTGATCTTCGCGTCGCCGACCCCTATGGGCTTTCCAAACGGTACGGGTACGAGCCGCTTGCCTACCTCGTATATCGGCGCCCCGCCCGGCAGACCGCCACCCATCGCCGCATGGTCGTTGAGAGCGGCGATGATAAGCCTCGCCGAAGGCGGGGTACAGTAGATTTTGAGGTCCGGCCGGTCGCGGACCAGAAGCGGTAGAGCGCCGCAATGATCCAGGTGCGCGTGGGTTACGATAGCCGCGTCCAGACCGTTTAGCGAGCCGAAGTTCGGGGCCAGGGGACCTCTGCCATCGGGTTTTATTCCCGCGTCAACTAGTATTCGCGTCCTGCCGAAATCTAGCAGATGGCTGCTGCCGCCGACTTCCCCCGCGCCTCCGAGAGCCCGGAAAGAGAGCGTCGGACGAGGCCTGGGCTGGGCTTCTAGGTCCGGTTTCGGCGTAGTGAGTCCGTTTGCGCCGTTTGCCGGTTGGGGCGTTAATTTAGTCGAGGTCTGGCGTGCGGGAGAAGGGTCCGAGTCTTCGGCGTCCTCCTCTGGCGGCTGGACTTTTCGCGAGCGTGGATTGCGTGGCTCATGGCGCGGCGCGCGCAGGTCGTTGTGGGCGTGTAGCACCTTGCCCATAAACTCGAGCAGACGCGCTGTCTGGCCGGCTGACTCCAGGGAGTTTGGCAGGGCGCTGACCTCGTTCTTGACCGCGCGGACGAGTAGCTCCCCGAAGCCTTCATCTGTAAAACGGGCGTTCTCCAGGGCGTTCTGAATACGGTCTCGCTCCGCGATGACGCGTCCCAATTCCTCGTGCATTTCTTCCAGACGCTCCGCGGCGGTAGCGTATGCCGTCCGCTCCCCCGCCAGCGCGCGCTCCAGGTTTGATTCGCTCCGTTCTAGCTCGGCGATCCGCTCGTTGAGTTGTTCTCTCAGGTCCATCACCGAAGCTGCCTGCTCCTCCGCTTGCCTCATCCTAGTAGAGATGCCTTCGCGCTCGCCATTAAGTACCGCCACCTCCTCGGCGAGGGCGGCGGCGCGCTCGTTGGCCGTGCGGGAAGTAAAGGAAAGCTGATCGTTCTCCTTTTTCAACTGTTCGAGCTGGGCCTCGAAGTCCCTGGCTCGGGCGTCCTCCGAAGCCTTCTTCTCGGCTATGGAGTTCTCTGCTTTCCAGGCTTCGATCAGGGTCTCGACAACCCCAATCTCCGGCTCTCGTTCGGAACTTAGAGCGGCTAGGAGAAGACCCTCCGTGGTGTGCGCCCCTGTTAGTTCTTCGAGACGCTCCTCCGAAAAATTCTCGACCGCCTCGAAGGTTTCAGGTGGAATCTGCTCCTGAATAGCCGTACGGAATGCTCCCCAGGCTGAACGGTCTTGCGTGATCTTACGGGCTATACCCCGCACCATCTGGGCGCTGCCGCCGGACTTACGGGTCAGGGCGTCAGCCTGAATGCCGCGTGGAAGCAGCACCTCGTCGAGGCCCGGCACACCCTTGCATAAATCCGCGAGCGCGCGGCGGGTGTCTAGCCGCCCGAGGCGCTTCTGTAGTAGCTCTTCGGGTATGCCTTCCGGCGGCATCCGTTGCTGAGAGAGGTTACCGGAGTCTTCATCGGATACTCCGGCATCAATTTCGTCGTCTCTGGGTTTGGGATCTGACATGGAAACTCCCTCTAAGAATGTAAATGTCGAGCAGCATCTTCATATGTCACCGATTTTATCACGGGCATATTCGATGCCCGGACGAGCTTCTAATTGGCGCGGGCTTCGTATAAACTCCGCTTATGCCAGAGTCCGCACCCCAGGATACGGTAAGAGTCCGGGCAAACTCCCCCGGAAAGTACCCGATTCTGATCGTCGAATTGCCTGGCGGAAAGTTACGCGCAACCTACTACGAGACGGGCTACGACCTGGAACGCGCAAAGCCGGTCGAAGAGACTTGGCTCTACGAAAACGCCATGGGACGCCACAGTTTTATAGAAGTAGACCCGCCGGAGGAGTTACCCGCTGCCGCCCTGAGAGACTATGCGCGTAGGGAACTCCTACAAGAGACTTGAGAGCCCAGGTTACCGGGCTCTACTTCTTCGTGTTCTTGTCTTTCTTGGCATCTTTTTTGATGTCTTGCTTTGGCTGTTGGGCTTTGTCCTGGGTGGCCTTTTGCGCTCCATCGCCGCTACTCTGTTTTGGTTTCGGCTTAGGCGCGGGATCAGGCTTAGGCGCGGGCTTAGGCGCGGGCTCAGGCTTAGGCGCGGGCTCGGGCTGTGGTGTGGGCTCGGGCTGTGGCGTGGGCTCGGGCTGTGAGGGACCCTTGCTGTAGGTGATTAGCACGTAGGTGCCTGGATCCACCATCGTTCCTCCCGCGGGATCGGTGGAAGTTACCGATCCCGCGGGCTCGTCGCCCTGAACCTCTTTGCTGTCGTAAGCAAGACCCGCGTCCAGCATGGCCTGCTTCGCCACGTCCACGTTCTGCCCGACCATACTCGGGACGGCGATCTGACTCGGCCCAGAACTGAGCGTGATGCTGACGGCGCTACCCTGCTCTACCTCGTTACCGGGACGGGGGTTCTGGTCTATGACGCCGCCCTCGGGTATCTGGTCGTTGTTCGCCTGGGTCTGGCTGCCGAGCGTCAGTCCCTTGTTCCCCAGTTGACTTTTGGCCTGAGAAGCCGTGGCTCCATATGGGATGTCTGGAACTTCGACGGTCGGTGGGCCGGTACCCACCGTGATCTTGACCTCTGAACCACTCTCTTGCGAGGAACCGCCTTCCGGATTCTGGCTTGTGACCAGCCCATCGTCGCTTCTGGAACTCTCTTTTTCCTCCGCCGTAACCTTGAAGCCCGCGTCTTCTAGGGCGCCCACCGCCTCGTCCCGAGACTTGCCCTTGACATCCGGTACGTCGGCGACCTGCGTGCCGCTGACGACGACCGAGATATTCGAGCCTTTGTCGGCCTTTCCACTGCTCGGGTCCTGCTCAAGGATAGTACCGACGGGTTTCTGGCTCTCTACGCGGCTGTCTTCGACAATCTGAAACTTACCTTTGTACTGCTGTTGAGCCTCATCCAGCTTCAGGCCGGTCAGGTTCGGAACGTCGATTTGCGGAGCTGGTTTCGGAGCCGATTTCTGGGGCGGTTTCTTCTCTTGAGAGTCGCCAATAAGGTTATAGCCGGCCCAGGCCAGCGGGGTGAGTATCGCAAGCGCGAGCAGAGCTAGGATCAGGGGCAGAGCGATTCCCCGGCGTTTCTTCCTCCGTGGCTGCCTTTGGGGAGGCGGTGGCCCCGCGCGGGTCGCTTCGACGGCTGGCATGGCGCGGGTCGTCATCATAATGGTCGTCGCGCTTGCGGGCTCCAGGCCGCCGATGACGCGCTCCAGGTCGTCTATAAGCTCGGCTGCGCTCGCGTAGCGGTCCAGCGGGTCCTTGGCGAGAAGCCGCATCGTGACGGCGTTAAGCCCCGTTCCGACACGCGGGTTGACCTCGTTCGGCGGACGCAGATGCCCGTTTACATGCTTCATGGCGATCCCGATGGGAGTATCCGCGTCGTAGGGCAACTCGCCGGTAAGCATCTCGTAGAGCACGATTCCTAAAGAGTAGAGGTCGCTGGCCGGACCGACGTGCTCTCCCATCGCCTGCTCCGGCGAGATGTAGTGGGCCGTACCCAGGATCAAACCGGTCCTAGTCATCGTGGATGAAGAGGCGGCCCGCGCGATGCCGAAGTCCGTAACCTTCAAGTCTCCGGCTTCGGTGATGAGGATGTTGTGCGGCTTTATGTCGCGGTGGATGACACCGCTCTTGTGGGCGGCTTGTAAGGCTTCGGCCATCTGCATCGCCACCGCCGCCGCCGTCCGGGGCGGGAGCGCCCCGCGCTTGAGGATGCGGTCCTTTAGCGTGCCGCCGGAGAGGTACTCCATGGCTATGTAGTAAGTGCCGTCCTCGGATTCGCCCCGGTCGTAGATCGAGACGATGTTCGGATGCGAGAGGGCCGCTGCGCTCTGCGCCTCGCGCCTGAAGCGTTCGACGAACTCCTCGTCCTGCGCGTAGCGGTCGCTCATGACCTTGAGGGCCACGTCGCGGTCGAGAACGCCGTCGTGCGCGAGGTAGACGTCGGCCATTCCGCCCGACCCGAGCGGCTTGACTATCCGGTAGCGGTTATCTACTAGCTGCTGCATAACGATGAATTATAGACCTATCCGCCCTGGCTCTTCAGATACGAGACGATCATCCGCCGGGCTATGGGCAGCGCCTGCTTCTCGCCGTCGCCGCCATTTTCGACTAGAACGGCCACGGCGATCTTGGGGTCTTTTGCCGGCGCGGAGGCGATGAACCAGGAGTTCGGGTCCTTTGGTGGAACCTCTGCCGTGCCTGTTTTCCCGGCGACCTCGATGCCGGGGATCTTCGCCGCGGTGGCCGAGCCTTCATCCACTACGCCGACCATCATCTTCTGGAGGGTCTGGGCGGTCTGGGGATCTATGACCTGCTCGCGGGAGCGGGGTGTGGGTTTGTCGAGGATTATGCCGTCCGGAGAGCGAATTTCCTTGACGATCCTCGGTTGCATCATGTCCCCCTTGTTGCCGATAGCCGCCGCCACGTTCGCCATCTCGAAGACGTTGCTCGACACTTTGTCCTGGCCGAACGAGGTCTGGGCCAGCGCGCCACCGATTAAACCTGGCACCTCGACGCCCAGCGTGCTGGCGTTTACCTGTAAGGGGAATTCTTCGTAAGTGTCTCCGTAACCGAACTTCCGCGCCATGTCGTAGAGCGCCTGCGCGCCGACTTTCTCGACGGCGATCTTTGCGAAGATCACGTTTATGGAGAGGGCGAGCGCCTTGGCGAACGTCACCCGCCCGTAGGAGTAATTGCCGTAGTTGACGACGGTGTAACCGGGCGTCTCGTATTTGCCGCTGTCGAAGTACGTGTCGGTCGGCTTTACGCCTTTCTTGAGGGCCGCAGCCGCCGTTATGACCTTGAAGACGGAACCCGGCGCGTAGAGACCCTGGGTGGCCCGGTTCAGCAGCGGGTTGTTCGGGTCCTTCTGAAGCTCCGGGAAGCGCTGGTCGATGTTGTTCGGGTCGTACGAAGGGTAGGAGACCATCGCCAGCACGTCTCCGGTCTTCGGGTCTAAAGCGACCGCCGAGCCCTGTCCGGTGTTACTGGCGGCGAGACCCTGGTAGGCCGTGCGTTGTAGGTCTGGGTCGAGGGTCAGCTCGATGTTGTTGCCGGGTTGCGGGCCGCCGGAGATCTGATTTACAAGCTCGTCCAGGGTGGCGGGCTCAGCGTTGCCGGAGAGGTTTGAGTTCTCCCCGATCTCGACGCCCGTCGCCCCGTACTTGACGCTCCAGTACCCGACGACGCTGGCGTAGAGGTCTCCCTGAGGATAAACCCTGTCGTAAGTGGCGCCGCTGCCGGTGTCCTTCTTGTCGCTGCGGGCCAGCACCGTCTCCCCATCGCCGGCCAGGATGAGGCCGCGGGGAGACTCTATCTCCCGACGGCTCTGGAGCGAGTTGTTCGGGTTGTTGGCGAGCGACTCTCGGGCGTAGACCTGCCAGTAGGCCATCACCCCCACTAGCGCGACAAAGCCGGCGGTGAACAGGTAGAAAACGCGCCTCAGGTGGGTGTTCAAAAGTCGTCCCCGTAAGCCGCCTCGTCTTCCTGCCCGGCTTTCTCCGATATTACCAGCAGAAGACCCGTCAGGATAAAGTTGCCCACGACCGAGGAACCTCCGTAGGAGACAAAAGGCAGCGTAACGCCGGTCAGCGGTATGGCCTTCGTCACCCCGCCTACGATGACGAGAGTCTGAAGGGCGAACAGGGCCGTCAGTCCGAAGGCGAGGAGCTTTGAGGCGTCGTCGCGGGCGAGAAGGGCTATCTTCGTCCCCCGGTAGACGAAGACCAGAAACGCCAGGAGTATCGCCGTCGCGCCGAGGAGGCCGAGCTCACTGGCTATGGCGGAGAAGATGAAATCCGTCTGGACTTCGGGGATGGTCTGGGCGAAGCCCGCTCCGAGCCCCGTCCCGGTAAGGCCGCCCTCGGAGATGTTGAAGAGGCTCTGGAGGATCTGGAACCCCACGCCGTTCGCGTCTTTCCAGGGGTCGAGCCACGTCTCGACCCTGACCTGGACGTGGCCGAAGAGCAGGTAGCTCACGTAGGCGCCGAAGGAGAACAGGATTGTCCCCAGCAGCACGTAGGCGATGCGCCCCGTTGCCGCGTACAACATCAACAGCGGCACGGCGAAGAAGAGCAGGCTGCTGCCGAGGTCTTTCTCGAAGACCAGCAGCCCTAGAGACGCGGCCCAGACAAAGGCAACCGGGCCGAAATACTTGAGCGTGGGTATCTGGATGCCGAGGAAGCTGCGGCTCGTGGCCGCGAGAAGATCCCGCTTCTCCGCCAGGTATCCGGCGAAGAAGATGATGAGCGCGATGCGGGCGAACTCCGAGGGCTGGAAGCTGACCGGACCGACCTGGAGCCAGAGCTGCGCCCCGTTCACCGTGTAGCCGAAGAAGATGGTCGAGGCGAGAAGGACCACCGCGACCAGGGCGAGCAGGTACTTGTAGTCGAAGATACGGTGGTAGTTGCGGAAGAAGAGGACGATAAACAGCATGGTCGCGCTCCCGACCAGTATCCATACCGCCTGGGTCGTCGCCAGGTTCTCGACATCTGGCACGTCGTAGGTGAGCCGGTAGATCATGATGAGACCTATTCCGGTCAAAAGCGTGACTATCGGCAGGAGCAGCACATCCGAGTGGGGCAGGAGGAGTCTCACTATGAGATAGAGCGCGAAGAGCGTGCCGGCGTAGTAGGCGCCGTAGATCAGGGGCGGACTCTTCGCTGACTGGACGAAGATCAGGGTGGCGAAGCCCAGGGTGGTGACCATGAGGGCGAGTATCATCGGCAGGGTCGCGCGCTGGGTCATGGCCGGGCCTCTAGCTCCTCAGGTCCCGCAAGACCTGCTCGGCCTCATCCCTGGAGTAGAGCTTGTGCTCCGAGATCCGGCTCCGGTAAGGGCCTTTGATCTCAGACCGCTTTATGCCGGTCTTGCGCCATTCCGTGTTTAGTTTTATGCCGAGAGGCGAGTATGGCAACCCCTGGTACGCCACGACTTCGCTCCCGTCGAACTCCAGGAAGTAACGGGTGCTGCCCCACAGATAGACTGGCGAGAGTAGCACGACCACCGCCGCGGCTATCGCGATGCCCCGGACGATCTTTCCTAGAATCCTCGCGAAGCGGCTTGGCTTCCTGCGTCTACGCGAACCGCCCCGGCGTTCCCGGCGTAGAGATCGCGGTTCTTCATAACTCTGGCGCTCGTAGCCGTCAATATCGTCCGGCGGAGGGATTGCTTCCATCTCGTGCGTGCCGCCGGACTGTTCCTCTGGCCTGTGCTCTTTTACGTCCACCACCACGACCGTTATGTTATCCGCGCCCCCGGCGTCCAGGGCGGCGGAGAGCAGGCGCCGGGCCGGTGTCTCGGGCTCCTTGGTAGATTCGGCCAGTATCTCCGAAATACGGCTCTCGGGGACCATATCCGAAAGACCGTCGGAGCAGAGCATCACCCGGTCTTCCGCGCCAACCGGCAGGGTGGTGGTATCGACCTCGACCCCTTCCTCCGCCCCCAGGGCGCGGGTGATGAGGTTCTTCTGCGGGTGTTTGGAGGCTTGAGAGCGGGTCAGGTCTCCGCTACGCACCAACTCGGCGACCAGCGAGTGGTCCTCGGTTATGGGTTTTAGTTCGCCGCCGCGCATGAGATACGCCCGCGAGTCCCCGACATGCGCCACCTCCGCGACGGGCTCGGCCTGCGTGCCGGAGAAGCGGACGGCCACCACCGTGGTCCCCATGCCGGAGTGCTTCTCGTTCTCGCGGGCGGCCGCCAGAATGCGGCGGTTTGCCTCCTGGATCACCGCCTCGAACGAATCACCGGGCTCCATCTCTTTCAAGGCTTCGACGGTGATGGAACTTGCGACCTCTCCGGCTTCGAACCCTCCGATGCCATCCGCGACCGCGAAGAGCGTCTCGTCCCGGCCGTCTCCGACGAGTAGAGAATCTTCGTTGTTCTGCCGGACCTTACCCTCGTCCGTGACGCCGAAGTGTTCGAGGAACAGCATAAAGCTGGACTACTCCTCGTACCTGAAGGTAGTCGAGCCGACGCGCACCTTGTCCCCCGGCCGCAGGGGCGTTGCGCCAACGGCCTTGCGACCGTTTACGAAGGTCCCGTTGGTGGAACCCGTGTCCTCCACGTAGAGCAATCCTCCGTGACGGGAGAGTTGGGCGTGGCGCCCGGAGGCAAAGTCGTCGCTCTTGAGCACGATGTCGCTCGCCGAGGAACGTCCGAGGCTCATGGTCTCTCTCTTCACGGGGAAGCGGGTGCGCGGGGCGATGACCGAGGAGTCTTCGACGACAAGCTCCGATTGCGCTGACGAACGGTCGGCGGGAGCCTCGTATGCCCTCCGTCCGTTGGCCGAGGCGCGGCTGGAGCCTGGCTCGTATGCTGCTTCGTCGTCTGGGACATCCCGAAGGTCCCCGATGCCTCGCCTCATGACGGCGTAGATGAAGGCGAAGAGCAAGAGCAACAGCAGAGCCTTCGCCGCCAGAAGCGGCACCTGGAGGTCCAACATCCCTCTATCTTCTCCCGGAGCCCTGACCGCGTCCGGTAGCCGCTCCGCCCCTCGGGTCTCCGCTTTGCTCGTCGCGGCGGACGAAGCGGGCTTCGCTCTGCCCGAAAGTCAACTCGTCGCCGCTCTCTATGCGCTCCCGGTCTATGGGAGCGCCGTCCAGGAGGGTTCCGTTGGTCGAGCCGAGATCCTCGACGATAAAACCGTTGTGCGCCCGCAGCAGCCTGGCGTGCTTGCGAGAGACGTTCGGGTCGTTGATGACGATTTCGTTCTCATCCGAGCGGCCGATGGTCCACGGCCCAGACCCTTCAAGCGGATACGACGCGTCGTCCAGGACCAGTTCGATCACCTCTCGCGCCAGACCGTGTTCGCGGGCCTCCTCCGCGGAGATGGCGGCCGTACCCTGGGCATTGATCTCCTCTTCCTCGCTAGTATCAGTGCGGAAGATTCGAGTCTGGCCCGAGGTATCCTGCGGAGCGCCCTTCTCACGCGGCCCGTCGCCGCCGGTCAGCTTCGCCGTTACGCCGAACTCCCCGAAGCGCAAAGTATCTTCGGATTCGAACCGTATTCTTGGCGGGGTCATCAGGTGATAGCTCTTGTTCTGGGCGTGGGTGGAGGCGTACTGGATCAACTCGTCCCGCAGCGAGTCCTGGTAGGCCTGGATGGATTCCGTGTCTTCCTTGGAGAGGTGGACGGTGAAATCGTTTGGCGCGTAGGTACGGGAGATACTGATCATCCGGCCCTCGTCCATCTGTTTGGTCAGGCCCTTGGCTATCTCCACGGGATGGATCTGCCGCCGGAAGGCGCGTCCGAAGACGCCCTCCACGAGCGATTCCATTCTCTTCTCGATCTGTCTGAGGAAACCCAAGGACGCTTAACCTCTCACCCGTGAACCTAGATACCGTGCCACCCCGTATATTATAGCTGCCAGACCGAGTGAAGTCATAGCCTCGGATAACGAGTTGGACGAGCTTTGCACAAGCAGCGCGTAACCTATCGCCCCGCCGCCGACCGCCAGCGCGAGCCCCATGAAAGGCCGGCCCGCCCACTCGGCGAGCGAGACTACGCCGGCCATCGCCGCCCACAGCACCGCCAGCAATGGAAGATGCGGGTACGCCTGCAAAATTGCTTCTCCTCTCTGGATGACTTCGAAAGGTCCAAGCGAGGTGGGGACCTTCTGAAAGACGACGCCGAGGTAAGGGATCACCCCATCACCCAGCGTCAGGTCGTAGCAGATGAGGACTAGAGCCCCCAGAGCCGTCGAGACGAACGCCCCAACAGGCTTCATGAGCGCCCCGAGCAGCAGCGGCAGTCCTGCCCCGAGGCCAACGAGGGCCAGGGGCACCGCCAACACGGGTCCGAGCGGCAATTTGCTAACGCTTCCCGAAGAGCCGGTACCGGCGATCCAGACTCCTCCCAGAGCCGGCACGAGCGCCGAGAACCCCAGTCCCACCCCATTCTGGATCAGGACCACGGCCATCGTCACTACGAGACCGAAGGCGGCGAGCCGCGGCAGAAGATACCCGGCGACCCCGAAACCCGCCGCGATCCCGGCGACCTGCGCCCCGTTCTGGACGAGAAGCTCCGCCCCGAGCAGGTACCCCAGCCATCCGACGGCCACCCCGTTGGCGAGCCGCAGCGCCTGATCTCTGAATTCCCCAGAGACTCTCCGCTCCTTTGGAGCCGCGCCTCTTTTCGTTTTAGGATAAGGAGTTGGGGCGCGGCGTCCGGTCAGCAGCTTGAGCGCGGCCCACGCGCTCCGCGGACGGTGGTCCGGGTTGGGGGAGGTGGCGCGGTCGATGAACTCCCGCAGGCGGCGGGGAGTCTCCTCCGGCTGGTAGGCGAGAAGGGTGCGGGCGGTCGCGCCCACGGCGTAGATGTCCGACAGTACGCTCGGGTCGGCGCCGTCCATAATCTCCGGCGCGATGTAGCCGGGAGTCCCGACAGCGTAGCCTATCCTGGTCAATCTCGTGTCCCCAGCCCTATAGGCGACCCCGAAGTCAGTCAATTTTACCCGGCCGCGCCCATCCACCAGGGCGTTCTGCGGCTTTATGTCGCGGTGTATGATGCCCTGTCCGTGAGCGTAGACGAGGGCTTCGAGGATCTGGGCCAGGGCGTCTATGACCTCGTTGATGTCGTATTCGAGGGCCGCGTCATCGAGCGGCATCCCAGGGACGTATTCCGTGACGAGATAAACTTCGGTTTCGCCGGGGATAACCTCGACGGTCTCGACGATATTCTTATGGTGGAGGCCCTCGGCGATCTGCCCTTCCCTCAGCGCCCGCGAGCGCTCCTGAGAACTGTAGACGGGGATGACCTTTATAGCCACGTCTCCGCCTCTGGAGAAAGAGCCTCTAAGGGGACGAGCCCTCCAGACGGTCGCGAAGCCGCCGCGTCCTACCATCTCGGCCAACGCGTAACGGCCCTGGCCCTCGATGTAGCGTGTCTCGGCCATGAATAGGCTTATTGTATAGCCTATCGCTACCCGATTGATAATAATTGATAATAAACGTCAATCGAACGTTAGCTATCGTCGTTTTAGATTGGTACAATCCGCCAAGGTCTCCGAAGGAGAGGAACTTCCGACGAGTTGCCAGGGCGAGTGGCGGAATTGGTAGACGCGCTAGGTTCAGGGTCTAGTGGCCGAAAGGCCGTGGGGGTTCGAGTCCCCCCTCGCCCACAGTCTAGAGTAGGAGTAGCCAGATAGAACGTAGAACACAGAGGCCTGCCTCCAGAAGCCGCCGTGGGAGACCGTCGCCAGCGGCCCAGAGACGGCCCAGTCAGCGTCGCGAAAGGGCGCTGCCGGCGTGGTTGACGCTTCTCGGCTCCATATTAGTTCTTCTCATTGCCTTCGCTTTTATATTCTTTGTCGCAAAGGGATGCGTGGCGGCCCAGGAGTCCACCCAGGTCCGCAAGTACGTTACCCACTCGGCCAGTCTCCTCGGCGATTCGTCCAACGAGGGCAATAAAGAGCTTCAAAACGTGTTGGCGAATGCGAACGGCGACGCGAGCAAGCTCGATAAAGGAGCCTTGAACGAGGCCTCGGACAAAGCCCAACGCACCTACAACCTGGCGCTTGACAACGAGGAGGTGCCGCCGGAGTTCGACGGCGTGGATCACTACCTGGTCAGCGCATTAGGCATACGGGCGGAGGCGACCGAGAGGATCTCCAAAGCCGCCGCGGGCAACCCGGACAACTTCATCCAGACGCTCTCATCGGCGACCGAGGATTACAAGATCAGCGACAGCATTATAAGGAACCAGTATATCCCCGCCTCCAAGGACGCCCTGGACACGTCGGGACAGCGCGCCAGCAATCAAAGCTACCTGGATGAACCGGACCCTTTCATGGATTATGAGCAGATCGGCTTCAAGGGAGCCACTCCGGATAACTCCAAGTCGGCTGTTCAGGACGATCCGAACGCGCTGCACGGCGTGGAGATTACGACCGTCGAAGTAGGTGGGCAGCAGCTATATTCAGGCGGAAGCGTAACTCTCACCGGCTCTGACAAGCCGGTCTTCAAGGTAACAGTTACCAACGGAGGCGAGGTTGCAGAGCATGCAGTGCCCGTGGAGGTCATCCTAAATACCAAAGCCGAACGTCAGTCTCAGAAAGTAACCATCGAGAGCATAGCGCCCAACCGTGGCACGCAGACCGTCGAGATAGCGGGATTCAAGCCCGGCGAGTACAACGAGGCCGCCGACGTGACCGTGGAGGCTGGGCCGGTCAAGTACGAGAAGTACGAGGACAACAACACACTCAAGGGGAGTGTAACGTTTGGACTCTAAAGGGAGAGTTACTTGGTAACGGCCGTAGTGCTCGTGACGACCGAGGGCGAGCGGGTACAGGAGGCCGCCCAGGCGATGCTCGCCATAGAGGGCGTCACCGAGGCGTACTCCGTGACTGGTCCTTATGACCTCGTGGTCATGGTCCGCATCCCTGATTTCGAGCGCCTCGCGGAGATCGTGCCGGAGAAGATCGCCCAGGTCCCAGGAGTCGCCCGCACTGAAACGATGATCGCCTTCCGCGCCTACTCCAACTACGATTTAGACCGCGCCTGGTCGCTGGGTTTCGAGGGAGAGTAGCCGGACGCTGTTCGTACCTCGAAGTTAAGGGAGCGCGCCAAATCAGGGGCGCTGCGAACCGAAACCGCCAGGAGAATTGCTCAGGCGGACCATGTATCCCAACTCAGGAACTCAGGAGCAGCGTCGCATAGGCGGCGAGCCAGTGTTCCACCATGTAATCGCCGCCGGCGACGTGCGGTAGAGATGTATCCGCGTGGCGTTCGGCGGCGTCCAGAAGCGGCGGGATCCGGGCATCGCCGGAGGGGAGGCGCGAGGCGAGTGCTGTGAACGCCCAGGCGCGGCTGAGGTTCAGGCCGTGCAGGTGGGCGATCTGGCCGTCCGTCGAGTCCGAGACCTCAGCCGGCCAGAATAGCGTCTCGGGGCTGCTCTGGACGATGCCGGGGAGGAACCGTTCCAGCCAGCCCGGAAACTCCGACGGTCCCAGGATCCGGGACATCAATTCCGCTTCTGAAAGGGCGGGCGATAGGAAGTCCGCCCCGGACGGTTCGTAGTGGGCCGGGTAGTCTTCGTCCTCGGCGAACCAGCGTGTGGCTGCTTCGTGGATCTCGTCGAGCAAAGCGTCGTCGCCGCGCTCCGCACGGAGCTTGGCGTGGTCGTAGGAGCGCGAGAGACCGAACGCCGTGTTCGGGTGGACGCCGACCCGCTGCGGATACGTCAGCTTGGGTAGCCACCCGACGAGGTTTCCGACCAAAAGATCGGCCAACGGCTCCAGTGACTTAGCCCAGCGTTTGGCGTCCGGGTCGTCCCAGGTGGCAAGCTCGTGGTGGAGGCTCAAGAGCCACCCCCAGCCGTAGGGACGCTCCAGCGCCCGGTGATTGGGGGTGGCGAAGAACCGGACTTCGGCCGCTATGTTCTCCGCGGTCAGCAGTTCGTCGAGCGTGGAGCGGGCTTCGTCCCCGGGTACGGCATTCGGGAAACAGCGGAGCAGTCGCACGACGGCCCAGTGCATCTCGACGCACGAGTGCCAGTCGAAGCAGCCGTAGAACGCGGGGTGAAACTCGCGGTGCGTGGGGTACGGTCCCGGCCCGGTGGCGACGAAGTAGGGCATGTTTGGATACTCGCGTGTAATATTTTCGAGCACGACATTCACGTAGTCGGCGGCCCGTTCGCGCAGTATCGACGCGCGTTTCTGTTGGTCTAGAGGCATCGTTTCCTCGTACCCGCGAGGTACGTCCTAAAACCCTGGCGCAAACGCTTTGCCTCCCGGACTCTAACTTTGCTCTTCCGCGAGCGCCGGTCTGGTACCTTCTATGAGGAAGGCGACTACGTCTAAAAAGTCGTTGCTCTCCGCGTGGACCTCGCGCTGATGCTGGGCGCCGGTTCCGCCTTCTACTATCTCCAGGACGTCTAGCAGTTCTTCCTCGCAACCGAGGTCTTGAGAGTGGGGTCTTAATTGCTCGACGAGGTCGCGGGTCATGTCTCCGGCGGAAACGTTGGTCTTCTCCTTGGCGTCGTAGAAAGCGGCGTTCATGCCGTGACGGGAGGCGCGCCACTTATTCTCCATCGCCAGGTCGCGGTCGTAGGGAACCTGGGGACCTACTTCTTCGAGCGCCTGGACGACAATACACTGGGTAAGGGCGGTCAGGGCGATGGCGGGTCTCAGGCCCGTTTGATTGTCGAGGATGCGAAGTTCTATGGTCCCTATCCTGGGATGCGGGCGCACGTCCCACCAGCAGTAGGTGTAGTCGTCCATCGCCCCGGACTCGACCATTAGATCAACGTAGTTCTCGAAGGCCTCCCAGTCGGGGAAGGCTGGAGGCAACCCCGCCCGTGGGAAAGTCTCGAAGATCTTTACCCGCGTGGACTCGAAGCCGGTATCCATGCCCTGCCAGAATGGAGAGTTGGCCGAGAGCGCGAGGAGGAGCGGCGCGTGCTCGGAGAGGCGGTTGTGGGCGATTATGGCTTCCTCGGGACCGGGGACGGCCACATGGACGTGCTGGCCGAAGATCACCTCCCGCTGGGCCACCCAGCGAAGGGTCTTTATGACCTTCTTGTAGCGGTCCTGGTCCGTGATCTTCTGGTCTCTGTAGAGTGAGAACGGGTGCGTGCCGGCCGCCGCGAGGGATGACCCGCAGGCCGCGGCCCAGGAGTTGACCCTGCCGCGAAGTTCGCGCAGTTGCTTCTCGGCCTCGGCGACGTTCTGGCATACTGAGGTCTTGATCTCGAGGACTGATTGGAACAGCTCGTAAGAGACGAACTCACAGAGGTCCTCGGGCAGGCGGGACATGATCTCTTCTATTTTCGGGACCAGCTCGCCCGTGGTGGCGTCGACGATGTGCAACTCTTCCTCGACACCTAAAGTGTAGCCTTCGCTACCGTTGAACTCTATGGGCATGGCGCCTCCTTTTCCCACCGTGTCCTGAAGTTTAAACCGGAGGCCAGCCCGGAGCTAGCTTAGAGCCTTCTCGATCCAACCTTCGAATACGTCCCTCGGCGCCTCGCCAGCGTTCGCGGCCACCACTTTGTTGTCGCCATCGAGCACGTAAACCGTCGGATAGCCGGAGACCTGGTAGGTCGTTCCTAGGGGAGGATCGTAGGTCGCAGGGCTATCAATACCGTACTTGTTAACGAAGTCCCGCACCTTGCTGGCGTTGTCCTGTCCGTCTATGCCGATCATCATGATCCGGAGGTCCTTGTACTGACTTTGGAAGTCGCTTATGACCGGCGCCTCTTTCTGGCAGTGCGGGCACCAGGTCGCAAAAAATACCAGCATGGTCGCCTTCTTGCCGCCCTTGTCCGCGAGAGACATCTTCTTGCCGTCCAGGGTATTG
Organism: Rubrobacterales bacterium; assembly: GCA_038198445.1. Lineage (GTDB taxonomy): Bacteria > Actinomycetota > Rubrobacteria > Rubrobacterales > Rubrobacteraceae > JACDDK01. The sequence continues at coordinate 31,732 of JBBPZZ010000135.1, forward strand.
GTGGAGAAGTCCGGGGCCGTGGAGCCAACCTTGAGGAGACCCTGGTCGTTCGGCGTGAATTTTTCGGCGGCGTTATTGGACCTGACGGTGCTGATTATCGCGGCGGCGGCTATCGCGACTATTATAAGCGCCGTGAACCCGGCCAGGACCAAGAAAATAGTCCTATCCTCTCCAGAGCCGCCAGTCTTCTTTCCAGCCTTGCGGGAGTCTTTGCTCGATATGGTGTTGCGGGCCATGCGAGACCTCTTCCGGGACGGTTGCCTTTCTCGTGCGGTAGTATGTTACCCGGTTTGAGTAAGAAAGGCCAAGAGAGATCCTCCACCCCGCGTGGCATCCTGGCGGGGTCTTACGCTACCTTGATCTCTCGCCTCATCCTCGGCGGGACGTTCCTGGTAGCCGGAGTAGCTAAAGCCCTGAACCCCGGCGGACTTGCCGCCTCGATCCGCACCTATGAACTGTCTTTGCCGGAAGGGTTCGTGACCATCGCCGCCAACTCGCTGCCGTATCTGGAGATTCTGCTGGGCTTCTACCTGCTGGCCGGGCTTTTCACCAGGATCTCCGCATGGGCCACGAACGCTCTCATGGTCGTCTTTATCATCGCCCTCCTGCAAGGCGCGTTGCGCGGTCTGCAGATAGACTGCGGATGCTTCGGCTCCGCCGCCGGAGGTGCGAAACCGGGAAGCCTTTGGCTCGACGCCCTGCGGGATCTCGGGCTAGTCATCCTGGGTCTACATATAGCGCTCGCTCCGATAGGACGCTTCAGCGTGGACGCGCTGCTGCGCCGCCGGAGATATTCCGAAGACGAGCCTTACGAAGCCTGAGGTTTCCCCGCCCTGATCTGGGCCAGCGCCGCTCCCGAGACCACCAATATTCCGCCAAGCAGCTTCAAGGCCGTCAGTTCTTCGTTCAGTAAAACCGCCCCCATAATCCCCGCCACGACGGGTTCGACGGTCGCCAGTATCGCGGCCTGGCCTGCTTCCAGGCGCTGAAGTCCGAAAGTGTAGAGCGCGTAAGTCAGTACCGTGTGTACGACCACGGTGACTCCGAGCAGCGCATAGGCCCCGCCGGAAAGTCCACCCAGGGTGTCGATTGTCGGCAAGGCGGAGAGGACAAGGACCACGGCCCCAATTCCGAGGATGTAGCTGACGATAACGTACGGGGGCAGGTGTCCGGTCAGCGGCTTTCCGACGACGGAGTAGAGTCCATAGGACAACCCCGCGCCGAGTCCGGTAAAGACGACTATGGGCCGAACGTCGAGAGCCGCGGGGTTGTACGCTCCGACGACCAGGACTATTCCGGCCGCCGTCAAGAGTAGAGCGGCGAGGCGCGGCAGGCTCAGGTTCTCCTTCAGGAAAATACGGGCCAGAATGACCACGAAAGCCGGGGAACTGTAGAGTAGGATAGCCGCCGTGCCCACGGGACTCTCCCGCAGAGTGTAGAAGTATAGCAAGTAGAACGCGCCTATGGAGACCGCCCCAAGGGGAACGAGATACAGCAAATCCCGGAGACTCACTTTCAACTTTCTAGTCCGCCGCGTCAGCACTACGAAACCCAGCATTATTAGAAAACCGCCTCCGGCCCGCACCGCGACTAGCGACTCGAACGAGACGCCATCAGCATAGAGGCTCTTGGCGAAGAA
>JBBPZZ010000136.1:0-25844 GCA_038198445.1 Rubrobacterales bacterium
AGGGCCCGATCGGCACGTTGCCGAAGTACTACGAGAACGATCTCGTTTCCAACGGCGACCCGGAGCTGGCCTTCGGTCCCAAGCCGGACGGCAAGGGCGGGTTCACCTACGCCAACGGCGCGCGGCTCTACTACGCCAACATCGCGACGAACTTCCCCGGCCGGCAGGCTTTCAGGGGTGACGGTGCCATCGCGGTCTCCCGGACAGACGACGTGAGGTCCGCGGCGGCCGGTAATAACTCGGCATGGATGGATCCGGTCATCGTGACCAAGCAGAACTCCGCGCTGTTCTCGGATAAAGAGCAGATCTGGGCTGACAACGCCAAGTCGAGCCCGTACTTCGGCAACGCCTACGTCTGCAACGTCGGCTTCCGCGGAGCGGCCGGCTCCGAGCCCGTACTCCTCGCCCGGTCGACGGACGGTGGCGATACCTGGCGCAGCAAGCAGCTCACCGCCGCGACCAACAACTCCCAGAGCGGGGGCCGCCAGGGGTGCGCGGTTCGCACCGACAGCAAGGGCGTCGTCTACGTAGTGTACGCTGGCTTCAGCAGGAAGCTGAACAGCGGCGTCTTCTACCAGCAGCGCTCCTTCAACGGCGGGCAGAACTTCGAGCGGCCGCGCGTCGTGGCCCGCACGGCTGGGATCGGCCAGCTCGATCCGGCCCAGGGACGCTTTACCATCGACGGCGTGGCCGGCGCCAGGACGGACGTGTTCCCGAGCATAGACATAGCAAACGGCGCGCCGAGCGGCAGAGACGCGACCAATGAAGTCCTCCTGAGCTGGTCGGACGACCGCGCCGGTCAGAATAAGGAGAAAGCCTACCTGGAGTATTCGACGAACCAGGGCAGAACCTATTCGAGACCGACCGCCATCTCCGAGGGCTCCGACCGGGCGAACCAGCCGGCTATAGCGATCTCGCCGGACGGCACGGACGCCTACCTCACCTATAACGCTTACCTGGCGCCGTGGCAGTCCACGACCGCCGCCCCACGTCCCATGCTCGGTGTGGTCCGGCACGCGGACATCGCGGGGTCCGGGTCCGCGGGAGCGTTCACCACGGTCCACCGGGGTGCGACCGGCGACGCGCGCGCCTCCAGCGCCAACGGCCTGACGTCCGAGTTCCTCGGCGACTATAACTACGCCGTCGCCACCCGCGATTTCGGCGCCGCTGTTTGGAACGATATGCGCGACGCCGCGGACTGCCCGCTCATCGACGCCTACCGGCAGGCTTTCGTCAATGCTGCCCAAAGCGGCCGCGTCGAGCCAATAGTGGGTGACGAGGCAGAGGACCGCGACGCGGCGGCCGAAGTCCCCCCCCAGCCCGGCGAGCGTCCGGCGCCCAACAGCGATTGCCCGCCAACCTTCGGCAATAGCAGCATCTACGGCGGTTCCTACGCCGACCCGACGCCGTAGGTTTTATTTCCTACGGACTTCGCGGAGGGGCTCGAACTTCGAGCCCCTTTCTCTTGGTCGTGTCGCGCGGCCTGGACAGACCGGCCGGTTCTATACTGTGTCTCGCTGACAAAACAACCTACTTTGAGACGGAGATGCGATGGCGGAGATGACTTCCGATGAATACCGGCGCTTTTTACTCGATCGCGGGCGGACGGCGACCCTCGCCACTGTGCGGCCCGATGGCAGGCCGCACGCCGCGCCGGTCTGGTTCGACCTCGATGGAGATACGCTCGTCTTTATGACGGGCGAGACGACGGTCAAGGGCAAGAACATGCGGCGCGAGCCGCGGGTGAGCCTGTGCATAGACGAGGAGCGGCCGCCGTTTCACTTCGTCCTCATCGAGGGTGAGGCGGCGCTGAGCGCCGGGGACCCGGATCTCCTGCACTGGGCGACGAGCATCGGCGGGCGATACATGGGCGCCGAACGCGCCGAGGAGTTCGGGAAGCGCAACGCCGTCGAGGGTGAGTTGCTGGTTCGCGTGACGCCAGCCAAAATAATCGCGCAGAAGAACGTCGCCGACTAAAGGCGGGGGCCGGCGAGGGCTCCAGCCGCGCTCGGCCGGGATGATGTTCTATGATTTAGCGTATGGAAGACGACAGCGCGAACGGGCAGCAGAGCCAGTACCCGTCCCCGGAGATAGCGGCGTGGTTGCGTGACGCCGTGGCAACCTCGCTCGATTCCTGGCGTGAGATATATGAGAGCTTCTCGCCGGTGGACGTCGAGACGGGCGAGCGCCATTCGCGGGTCCCGCCGCCGGGCGCCGCCTCGCGGCGGGCGGCGGTTTTGGTCCCGATCCTGCTGGAGTCCAAAGGGGCCAGAATCGTCTATACCGTACGCAAGGACCATCTCAACGATCACGCCGGCCAGATATCCTTCCCCGGCGGCGGCATGGATCCCGCCGACGACTCCCTGCTTGCTACCGCCTTGCGCGAGGCGGAGGAGGAGATAGACCTCAGCCCGGACCTCGTCGAGGTCATAGGAGAGCTAGAAGAGATGTACATTCCACCCTCCAACTTCCGGGTGAGTCCGTTCGTGGGACTGCTGCCTGCGGAAGCGGAGATGGTCCTCTCCCCGGACGAGGTAGAGGAGATTTTCACCGTCTCACTCGATACCCTCATGTCGCCTGAGACCTTCCGCAAGATGCTCTGGAACCGCGACGGCCGTGACTACGAGGTGCCAGTCTTCGCCGCCGGCGAGCCCGTACCACGCCAGATCTGGGGCGCGACCGCCGCAATGACCGCCGCATTGCTCGTCCGTCTGGGCTGGACAGGATACCAGCAAGGAACTTAGCGCCAGCCCCCGCGGTCCACTCCGTACCCCTCATCCTGTAAATCTCGCGGAGTTTGTCCACGAACCCTTGCGCGCCAGGCTTCCCTATGTTAACTTACGTTGTAAGTATAAAGTGGATGCATTCGGGTAAGGAGGCGCACCGGTGGAAGGTCGAGAGGGAAAGGCTCTCGTGGAGCGTGTGGAGTCTCTGGAAGCTGAGTTGGAGGAACAAAGACGCGAGTTGAGGTACGAGGTCCGGCGCCTCGACCGTCTGTTGGCCGGGAGAGCTATGGAGGCGGATCTCCGGGGAATGCCGGACGTGGCGTCCGCGGGTTCGGCCTCTGAGGCTTCGGCGGTGGGCGACGCTACCGCTTCCGCTGGTGGCCTGTTGCGCCGATGGTTTAGCGTTGGGGGAGCGTATGAGGATCGGCAAGAGAGGCGCGGGTTCCGGTTTCCGGCATTTCCCGGAAATTTAGTTGGTGGGGAGTGGTGGCTCAACAAGATCGGTATTGGCTTGCTCTTGTTTGGGGCGGCGTTCCTGTTCAAGTTTTCGGTGGATCAGAACTGGATCACTCCCTCGGTGCGTGTTGGGATCGGGCTGTTGATCGGGGCGACACTCATCGCTCTAGGGATGCGGGTCTACGCGGAGCGACCGGCGTTTGGTCAGGTCTTGCTCGGTGGCGGGGTCGGCGTTTTCTACATCTCCGGGTTCGCGGCTTTTGAGTTATATGCGCTCGTGCCATACACTGCGGCGTTCGGGTTCATGATAGCGGTGACGATTCTGGCTACTTTCCTCGCTCTGCGGCAAAACGAGCCGGTTCTCGCGTTGATCGGCGCGTTAGGAGCCTTTGGTACGCCGTTCCTCTTGTACGACGAGTCTGCGCGCATCTCAGGCCTTGTTCTCTACACATGCCTCGTGTTGGCTGGCATCTGCGCCATGTACCTGTACAGGGGTTGGCGATCGCTTCTACTCACTTCCTTTGCCGGAGTCTGGACGGTGTTTCTCATCGGCTACACCAACCTCAGCCACACTCCCGAACCGGCATTCGACGAGCAACTGGCCCTGCAACTCGGCGTCGTCTTCGCCTGGATCTCTCTTTGGATAACGCCGGCTGTACGGGAGGTACTGCGCTCGCGGGGCGCCGGTCGGTGGCCGCTGCCGGAACCGGGCAGAGTCCTGAGAATGGTCTTCCCTGACCAAAGAATCCTTGGTAGTAACGCCCCGGCGCACATGCTCTCCGTGGCGACACCGCTGGTCGCGCTGGTTTTCACCCAGAGAATATGGGACCTGGAGAAAGCGCCGGCCGGCTGGATCTCTCTCGGCGGAGCCGTCATCTATGCGCTGGCCTGGAGTATTTGTAGCCGGTTCGAGCGTGGAGGGAATATCTCCTACACCCAGGCGCTTACCGCCCTTCTGCTCGGTACACTCGCCCTGGCGCTGCTGTTGGAGGCGGACGCCCTTCTCGTGACCCTGGCGGTGGAAGCGACGGTACTGCACCTCATATCTCGCCGGCTCTCTGACAAAGTGCTCTCCCGCGAGGCCCATTCGTTGTTCGTGGTGGTTATCTTCTGGCTCGGCGGCCGCCTGCTTCAGAGCATCGTGGACATAACCTTTGGCACCGCCTACGAGCGGCCACCTTTTCTGACTCTCCCGGCTCTCGTGGACCTGCTGGTGATCGCGGCGTTATTCGGCGCGTCGAGCATCCTCGCGCATCCGATCTCTGTCCGGGCCTATCGAACTATCGGGCACCTCGGGGCGCTCGCTCTGATCCTGACCGAGTTTGTGTCTCTGCCGCATGGAGGGACCCTGGCCCTCGTCGCGTGGGGTATTTATGGCCTGGGCCTGATTTTGCTGTCGCGATATCTTCGCGAGTGGGGCACGGCGACCGAAGCCCATCTGCTGTGGGCGGTCGTTGGTCTATGGCTCGCGGTGCGTTTGTTAGCCGGTACTGTCGGTCTGGATGCCTCGACGACCGCGGTGCTTAACACACGGGGTCTTGGGGACGTCGCCGTCATCTCGTTGGCCCTCGGGGCCTCGTTTCTGCTCCAATCCCGGCAAACTACTCTCGTTTACCGCCTCGCCGCGCACGCGGCCATCCTTGTCTGGCTCTGGCGGGAACTCTCTCTGCTGCCCAACGGCAATGCTTACGTATCCATCGCCTGGGGCGCCTATGCCGCCGCCCTACTGATCTTTGGCCTCCGCCGGGACAATGACCAGTGCGCGCGCGCCGGCATGGCGACGCTCTTTCTCGTGGTTGCAAAGCTCTTCCTCGTTGACCTTGTGGGGGTGGACGCTATCTGGCGCATACTGCTCTTTCTCGGCTTCGGCGGACTCTTCCTCGCGCTCAGTTACTACTTACAGGCGCTGTGGCGACCCGATGGCCGAACAGTCGATGCCGGACGCCCCGGCACGACACAGGGCCGCTCGTAGGTACAGTAGGCTAGAGGTTCCCGTCCTCCCAAGATACCGCGCGTCTTTTTCGACACGAATTACAGGTTGTTACCCTTGAGATGAGAACGTTCCACAAGCTTTATTCTTCTTAACGAGGTTGTGGACCCTGGTGTTACATACGTTCGCTAGAGTGCCCTCCAGATTACGGAAGCAATCCGGAGGTGCTTTATGGGTGAGAAGACGAGGCTCGGGCTTGAGGTTCTGGGAGCCTCGCTGGTGCTTGGAGTCCTCGGGGATACGCTGCTGCGGGCCACGCCCTGGGGTATCAACTTCTTCTTGTGGATTCTGGCGTTTGCCGGGGTTTTGACGGGGCTGGCCTGGCGAGGACGGGCGCTTTTGGCGGGTGAGGGGCGATGGTTGGTCTTCACCGCTGTATTCTTCGCCGCCGGGCTGATCTGGCGCGACTCTCCGGTGGTTGGGGCGCTCGACGTTCTCGCGGCGCTTGTGGCATTCTCTCTGGCGGTGGCGCGGGGGAAATCCGGCGGTCTGTGGCGCGCGGGCCTCTCCGAGTATCTTATCGGGAGCGCATACGCGGGAGCACTTGCGTCCGCCGGTCCGCTTCCGGTAACCATCAAGGACATTCAGTGGAATGAGGTGGGGCGAGGCGGATGGCGGGAGCCGGCGCTGGCCGTGACGCGAGGCGTGCTGATCGCCGCTCCACTCGTTCTTGTTTTTGGCGCCCTGTTTGTCGCAGCGGATGCGGTTTTCGAGAACCTGGTGCTAAACGTGTTCGGTTTCGACGTGTCGAACGTCTTCGGACACCTCTTCATCTTCCTGGTGTGCGCCTGGATCCCGGCGGGTTTGCTATGGGCCTCGCTGATGACGCGAGGTTCGGGGCGCTTCTCATTCGAGCGCCCGCAATTTCTCTCGCTCGGGATCGTGGAGATCGGCGTCGTCCTCGGCCTGCTAGACGCCCTGTTCCTCCTCTTCATCGCCGTTCAGCTCCGCTACCTCTCCGGGGGCGCGGCCACCGTGGCAACCACCGCGGGCCTGACCTACGCGGAGTATGCCCGCCACGGCTTCTTCGAGTTGGTCGCCGTCACCGCGCTCGCCCTCCCACTGCTCCTGCTCGCCCACTGGATGCTGCGCGCCGAGACCCGCGCCCACCGATGGATCTTCACGGCACTGGCCGGCATGCTGGTAGGCTTGCTCTTCGTCGTCGTGGCCTCCGCGTTGGAGCGGATGCACCTCTACACTGCGCGGTTCGGACTAACGGAACTGCGGCTCTATACGACTGTGTTCATGATCTGGACCTCCGGGCTCCTCTTCTGGTTCGCTGGTACAGTCCTTCGCGGCGCGCGGGAAAGGTTCGCGTTCGGGGCGATCGTCAGCGGTTTCGTCGTCATCTTCCTCCTAAACATCATGAATCCCGACGCCCTCATAGCCCGCGCCAACGTAGCGCGTATGCAGGATGGTAAGGAGTTTGATCCTTATTACGTGGCTTCTCTTAGCGCCGATGCCGTACCCGTGCTGCTGGACGCGCTCCCGAAGATGAGCCGTATCGGAAGCGAGGCTGTCGAAGACACGCTCCGAAACCGCTGGCTCGACACAAGAGAACAAGATTGGCGCTCCTGGAACATCGCCCGGTCCGCCGCCCATCGCGCCACCCGAAACTATTATTCTAGCGCCTCTCACCGCCCGACCTGACCTGGAACAGCCAACATACGGTGTACAGAAGACCGTGGCAACCACTTTATCCACAACATCTTGTGGATAACAGGAGAAAATGGTGGATAAGTGCATCAGGTGTAACAAGAGGCTAACGTATGCGGCTTGCAAGAGATAGGTTGGAGAGAATGGAGTATCTTTTAGCAAGTCATCTCAACAAGGAGATTAAAGTATGGGTAAGGTGCGAACTATCGAAGCTGCGCGAGGCAAGCTGGGCGTTTTAATGCCGGGGATGGGGGCGGTATCGACCACGTTCATGGCGGGGGTCGAGTTGATCCGGAAGGGGCTCGCCGAGCCCGTGGGCTCTCTCACTCAGCTCGCCACCGTCCGGCTCGGCAAGCGCCCCGAGGAGCGCGTACCCAGGATAAAAGATTTCGTATCCCTCGCCAGTCTCGACGACCTCGTCTTCGGCGGGTGGGACGCCATGCCCGACGATGCTTACGAAGCCGCGGTGATGGCTGGGGTGCTGGATAAAGAGCACCTGGCGGCCGTGCGGGACGAGCTGAAAGATATAAAGCCGTGGCCTGCTGTCTTCGATCCCCGCTACGTCCAGAAACTCACCGCCGCGCACACAAAGAACTACACCTCACTGCGCGAGGCTACCGAACGGGTCCGGGAGGACATCCGGGGCTTCAAGCGCGAGCACGGCCTGGAGCAGATGGTTATGGTCTCCTGCGCTTCCACGGAGTCTTACCTCCAGCCTCAAAAGGCTCACTTCGCCCTGGAAGACTTCGAGGCGGCGCTCGACCGCTCGGACCCGTCGATCTCTCCGGCCATGGTCTACGCCTACGCCGCCATCCAGGAGGGTGTGCCTTACGCCAACGGCGCGCCGAACCTGGCCGTGGACATCCCCGCCCTGTCAGAGCTTGCGAAAGATAGAGGCGTACCAATCGCCGGAAAAGACTTCAAGACCGGCCAGACCTGGATGAAGACCGTTGTCGCGCCGGGTATAAAAGCCAGGATGCTCGGCCTGGATGGATGGTACTCGACCAACATCCTCGGCAACCGCGACGGCGAGGTACTGGAAGACCCCGAGAGTTTGAAGAGCAAGGAAATCTCCAAGCTCTCCGTGCTGGAGCACATATTGCAGCCCGGAGTCTATCCCGAGCTATACGACGACATAACGCACGTTGTGAAGATCAACTACTATCCGCCCCGCGGCGACGCCAAGGAGGGCTGGGACAACATAGACATCACCGGCTGGCTCGGCTATCCGATGCAGATCAAGATAAACTTCCTCGCCCGCGATTCAATCCTCGCCGCCCCGATAGTTCTGGACCTCGCTTTGTTCCTCGACCTCGCAAGGCGCGCCGGGATGGGCGGCATCCAGGAGTGGCTCTCTTTCTACTTCAAGAGCCCGATGACCGCCCCTGAGCTATACCCCGAACACGACCTGTTCATCCAGCTAATGAAGCTCAAGAACACACTGCGTACGATCACGGGCGAAGAAGTCATACACCACACCGGACTCGATTACTACGAATGAGTGGAAAACGCCCGTGCTAGTCTTACAATGAGTGTGGGACAGATTCGCAAACGGACAAGAGGTGCGACAGTGGTTAGCGAAGAGCGCGTAAGAGATCAACTCAGGAACGTAATAGATCCGGAGATCGGGATGGACCTGGTGGAACTTGGCTTGATCTACGATGTCGGGGTACACGATGAGGGACGGCACGTGGACGTGACCTTCAGCCTGACGAGTCCCATGTGTCCGGTTGGGGATTTGATCCAGGAGCAGGTCGAGACCGAGACCCTCTCCGTCGAGGGCGTCGAAACGGTGAACGCCCAGCTCTCCTTCGATCCCATGTGGAACCCGGAGATGATGAGCCCCGCCGCCAAACTCTTCTTCGGCCGGTAAAGCCGTTAGGTAGTCATAACGAGACACCGGTTTGGAGATCCGGTGTCTCGTTTTTATTCCGTGAACCTCAAAGGCCTGCTGATCGACCTCGACGGGACTCTCTATGTAGGGGAGGAGCCCATAGACGGCGCCCGGCAGGCGATAGGAAAGCTCAAGGCAGCCGGCCTGACGCTCCGGTACGTTACCAACACTACCCGCAAGCCCCGCGGAAAAGTCCGTGAACACCTGGGCTCTCTGGGCTTCGACATCGAAGAACGCGAAATATTCACTCCCGCCATCGCCGCTGCGGGTTTTATCGGCTCGAAGACCTGCTTCCCGCTGGTGGACGAATCTCTCCTCGCAGACCTCGCGGAGCTTATTTTGACCGACAAAGACCCAGGCTGCGTGCTGATCGGAGATCTCGGAGAGGACTTTACATACGCCCGTCTCAACCCGGCGTTCCGTCACCTCATGGCCGGCGCGGACCTCGTTGCCTTGCAGAAGAACCGCTATTGGATGAAGTCCGACGGCTTCGCGCTAGACGCGGGCGCGTTCGTCGCCGCCCTGGAGTATGCTTCCGGAAAGGCAGCTACCGTAGTCGGAAAACCCGAGAGGGGTTTCTTCCGGATTGCGCTCGAAGAGATGGGGCTGGAGTACCACGAGGCCGGCATGGTCGGCGACGATCCGGCATCCGACGTTGCAGGCGCCCGCGCGGAGGGGCTCGCGGGTATTCAGGTCAAAACGGGCAAATATCGTGCCGAAGACGAGGTGGAGAGTGATTTGATGCTTGCCAGCATCGCTGATCTGCCGGAGGCGCTGGGCATTTAGAGAGGAGAGAGATGAAGACTGCTGACGTTCAGGTACGGACAAACGAACGTTACGAGTTCGTCACGATAACGGACGAGGTGCGTAACGCCGTTCGGGATGCTGGGGTGGAAGATGGGATCTGTATCATCTCCTCCACGCACACGACGGCCGCCATAACGGTGAATGAGGACTACGATCGAGACGTACCTCGGGACCTCGCGGCTGCCTGCGAGGCGTTAATCGGGTCACTCGACGTGCGGTTCCAGCACGCGGAGGGCAACAGCGACTCACATTTGCTTACCAGTCTCTTCGGGCAGTCGCAGACATTGCTGGTGCGGGGAGGGGAGTTGGATCTGGGACGCTGGCAGGGTATTTTCCTCGCCGAGTTCGACGGTCCACGCAGTCGTACCGTGCGAGTTGCCGTAAGTTAAGGACGTTGTGGCGACGCCTCTTGTTGATGGGTTGCGCGATCCGGTAAGATATGTAGCAGATTGAGAGTTCGCAAGTCCGAGAAGGCGGTCGGACGAAGCTAACCCCGGGAGGGTGTTATGAACGGATGGTTGAAGGGGGGTCTCGCCGTCGGCGGGATGGCTGGCATGGTAGCGGTCTTGAGGAGGGCCTTGAATCCCAAGCCCCGCTACGCTCCCTGGGAGAAGCCTCGTTACGAAGACTTCGAGAAAAAGATCCTCGTCGTCGGCGGCGGGTTCGGCGGATATACGGCGGCAACCAAGCTATGCGAGCTAACAAAGGGACGTGAGGACATCGGCGTGCTGGTGATCGCGCGCGACAACTTCTTTACGTTCTGGCCGATGGTGCCCGGCATAGTTAGCAGCGACGTAGACACTCGCAACGTCGCCCAGCCCTTGCGGCGCGCCCTAATCATGGCGGGATCCAGCTTCCGCAGGGCGACGGTCAAGAGCATAGACCCCGACCGTAAAATCGTCGTAGCGAACGAGGGGTTGGAGTTTCCTTACGATCAGATCATCCTCTCGCTCGGCGGACAGCCTAACTTCTTCGGCATCCCCGGAGTCGAGGAACATAGCCTTACGATGAAGAGCGTCGAGGACGCCGAGCGCATCCGCAACCGGGTCATCGAACGCTTTGAGGAGGTTTCCCTGATCCGGGGTGAAGTCCCCGATTCCAAGCTGACTTTCGTCGTCATCGGCGCGGGAGCCACGGGGACGGAGGTAGCGTCGGAGATTCACACCCTGGTTCACGAGGCGCTCGCCCCGGATTACCCGAACATAGACCCGAATAGAGTCCGCATCTTCCTTCTGGACGGGCTGCCCCAGATACTGCCGGAGCTCGACCCCGCCTTGCAGCGGGCGGCCCGCGCCCGGCTGCACACGGAGCGCATCGAAGTCATGACGAGCACGTTCGCCGAAGAGGTGACCGCGGGTTGCGTCAAGCTCAAGGGTGGTGGAGAGATATCGAGCGAAAACGTGATCTGGACCGCCGGCGCCCGCCCGAACGTGGCGATACACGACCTCGGCCTACCCGTTGACGAACGGACCGGCATCAAAGTGGATAATTACCTCCGGGTGGAGGGCCATTTGGACATCTGGGCCATCGGCGACTGTGCCGCCATTCAGGACATCCGCAGCGATAACGGCAAGATCGTGCCACCGACCGCCCAGGCTGCTATACAGGAAGGCTATACCGTCGCCAGGAACGTGCTCAAGACCATTGACGGCGACGGAGACCTGGAGGAGTTCAAGTATAGGCCTATCGGACAACTCGTCGAGCTCGGGAGCGATTTCGCGGTGAACGAGGTCATGGGCGTGCGCTTCTCCGGTCTCACGGCGGCTTTGTTCTGGAGGATGACATATCTGGTACGGCTCAACAGTCCGCAGAGCAAGGTTCGGATCGGTCTCGACTGGATGCTCGGGTATCTGCTTCGGCCGGCCGTCACCCAGATCCGGGGTTCCGGTGAGGGCACTCAGCGTCCTTGAGCAGGGCGGAAGAAGATGTTACGTTAGCCGCGTAGGGAGCCTGAGCATATACTCACGGAGTCTCAATGAACCTAGCTAACCAGTTGACCATCGCCCGCATAGTAGCAGTCGTGCCAGTAATGGCGGTGATCTACTTTCCGTTCCCTGGCAGCCGCATGACGGTGCTCGTGCTGTACGTCCTCGCGCTGCTGACCGACTATTTCGATGGCATCGCCGCGAGAAGAAGCAACAAGGTCACCGGGTTTGGCAAGCTGCTTGACTCCATCGCGGACAAGGCGCTCATCGTCTCGCTATTCTTCGCCCTGGTGGGAGAAGGACTCATGCCTTCCTGGATGGCGGCGATCATGGTAATACGGGAATTCGCCGTGACGGGCCTTCGGATGGTGGCCCTGGAGTCCGGCGAGGTGATAGCGGCGAATAGCTGGGGCAAGGCGAAGATGAACTCTCAAAGCCTGGCGGTCTTCGTTCTGCTGCTCGGCTATGCCCTGCGGGGGCGAGGAGAGCTGCTGCTCCAGATCGGCTGGTGGACGATGCTCGTCGCCGTGATCCTTACTCTTATCTCCGGCTGGTCTTACCTGAAAGACACGCCGAGGATTCTCTCCGTTCAGTCCGAACGGGATCAAAGGCTCTAAAACTTGTAGAATCACGCCTCATATGGCGAACGACAACGAGAAACGTCTTAACCCGGCCGAGGTCGAGATGGTACTGCGCCGGGCTTCGGAGCTCAACGCCCGGCGTAAGACCGCCGGTTCGTCCGGTGGAATGTCCATATCCGCGGAGGTCATGATCCAGGTAGCGGGCGCCGCGGGCATCCCTGAGAGCGATGTGCGCCGAGCGATGTGGGACCTTGCCTCGGAGAAGACCGCGGAACCGTATTCCCTTGCCAGAAAACTTTACGGTCCGGCGCGCTTGAGGGTCGTGCGGGAGGTGGAGCAACCTCCGGAAGGAACACGCACCTACCTGGAATCTGTTATGCGGATGGAGCAGGGACTCAAACTGCGGCGCAAGACCGAAGCCAGCTCGCTCTGGGACGCGGGAGACATGCTGGGCGCCGTGCGCCGCGCGCTGGACTTCTCGGGTGACCGGACCCTGCTCAAGGCGCACTCGGTGGAGCTTCGGGTGGAGGAGGTGGATGAAGACCGCTGCGGAGCGAACCTCACCGCCGACGTCTCCAACCAGCGCGCCGAGTACCTTTCCCTGGGAGGGATACTCGGGGCTACACTGGCATTGCCGGTAGCCATCGCGGGTTTTCAGAACCCATTGTTCTTCCTGGCTATAATCCCGGCACTCGCCGCTCCGGGTCTCGGATTCAAGGTCGCCTACTACAGAGCTTGCGTGGAGATCCGCCGAACCCTCGACGACCTCCTCGACGCCGCCGAGACGGGACCACCGAAGACAGTGGAGCCCTCCGAACGGGGAGACAGGCCGCCCGGACAGATCCGAGGTCTCAAGCCTATCCCCCGGTTCGGCTCACAGTCTCGCGACGACTAGTATGTAGCGAGACTGCGATACCGTAAGTGCGGTGAGCTGTCATCCGACGTGTCAGCCGAAAGCCGATAGCTTAGTATTAACGTTGTGCCGCTCAACGTACTAAAAGAAGTCTTCGGGTTCGACTCGTTTCGTCCGGGTCAGGAGGAGGTGATCCGGGCGGTTCTCGAAGGTCAGGATACCCTGGCGGTGATGCCGACCGGCGGCGGCAAGAGCCTTTGTTATCAGGTGCCCGCCCTTATGAAACAGAGCCTCACGGTAATCGTCTCGCCCCTGATCTCGCTCATGAAAGATCAAATCGACTCCCTCCTCCAGAGTTCGGTCGCCGAGGCCGCGACGCTTCATTCCGGTCTCTCGCCCGAGGAGCGATGGGAGGTAGAGCGCCGGGTGCGCGAGGGGGAGATCAGGATGCTCTATGTCGCCCCCGAACGCCTGCGCTCCCTGGAGTTCGTCCTCTCGCTCCGGCGCGCGGGTGTTGGACTGTTCGTGGTCGATGAGGCCCATTGCATCTCCGAATGGGGGCATAACTTCCGTCCGGACTACCTCTTCCTGCCCCGCGTGGTAAAGGACCTCGGGAGTCCACCAGTCCTCGCCCTTACCGCGACCGCGACTCCCCGCGTCAGGGAGGACATCCTGCGGTCCCTTCAGCTCCGCTCTCCCGAGGTCGTGGTCACCGGGTTCAACCGTCCCAACTTGACCTACCGGGTGATCGAAGCGCGCCAGAAGAAAGATAAGCTGCCCCGCATCCTGGACGTGATCCGGACCACCCCGCCGCCGGGCATCGTCTACGCCACTACCCGCAAGGACTGTGAGGAGCTTGCCGCCAGCCTGCGCCGATCCGGTGTGGATGCTGCCGCCTATCATGCCGGGCTGGGCGCCGCCGAGCGCTCGCGGGTGCAGGAGCGTTTCATGACTGATGAACTGCTCGTGGTCGTCGCCACGATTGCCTTTGGGATGGGCGTGGACAAGCCGAACGTGCGGTTCGTGATTCACGCGAGCGTTCCCGGAAGTCTTCCGGCGTACATCCAGGAAGCCGGAAGAGCGGGCCGTGACGGGGAACCTAGTGAGTGCGTCGTACTTTTCCGTAGCGCGGATGTCGGGCGCAGGAAGCGCCTGGTGACGCTGAACACCGCCGGAGGGGGGGAGGTGGAGGCGCTCTTCAGGACTCTCGCGGGCCTGGAGCGCGAGGGGCGAGTCAACGTGCCGCCGGGGTCCCTGGCGACGCTCGCCGGTGTCGAGCAGGACGCGGCAGGCATCATGCTGCGTAGCCTGGAGGAGTCGAACCTCATCTCCCGAGGCTACGACGTTTGGGCGGAGATCGAAGTCCGCCGCGTGGAGGAGGAGCCGGACGGACTCAGCGATGGGGTGGCCGCCGTGCATTCCGTACTCCCCGGCGCCGGAGTCATTTCCATATCAGACCTTGCGCGGCGCGCCGGAGCGCGTCCGGCCGTGGCCCAGGGAGCCGTCTACAAGATGATGGTGGATGGCGTGCTGGAAGCAATACCGCGCGGCTCACTGGTGGACGTCAGGCTCAAGGAAACGATCCTCGACGGGCGGAATCGTAGTGTGATCTCCGCCCGCCTCAAGGGCCACGCGAACATGGCCTACGCCCAGATCCGGGACGTCGAGACTTACACCAACCTTGCGACCTGCCGCCGCGAACATCTCCTCCGGCACTTCGGGGACGCCCAGGAGGTCGCCCCATGCGCGGGCTGCGATGTCTGTCTTGGCGAGGCATTCGCCGCGGACTCAAGGCCTATATCCCAGATGTCCACGGGGGGGACGCAAGGTCGCGCGCCGGCGGCGGAGACCGGGGCCGCGCGGATGGACGAGGAGCTGTTCGAGCGGCTCAAGAGCTGGAGGAGCGAGCAGGCAAAGGCGCAGCGGGTTCCCGCCTACGTCGTGCTTCACAACTCGCATTTAGAGGAGATAGCGGCTCGCCGGCCGCGCACGATCCACGAGCTAGGCTCCATAAAAGGCATCGGGCTCCGCCGTGCGGCCCGCTACGGCGAAGAGTTGGTCACCCTGATCGGAGACCCATCAAACGGTAAAATCTCTCCAGAGGCGGTGGCCGGCTACCATTCGCATCTGGAGATCGCCGCGGACCTTCTGAGTTCCGGCCGCGGCTCCGACGCCGTGCCGGAGCTCGCAAGAGCCCTGGACCTGGGCGGCGAAGAGGCGCGAATGGCCGTGGACGAACTCTTGAGCCAGACACGAAAAACCGATGGACGAAAGGAAGGACAATGAAGCTCGAAGGTAAGAAGATAGTAATGCTGGTGGCCGAGGGGTTCGAGGATCTGGAGTACTGGGTCACGGTGATGCGGCTGCGCGAGGAGGGAGCGGAGGTCATCTCCGTGGGGACGAGCCTGGACCCCGTCTCCGGTAAGAATGCGCTGGAGGCGAGCGCGGACGTTACGGCCGCGGACGTGGACGCCTCGGAGTTGGATGGACTCGTTATTCCCGGCGGCTGGGCGCCAGACAAGCTCCGGCGCTACCCGGAGATCATTGACCTCGTCAAGACTGTCCACGACCGGGGCAAGACGGTGGGCATTATCTGCCACGGCGGGCTCGTCGCGATCTCGGCGAAGATTGTAGACGGCGGGCGTGCGACAGGTTCCCTCGGCATCAAGGATGACCTGGAGAACGCCGGCGCAACCTGGGTGGACAAGCCGGCCTTCCGCGATGGCAACCTCGTGTGGGGCCGCGTCGTCCCGGACATTCCGGACTTCTGCCGCGAGCTCGTCGCCGCGCTATCCGAGCAGGATTGACCGTGAAGGCGGCCACGGGACCTCCCCGGCGGGTTGGTAGAATCCGTTCATGAGGAGCGTCGTCGCCATATTTTTGGGAGTCTTGCTGGCCCTGGGGCTCGGGTTGCTGGTGGCGCTCGGGATACTCGCCCCGGTGCTTTCGTGGGTGTACGGGTTGGAGCCGTCCAGATCGGCGGCGGTGCCGGTTATCCTGCCGCTGTTGGTGTTCGTCGCGATCTTCGCCTTCTACTTCGGTGGAATGGCGGCGAGTTACCGGGCTCCGGGACGGCGCAGGTTGCACGGGACGCTGGTCGCCCCGGCGGCCTTCCTGATCTCTCCAGCCGTCAACCTCGCGTCGGGGAAGGTGCCTTTCCCTAGCGTCGATACGGTGGGGGCCGTGGTGTTCCTGCTCGTCCTGCTCGGCGCTTCACTGGTTGCTTCGTATGTCGGGTCTCGCCGGGGTGAGTCGCTCTACGCTTACAATCAGAGTTTCTCGCGCCGGAAGCGGTCCACCGGCAAGTAGGCTATTCCTAGCGAGCCTGAATACCAAGCGTCAGATGTCCTCGCGAGTCCATGCGGGCGTTCGGCGCCAGGTCGGGATGGGAGATGTCCGACGGTTCGTCGCCGGTGCCTGTCAGGTAGACCCGCGGCTCTTCGACACCCTCGGTCGGGTCCGAGACGTAGCGGCGCCAGGCCATGTCTCCCCAAATAAAGGTGAGAATTGGCTTGCCCGCGGCGTCGCCGTTGACTCCGGCGTGGACTCGGGGCAGTCCGAGGGCCCTGGACATAGAGGCAACCGTGCGGGTATGATCGCTCGCGTTGAACAATGCAAGGCCTGCCCTCAGCCGATGCTCTGGGTCAGAGAGCCTTGCTAGCTCTCGCCGCGTATTCCGCAACTCTTCGGAGTTCCGAAGGTTTTCCTGCTGGGCTACGCGCAATCTCTCCTCCAGGTCCTGTATCCGCTCCTCGGCGAGGATGCTCTGCGCTTCGAGCTCCGCGAGACGGTCGGTGGTGTCGCCTTCGGACGCTTCTTCCCGTTCGCGGTCTCTATCAAGGCCCGGAAACTCTCCGTGTTCCGTCCGAGCCCGCAGATTTGCAAGGTCCCGCTCAAGGTTTTCACTCGTCGCCTCGGATTGTCTTAGCGAATCTTCCAACTCGTGAATACGGTTTACGAGGTTCGAAGCTTCTTCTCCAAACCGCTCCGTCACGCGTTCGAGATCTCTTTCGGCTTCGGTCTTCCGCGCGAGACGCTGGTCCGCGAGCTCCTTGAGCCGGACGGTGTAGGCTTGGGTCTCGGAATCGCGCTGGATTTTCAACCCCTCGATTCGCTCCTCTAGCGCCCAGGTCTCGGATTTCCGCCGCTCGTCTTCGGCTACGAGGCGCTCCTCGTACTCTCGCCGGAGCCGTGCCGTTTCCTCTTCGTGGCGCGCCCGCAGCGCGTGGTTGTCGGCCTCTCGCTGGGCCTGAAGCGCGGAGAGCCTGCGTTCCGCCGATTCATCCGCTTCCGTCAGCCGGGCGGCCTGGGCGCGGCGGAGGTCCCGCTCCCGCTTCTCGGCGAGTTTCTTGATCTCTCGCAGTTCCTTTCCGCGAAGCTCGTCGGCCTCGCGGGACCTTCGCGCTATCTCCTCGCGGAGCGAGTCGATCTCGCTCTGCTGAGTCTCCACAACGGCCTGATAGTCTTTCTGTAGCTCCAGCTCCCGGCCCGCCGAAGCGCTCCGGATAGCCTGAAGCGACGCGTCCTGGCTCTCGCTCGCCGTCCGGCGCTCCTCGGCGAGATGCCGCTCGAACGACTCTTTGAGAGACCTCTGGATCTCTCCGCGCTCCTCCTCGGCTTCCCGGCGAATCGCTTCGAGCTCGGCCTTGTGACGCTCCTCCTGATCCCGGTAGCTCTCGCGGAGCTTCTCCTCCCATTCCTTGGAGGACGTCTTGATCGCCTCGATCTCCGTGTTGTGGCGTTCTTCCAACGCCTCCCGTTCCCGACGAATCTCTTCTTTTAGGGTTACGAAGCGTTCTTCGGAGGTAGCGGCGGCGACATCCTGCCGGCGTTGCTCCTCGAGGTCCCGGCGTAACGCCGCCAGCTCGTTGATGTGCTGGTTGCGAAGCTGTAGCTGCTCGTTTGATTGCTGAATGTGCTGGTCATTCAGTTCCCCGCGAAGCCGGGAGATTTCTTCCTCGGACCCGCCCGGCGCGCTATAGCGGTCTTCGAGCGCGCGTTCGCGCGCGGCGACTTCCTGCTGGGCCGCCTTCAGGGCTATGCTCGCCTGTTCGAGGTCCTGGCGGAGGTTTATCACCTCTTCTTCCAGACTCTCTATAAGGGCGCCCGCGGCCTCCATCTGCTCCGAGATCTCACCAACGGGGTCGCGCCCCTCTTCACGGGACTCGCCGCTCACCTTCGCCTTTTCTTCGGAGTTCAAGTCACCCAATTCTAATATCCCCCGCTAAAAGCACGACTGCGGACCAGAGTAACCCTTATCAGGCTTCGGGTAAAGCGCCGGGCGCGCTTGCTACGCGCTTTCTTCGGAGGTCGGGTACATAGACCACGAATGTCTCTGATACCTCCGCCTCGCAATGCGCCTGCTTATCGGCGAGTATAGCTTTACCCTATAAGAGTTTCGCGCGCTCTTTATCTTTTTTCCGGCAGGCAGGACATACGCCTTCAACCAACATCATCGTGTTGGTCACCTCATAAGCGGTGTTCTCTCGCAGCCGGGACTCCAGGTCGCCCAACCCCACGCCGGGGATCTCCGATACCTCTCCACACTTTACGCAGCGGATATCCAGGTGGGGTTCGATGTTCAGGTCGTAGCGGGTCGGTGACTCCGACCAGTGCTTCGAGCCGATCACCCCGATCTCCTCCAGCACCGAAAGCGCCTGGTATACGGTGCCGAGTGCGACCCGCGGGTTTTTTCGCTTGACGGTCAGGTACACATCCTCCGCCGACGGGTGCCCCTTTGAATCCTTGAGCGCCTCCAGGACCGCGCGCCGCTGGGAGGTCAGAGTGTAGCCCGCCTGCCGGAACTGGTCCCGAATCTCCTGTTCCGTCATGCTAAAAACATCTTTGTAAGTCGATCAATAACCATTCCTGATCTGAAGTTTATCACAAGGCATTTCCCGCGCCTCGGTGTACCATTGGACGGAGATGGCTTACGTTCTCATCACCCTGGTAAACGCCTGGCGCTTCTTGTGTAATGTGTTCGCGCGTCTCTTCAAGCGGCCCCCGGACTACGTCTGGATCGAGGTGAGCGGCTCCCTACCCGAGTTCGAGCTTCCGACGAGTTTCCTCCGTCGCCGCCTCAGTCCCGGAGCTCCCTCCATCAGCCTTGAGGCCCTGCGCGAACGGCTAGACAGGATCTCATCAGACGGCCGCGCAAAGGGCATAGCCTTGCGTATCCGGAACCTGGACGCCGATTGGACCGTACTGGAGGAGGTCCGCTCCGAGCTTGCCCGCTTCCGGCAACGCGGCGGACGCTCCATCGCTTACCTCCTGGAACCAGATACCCGGTCTTACTACCTGGCCTGCGCCGCGGACGAGGTCTACGCAACTCCTCTCAGCACCATAAATGTCACCGGAATCCGCGCCCGGGTGAACTTCTTGAAAGACGCCCTGAACCACGTCGGTGTCGAAGCGGAGGTCGTCGCCGTCTCGCCGTACAAGTCCGCTGGCGACACCTTCGTCCGCAACGATTTCTCCAAAGAGTCCCGCGAACAGACCGAGCGTCTGCTCGAGCGGCGGTACGCCACCCTCGTGGATGCGGTAGCCAGCGGGAGGGATCTCTCTCCTGAGGAAGTTCGGGAGAAGATAGATCTGGCTCCCTACACGGCCTCCAGCGCCGTGACGGAGGGTCTCATTGACGGCGTCTGTTACGAGGACGAGCTTCCTGGAAAACTCGGAGCGAATAGCGAGCAAGCGAAGCTCGCGGAGTGGGATGCGGCCAGAGGCGCATTACGGATGCCGTACCGGAAACGGGCGCAGCGGGTAGTCGGAATGGTAAGGCTTTCTGGCGCCATAGTACGCGGCAAGAGCCGCAAACTGCCGGTACCATTGCCGCTGCTCGGAGGGGAGCAGGCGGGAGATGAGTCGGTGGTAGCCGCGCTGCGAGTTGCGGAGAAGGACCGGCGGGTAGCGGCAATCCTGTTCCACGTAGATTCACGCGGAGGAGACGCGTTGGCTTCGGATTTGATCTGGCGCGAGGTCCAACGCATTCGCGAGAAGAAACCCGTCGTCGTGTTGATGGGCGCGGCGGCGGCTTCGGGCGGCTACTACGTCTCCGCGGCGGCGCACTACATCGTGGCCCGCGAGAATACGGTAACCGGTTCCATCGGCGTCATCCTCATCCGGCCAACCACGGCGAGTCTCTTCGGCAAGCTCGGCGTCAACCCCGTGACGGTCGAACGCGGAGCGCGCTCGGGCATCCTGGATACCAGCCATAAGCCCGACGCGGACGAACTCGGGGTCTTGAAAGGACAGATCCAACACATATACAGCGAGTTCAAAGATCGTGTCTCTCGCGGCAGAGAGATAGACCTCGACGCCCTCGACAGCATCTCCGGCGGCCGCGTGTGGACCGGCTCCGAGGCGCGCGAAAGGGGATTGGTGGATGAAATAGGAGGTTACCGCGTAGCTCTTCGCAAGGCCCTGGACCTCGGTGGAATCGAGGAGGAGACGCCGGAGACGCTGGTCAAGATCTCACCGCCACGCAATGCGCGTCCCGCGCCCGGAAATCCCGTCGAGGCTGCCCACGACGCCGTGGAGGTCATGAAAGTAGCCGTATCAGAGTTGCGGACCCCAAATATTTGGGCCGTCTCCGCTTACGATATTTCCGACGGTTCGGGCGGCTGATAGTATTTCTGGTCTCTGGACGTATAACCCGTCGACCTCCGAAAAGAGTAATTTTGGAAGCTGTGGTGAATAAGAGCGTCGACAAACGGGCCATGTCGGTCCTCTCCGCCGGTCACCTGTTCACGGACCTCAACCAGGGAGCCGTCGCCGCCCTGATTCCGTTCCTCGTGGCCGAGCGAGGGCTTTCGCTCGCGGCGGCCGGTGTACTGGTGCTGGCGGCTACCGTTAGCTCCTCTGTCGTGCAACCGCTCTTCGGGGTCTTCTCTGACACCCGGCCGCTGCCGGCATTGATGCCTCTAGGGGTACTCTTCGCCGGGGTGGGAATGGCGCTCGTTGGGATCTCGCCGAATTTCATCACGATCTTCCTGGTCGTGATCCTCAGCGGACTTGGAGTCGCGGCCTTTCACCCGGAGTCCGCGCGCTTTGCGAACTATGTGTCGGGCTCCCGCCGGGCGCGGGGCATGAGCTTGTTCTCCGTCGGCGGCAACGCCGGGTTCGCCCTCGGGCCGGTCGTCACCACCCCGCTCGTCCTGGCCTTCGGGCTTTCAGGGACACTCTTTCTAGCCATTCCCGCCGCCGTCATGGCGGGTATATTGTGCCTTGAACTTTCGCGGCTGCGCTCGTTTCAGCCCGCCGTCGCCGATGATGGAGGCGTGCGGCAGGCGGCCGTACGCGCGGAGGAGCACTGGGGGCCTTTTGTCCGCATGATCGGGGTAGTAACCGTCCGCTCTTTCGTCTACTTCGGGCTGGTTACGTTCGTCGCGTCCTACTACGATCGGGTGCTGCACACTTCCACGGCGCTCGGGAACGCCGCGCTTACGGTCATGCTGTCCGGCGGGGCGTTGGGGACATTGCTCATGGGACCCCTCGCCGACAGGTTCGGACGCCGCACGGTCCTGGGCGTTTCGATGCTCCTCATGGCGCCGCTCATCTTCGCGTTTACCTTTTTAGGACCGATTGCGGGCATGGCGCTTCTCGGGGTCATCGGCGCGGTGACCGTCGGGACCTTCGGCGTCACGGTCGTCATGGGCCAGGAGTATCTGCCCGGACGGATCGGGCTGGCCGCCGGGATTACGATGGGTCTCTCCATCGGCCTCGGTGGCGCGGGAGCGCCGATCTTCGGCGCCGTCGCCGACGATTATGGTCTCTCGACGGCTATTCTCGTCATGGCGACGCTGCCATTAATCGGACTGCTGCTCACGTTCACCCTTCCTGGCAAGACCTCGAAGATGTAATAGAAATACTAGCCTGTCCCGCCGATGCGGATATTATTGTTTCCATGCGAGTGCGTTTAAACAGGAGTTCTGATCGGCCTTGAGGGCTTTTGACTTTCTCGGAGCGTTCACCTACCGCCGCCGATGGCTGATCCTGATCCTCTGGGGCGCGTTGCTGATCGGCAGCGCCATCCTCGCCCCGCAACTCTCCGGGCGGCTCAAGGGCGGCGGCTTCGAAGGCTCCGGCTCGGAAGCCGAGCGGGTGCAGAGCCTGATGGTGGACGAATTCGGCGTCTCTCCCGCCACCCTGACCATCGTCTTCGAAAGCAAAGACCAATCCGCCCGTAGCGAGGCGTTCCAGAAGGCCGAGGATAAAGCTCTCGCACAGGTGCGCGAGATGCCCGAGGCGCGCTACGTTACCACCTACGCCGACACCAAAGACTCGCGCTTCATCTCCGAGGACGGTAAGAAGTCCTACGCCGTCATCGGCTTCAACATCTCCATAGACGACACCCGAGCCGCCGTGGACGAGGTGCGCGGCAAGGTTCGCTCCGAGGACCTCAAGACCTACGTGACAGGCGCTCCGGCCGTCTATCAAGACCTCGAAACGGCCAGCAACCAGGACATAGAGCGCGCCGAGAAGTATGCTTTCCCGTTCGCGCTAATCATCCTCGTGCTCGCCTTCGGCACCGTCGTCGCGGCCGGTGTCCCGGTCCTGATCGGGGGCGTCAGCGTCGTGACCACGCTCGCCGCTCTCTACTTCGTCGCGGGCTCCTACGATATGTCCGTTTTTGTGCTGACCCTCTCGACGATGCTCGGGCTGGGACTCGGTATAGACTACGCGCTGTTCGCCGTCAGCCGGTTCAGAGAGGAACTGGAGAATTACTCTGTACAGGAGTCGGTGCAGCGGATGGTGTCTACCGCGGGCCGCTCCATATTCTTCTCCGGTTCGGCGGTGCTGGTCGGGCTTTCGGGGTTGTTGTTCTTCCCCTTCATGTTCATGCGCTCTATCGGGACGGCGGGTGTGATCGTCGTCTTCGTCTCCGTCTCCGCCGCCCTT
This sequence comes from Rubrobacterales bacterium, assembly GCA_038198445.1. Taxonomy (GTDB): domain Bacteria; phylum Actinomycetota; class Rubrobacteria; order Rubrobacterales; family Rubrobacteraceae; genus JACDDK01. Next base: position 22,789 of record JBBPZZ010000136.1, read on the forward strand.
ACCCTGTTGCCAGCTTTTCTGAGCGTGCTCGGTCACCGGGTTAACGCGCTCTCCGTCCGGCGCGGACGCGTCGCGCCTGGCGCTAGGTTCTGGAGCTGGAGCGCGGAGGTCGTAATGCGCCATCCGGTGATCGTCATCCTGATGGTCGCGGCTCTCCTTGCCGCGCTTCTCTTCCCGGTCTCCCACATGAAGATCGGCATCCCGGAAGCGAGCGTCCTGCCGATCAAGTACGAATCCCGCGCCGGAGACGACATCCTCAAGAAGGATTTCGATTACGCGAGCCTGACCCCGATGGACGTTGTCGCCACGGTCCCGCGAGACCCGCTGAGCGCCCAGGGGCTCACCAACATTAGAGACCTGGGAGACCGGGTCCAGCGTACTTATGGCATCGACAGCGTCGAGAACATCTACACGGTCGGGGAGAAAGCCGCGGGCGAATACGCCAGTAAAGTCGCGCAGGCGCGGAAGGAAGGCAAAGCCAAGGCCGATCGCCAGGTGGACGAAGCCGTGAAGCAGAAACTAGCGGATCTGAAGTCACGGTACGGCGCCCTTCCGCCCGACGCCGAGGCAAGAGTACGCGCCGAAGCCAACAAGCGCGCCGCGAAGGAACTGGACCGCAAGCTACCCACGCTCCCGGATGGCGTCTCTTCCAGCGGAAAGGTAACGCCCGAAGGCGTCGCAAATTTCTTGAAGCTGTCGGAGGCAAGGAAGTCGAAGGACATGCAGGACGCTCTGGACGCTTACGTAGCGAAGGACAGGACGCTTCTGCAGGTGACGACGAAAGATAATCCATACACCGAAAAGGCCCGCGCAACCGTCGCCAGGGTCCGGGCCGTGAACGCTCCGGAGGGCATGACGTTCCTCGTGGGGGGCCTCTCCGCCGGTCAGAGGGATTTCATCTCCAGCGTCTACGGCAAAGCGCCCTATGCCGCGGCGTTTGTTTTGGGCGTAACCTATCTCATCCTGCTGTTCACGTTCCGCTCCGTCTTCATCCCGCTTAAGGCGGTGATAGTCAACGTCCTTAGCCTGACGGCGAGCTTCGGGGCGATGGTCTTCGTGTTCCAGGACGGCCACCTCTCCGGCATCCTTGACTTCACGCCGCTCGGGTTCGTGGACGCCACGCTACCCATACTCATGTTCTCCACCATCGTCGGGGTCTCGATGGACTACGAGGTCTTCCTGCTCTCCCGCATCAGAGAGGCATATGAGAACGGGGATTCGAACACGGCCAGCGTCGCCAAGGGTCTGGTTTCGACGGCGGGTATCATAACCTCGGCGGCGGCCATTATTATCGTGGTGACCGGTGCATTCGCGTTTACCGGCATCGTCCTCACCAAAGCCGTGGGCCTGGGGCTGGCCGTAGCGGTCTTCGTGGATGCGACGATCATCCGCGTCCTGCTCGTCCCCGCAACCATGCGGATTCTGGGCGACTGGAACTGGTGGCCCGGTGGCCGCAAGCGGACGTTCAAGGCCTAGACCGCTCCCGGCTCACTGGTAGCTGATAACGGCGGGCTTGGGGTCCAGGGTGAGGACTTGCTTCGGGGTAAGCAGCGGCACGTCTTGCTGATAGAAGAGCTTGAAGCCGCCATACTGGATAGGTTCGTCACGTACCAGGAGTTTGTACTTCTCGGTCTTGTCCGCGGGCACGCCGTAGCCGTCGGCGTGGAGCACCATCTCGACGTTCGGAACGGGTTTGATGGCTTGTTTGTCCGAGATCATGTCGTACCTGAACTGGTGGATGACGAGTATCTTTGGCGGGAGGTCATTATTCTTAACGATATCCGACAGCGTGCGGGCGGCGGATATGATCTCCTGGCCCGAGCTGTTGCCGAACTCCTGTCCAGGGATCTGACCGGGCTGCATGTCGTACTCGGGGTCTATGGCGAGATGCACGTAGTCGCGCTCCAGGAAGGGCTGAATCGCCTTTATCTCATCCGCTATCGTGCTGTAGCCGATCTGAACGTCCAGCAAGAGCAGACAGTCGTTTTTTTTCGCCAGTTGCGCGTATTTTTCGATCACATTAGTCGGGGTGCGGGTGAGGTAGAGACCGTCCGGCCCCGGCGCGGGCTGGGCCACGGAGGCGATCAACTCTATCGCCGGTATCGCGGGACGGCCGGGATCCGCCTTCGTGTAAGCCTTCGTTTGCTCTTTGAGCCGCTTTATCATCTCATTCGGCTGATACTCGCCGAGTATCCCCATCTGTTCGGAGAAGGGATGCCCGTAGTAGCTGACCACGCGATGCTTCACGAGCGGACCATTCGTGCGGTCTTCCGCCCCGGCAACCAGCGTATCCGACAACAAGAGTCCCGACTTCTTGTCTACCTTCGGCTTCGACCCCTGACCCTTGTCTTTTTTGTCTTCTGGATTCGTCGCGAACTCGGAGGTGGTTTCTTCCGTAGTCTCGAAGCCGCCCGAAGTGGTTTCTTCAGTGGTTTCCTGTTTATTCGACGATATGGAACCAGTGGGAGCGTGCGTCTTCTCCGGCCGCGAGCTTTGTTTCTTGGACGGATCTTTGTCCTTTGAGCCATGCCCCCCTGAGCAGCCGACGATTGTTAGTGCCAGTATGATTGCAAGGAAAGCGAAGCTCGCTCGTATACTCAACTATCCTCCAAGTTAGTTTCGACATGTCTCGTGCTTTATACCCGGCTCGGGCTACTTTGGCACCTTCGGTAGAATACACCAGATAGGATCAATAATTGATCTCATCTACCTCGAAGGATAGACTATCTTACGTGATCGAGTTCGAGCAGATACTCAGGAGCCGGGGATACCGTTTGACCAACCAGCGGCGCGTTATCGCACGCGAGTTGGAAGGGGACCGTCACCTGTCCGCCGAGGAACTTTATGACAGGGTAAAGGGCGAGCACCCGGAGCTTGGACTCTCCACCGTCTATAGGACGTTGGATCTACTCACGGAGCTTGGCATCGTACGCAAGGATGATTTCGGCGAGGGTTACTCGCGCTACGAGCTCTCGACGGAGAGGATGCACCACCACGCCCGCTGCCAGGAGTGCGGAACGGTCATCGAGTTCAACGAAGAGCTCATGGAATATCTC
>JBBPZZ010000137.1:0-18244 GCA_038198445.1 Rubrobacterales bacterium
ACCTCCTGGGCGCCGCACAACATAAACGTCAACGCCATAGCCCCCGGTTGGTTCCCCACCCGCATGAGCGGTGGCCTGATCGAGAAGTTCGAGCAGGAGATGCTCGACGGCATCCCGCTCCACCGCTTCGGTAACCCCCAAGACCTCAAGGGCGTAGTGGTATTCCTCGCCTCCTCCGCCTCCTCCTACATGACCGGGCAGACCGTCGTCGTGGACGGTGGGGCTACGGCCTGGTAGTTCTCGGATATCCATGCTCCAGGGACGCTACGGCAGAAACCTTCGCACCGCCATCGGCGTTAGCGGCGGTCCCTATGGCTACACGCTCTCGACCTGGACTACCGGGTCCGTACTCATAAACTCCAACGGGATACCGAGTACGCTGGATGCCCTCATGTTTATGGCCGGGGCCGTCGTCGCCTTCGCCCTGGTTGGGACCATCGCTTTCGGCGGAGCATCCGCGCGTTTCCGAGAGGAACCGAGGGAGTCCGCGCTCTGGGGTAACTTCCACTTCCTCTCGGTCGGGCTCGCCATAGTCATGGCGGCGGTCCTGGCGCATTTTATCCGGGGCATGTTCGCCTGGCCCGTAACCTCTTTTTTCTCCACGATCGCCTACCTGGTCGCTTTGGGCGTCGAGTTGACGGCGGCGGACGAGTGAGACCCGAAGCCACAGTAAGGTTGCGGAGTGGCTGGAAGAAATCGTGGTCTCTATCACGCGACGTATGGGAGGCCGAATACGGTCTGCGGATCTTCCACCGGTTTGGCGGGCGTGACGTAGAATATGCGCTTGTACCAACGATTCGCCAATCAGCGATGGAGGACAATCTTTCGTGACAGACGTAACGGTAATAGGCGGCGGACTCGCCGGGGCGGAAGCAGCATGGCAGGCAGCGGAGCGTGGTTGCTTGGTGGAGCTGTGGGAGATGCGTCCGGTCAAGGAGACGCCCGCCCACCGCACCGAACACTTCGCCGAGCTGGTGTGCTCGAACTCGCTCGGCAACAAGTCTCTCGAAACCGCCTCCGGGCTCTTGAAGGAGGAGTTGCGTCGGCTTGGCTCCGTGATCCTGCGCTGCGCCGACGAAAATTCCGTTCCCGCCGGCGGCGCTCTCGGGGTGGCCCGCGAGGATTTCCCGCGAGCGGTTACGGAGACGGTCCACGCCCATCCTAATATCGAGGTGATCCGCAAGGAGGCGACCGAGCTTCCCGACGGGCCAACCGTGGTTGCCACGGGGCCGCTCACGTCGGACGCGCTGGTCGAGAAGATCGAAGCCCTCTCCGGCGAGACGCTGTACTTCTACGACGCGGCCTCTCCCATAATCCACCGCGACTCCCTGGACCACGAGATCGTCTACCTCGCCTCTCGCTACGGTAAGGGCGACGCCGCATACCTCAACTGCCCGATGAACGAGGAGCAATACTACGCTTTCGTCGAGGCACTGGCGACGGCCGAGCTTAGTCCGATAAAGGACTTCGAGGAGAATATGTACTTCGAGGGCTGCCTGCCCGTTGAAACTATCGCCCGCCGTGGCAAGGAGACCCTGAGCTTTGGTCCGATGAAGCCGGTCGGGTTGCCGGACCCGCGGACCGGAGAGATCCCTTACGCCGTCGTGCAACTTAGGCAAGATGACGCCGAGGGCCGGCTCTTCAACATCGTCGGTTTTCAGACGCGCCTGAAGTGGGGCGAGCAGCGCCGCGTGTTCCGCACGATCCCTGGCCTCGAAAACGCGGACTTCGCCCGCATGGGCGTCATGCACCGCAACACCTACCTCCCCGCCAACGACATGCTCGACGCCACGATGCGGATACGGAGCGGCGAGCCTTTGTTCTTCGCCGGGCAACTGACCGGCGTCGAGGGCTACGTGGAGAGCACCGCGATGGGCTACATAGCCGGAACCAACGCCGCTAGGATCGTACGCGGAGAAGACCCGCTCACAATGCCGCGCGGCACGATGATGGGCGCGCTCGCCTACTACATCACCACAAAAGAAGGCACGCTCCAGCCAATAAACTCCAACTGGGGCCTCGTCCCGACCGTACCAAAGAAAGAGAACGGCAAGCGTCTCACCAAGCCTGAACGCCGCCAGCGACAGTCGCGGATGGCGCTAGATGCGCTAGAGGAGTTTCTCGGGACGCGGATGGTTGGGGCGGGGCACCCGGCGGCTGGTTAGATCCTCTACCATCCCGTACGCTACTTTAGAAGTCCCGTTGCCCAGTCCCGGAGGCGCATGAAGAGTCCGCCGGCGCCGTAGCGCGCTTTGGCCCACGGGGATGCTTTTTCGTAGCCCTTCTTTGCGATGAGCGGGGTGCTGCCGAGGCGCTGTCCGCCGGCGGATACTTCGACCTCGCCGAGCTTCTGGCCGGCCTCTACCGAGTCGGGCGCTTTCTTTTTGGTCACGCGGCGTTCTACCTTTTCGCCCTTACCTACCAGCGCCTCGACGCCCTTCGCGGATGCGAGCTTTATCGAGTCTCCCCGATGGTAGGGGACGTTCATCTTCCCGTAGACCTTGTTCTTGGGGATGAGCGTCTCCTGCTCGTAATTGTCGAAAGCGTACTCCAGGATCTCGCGGGAGCCCACGAACCGCTCTTCATCGCCCGTGGCATCGAGGACGACCGCTATGTAGGACTCGCCGCCGGACGCGGCGGAGGAGACTAGCGAGGCTCCACCCTTCGGAGTGGTGCCGGTCTTCACGCCGGTAGCCGGAGAGTAGGTGCTCAGGAGGTCGTTGGTGGTGAAGAATTGGATCTTGCGATCCTGGGTGGTGATAGTGGCCTCTTTGGTCGAGACCATCTTACGGAACACGGGATACTTCAAGGCGGCGTCCGTGATCTTGATGAGGTCACGAGCGCTGGAGTAGTGTTCCGAAGAGTCGAGACCGGCGGGGTTCTCGAAGTGGGTGTTCTTCAGGCCCAACTCGTCGGCCTTTTTGTTCATCTGATCTACGCAGTCTTTTACCCGTCCGTCGCCCAGATGCTCGGCGAGCGCGTAGACGGCGTCGGTGGCTGAAGGTACGAGGGTCGCCAGCATAAGCTCCCGCACGCTAACGCGGTCGCCCGCGAAGAGCCCGATGTTGCTGTAGGTGAAACCCGCGTAGGAGGCGGCGTTCGGTGAGACGGTTACCTCTTCGTCCAGGTTCACGCCTTTGTCCAGTGCTACTAGGGCGACCATGATCTTGGTGGTGGACGCTATGGGCAGCCGCTTGTCGGGGTCTTTCCCGGCGAGCAGGCGTCCAGAGCCCTCGTCGGCGACAGCCCATCCTTTTGCATCAACGGCTGGAGGCTTGGCGGTGTCTTGCGTCCCGGACTTCGTCTCCTGGGCGTGGGCCGCCGAACCGGCGGCTCCGGACGCCAGAACGATCAGTACGGCGAGCAATGCCAGTGTTGCCTTTAAAGACATCGGTACTCTTCGCACCCGCAACTCCTCCATTCAGACTCCGCCCGCGGCGAGGCGTGGCTGGCGGCTGCTATCTCGGGAAGCCGCCTTCGGCGATAGAGATCATTGTGCATCCTGGTCCCGCATCCCGCTACTCCACGTCCCAGTCTACAGCTTCGCCGGAGCCTCACTCTGTAGAGCCGCTTCGAGGATCGTCTCCACCAACTCCTCGAAGTTCATCCCGGCGGCTTCGGCGGCGAGGGGGAGTGTGGAGGTCTCGGTGAAGCCGGGAATGGTCTTCACGTCCAGTACCCAGGGGATGGCGCCGTCGAGGATGGTGTCCACGCGGGCGAAGCCGGAGCAGCCCAGGGTGCGGTAGACGTTTAGCGAGATCTCTTCGATGCGTGCGGCGGCTTCGGGTGGGATCTCGGCTGGTATGGCGAAGTTCGTCATGCCGGGCGTGTACTTGGCCTCGAAGTTGTAGGCGCCCTCGCGCGGTCTTATCTCCACCAATCCCAGCGCGCGCGGCTCCTCGCCAGGGGGCTCCAGTATGGGAACGGAGATCTCCGCGCCGTCGATCCAACGCTCCAGGATGATCTTGGCGTCGTATCCCAGCGCCTCGTAGACGGCGTCCAGCAACCCTTCCGGCTCCTCGACCCTCGATAACCCGAAGCTCGAACCTTCGCGCGCCGGCTTGACCACGAGCGGATAACCTAGAGACTCCGCGGCCACGTCCAGGGCCGCCGACGCTCCCATCTCGTTCATCGCCCGGCGGAGGAAAGTTCGGAAAGGCGGTGTCCCTATCCCGGCGGCTCCCAGGGCGCGTTTGGCGTAGTCCTTGTCCATGCAGCGGATGCTTGAGAGCGGGCCGCTACCCGTGTAGGGGATGCCTAAAGTTTCGAGCAGCGCCTGGACCGTGCCGTCCTCGCCGCCGGGGCCGTGCAGGCAAATAAAGGCCGCGTCCGGTTCCAGGTCCATGAGCCGCTCCGTGGTCGTCTCTTCTATGTCCATCGGATGGACGTCGTGGCCGAGGCGTTCGAGGGCATGGGATACGCGGGTTCCGGTCGTGAAGGATACGTCCCGCTCCATCGAGTGTCCGCCTCTTAGGACGGTGATGCGGGCCACTCTCTACTCCTTCCGGGCGCCCGCGCGGGCGCCGGCCTGTCTGTTGGACCTTCCGGCCGTGGAGCGGGCGCCACGTTCGAGGTCTCCGCGCAGCTCCATGCGCTCCCGGATCACCTCGGCCAGTATCTCTATGCCGCGCCTTATCTTATCCGGCTCCACGAAAGAGAAGTTGAGCCTCATGCAGTTCTTGCCCGAGCCGCCCGCGTAGAACCCCTCGCCCGGTACGTAGGCGACGTTGCGCGCGATGGCCCGCGGCAGCATCGCGGTCGCGTCCAGGTAGGTCGGTAGTGTCGCCCACACGAAGAGCCCGCCTTCGGGATGCGTCCAGTAGACTTCCTTGGGCATGAACTCGGCCAGAGAGTCGAGCATTGTATCTCGGCGCTCCTTGTACAGGGCTGTCAGGCGCTTCACGTAGGATCGCCAGTCGGCGTTCTGGAAATAGCTTGAGATCATCATCTGCGAGAGCGTCGAGGAGCAGAGGTCCGCGCCCTGCTTGCCGACGTTGATCTTGTGCAGTATCCCCGGCTGCGCGTGTACCCACCCGAGCCTCACCCCCGGAGCGAATATCTTCGAGAACGTCCCCAGGTACACCACCCGGTCAACGTCCCCGCCAGCTTCCTGCTCCAGCGAGGCGAGCGTTGGAAGCGGCTCTCCCTCGAAGCGGAGCATCCCATACGGATTGTCTTCGACAACGATCAGGTCGAACTCGCGTGCTATCTCCAGCAGTTCCCGCCGCCGCTCGGCGATCATGGTGACCCCGGCCGGGTTCTGGAAGTTCGGGACGGTGTAGATGAACTTTACATGCAGACCTTGCTTGCGGGCTTTCTTGAGCCCGTCCCGCGCCGCGACCGGGATGATGCCCGAGCGGTCCATCGGGATGTGCAGGATGCGTGGTTTGTAGGCGGCGAAGGCGTTCAGCGCGCCGGCGTAGGTCGGCCCCTCGGCCAGGATCGCATCTCCCTCGTTCAGGAACACTTTCCCAACCAGGTCGAGACCTTGCTGGGCGCCGGTGGTGGTAAAGACGTCCTCCTGTCGGGCGGGGGTGCCTTCGGCGGCCATCACGTCAACGATCACGTCTTTTATGCTCTCGATCCCGGCGGTCGGGCTGTACTGGAGCGCCTGGGCGGAGTCGGCGGCGATGTTTTGAGAGACTTCGCGGAACGCTTCTTCTCCGAAGGTCTTCGTGTCCGGAAAACCCCCGGCGAGCGAGATGATGCCGGGCCGCGAGAGGGTCGCCATCAGGTCGCGGGTCGCGGAGGTCTTCATACCCTTCACCCGGTTTGAGTAGAGGAAATCGAATCGGTCGAGGTCTACTAGCGGCAAGGGTCTACCTCTTCTCTGTCATGAATGTTTCCACGTTCCTCCAGCCTAATCTCTCCGAGAGAACCTGCCACAGCTCCGGGACCATCTCGAAGCGGCTCGAGGTGCAGCGCCGCCCCCGGATCGAGAGCGCCTTCAGGTTGTCGTCCCCGGCGGCGAGCGCCAGCGGGTCCGCGACGGCTCCTATAACGTATGCCTGCTCGATAAAGTTGTCCTCCTCGACGCTCACCCCGACGCGGGCCATCAGATCGGGCGTCACTACCGGCGTGAAGTAGTAGCCGGTGGTCGCCGCGTAAAGGCTCGCCGGACGCAGGACGAAGTCGTACTCGAGGTTGTATCCCTCACCGCCGCATTGAACGCCTTCGAGGATGGTGTTGAAGTCGTGGTCGCGGGCGTGGTCTTTGAGTTGCCGTTTCAGGTCGTTTAATCCTTTAATCTCTTCCTCGGTTGGTGCGACGGGGGCCGGTGCGTTGGCGAGGAGGGACTCCCAGATCCCCTCCGTAAAAACGACCCTGAGGCCGCCGGAGTTGGCCGAGAGCCGCACCTCTCCGCTGATCGTCTCTAGCCCTTCGAGGCTCTCCACCCTGACCTCGCGCATACGGGCGACTCTAACACAAAGGCCGCGTGTATTGTAGATTGCGCGTTGTGAAAGCGATCTTCGTAACCTCCAACCCGTACAAACGCCGCGAGGCTGCGTCCATCCTGGGCGTCGAACTGGAGGCCGCGAACCTGGACCTACCCGAGATACAGGCCCTGAACGTCGCCGAAGTCGCCGCCGCGAAGGCGCTCGCCGCTTACGAAGCTCTAGAGCGTCCGGACAGCCCGGTCCTCGTCGAAGACTCGGGGCTGGTCATTGAGTCGTGGAACGGGCTGCCGGGGGCGCTTACCAAATGGTTCCTGAAAGGCGTTGGTGCTGAAGGTCTGCTGAGAATGATCTCGCCGGGCGAAGACCGCTCGGCGCGCGCCGTATGCGCGGTCGCCATCGTTGACGGTAAAGGCTCTGTCCGCGTCTTCGAGGGCGCTGTGGCGGGTTCTCTGGCTCCTGAGCCGCGTGGCGAGAGCGGTTTCGGGTGGGACCCAATCTTCATCCCCGGAGGAGCTTCTCTTACTTACGCCGAGATGGGAGAGGCCAAGAACGCCGACTCGCACCGGGCGCGGGCGTTCCGTTCAGCGCGCGAGTGGTTAGGAGAAGGATGAAGATTGGGTATGTAATGACTTGGCGCGGGGTCCGAAATTACGTGCGAAACCCGAGGTTTTGGTATTCTGTTCGTAGGTTTGTATCTCCAAAAGGGAAGGGGCCATCCATGGCGGCAGACAACGAGAACTCCGACAATGGGGACGTAGAGATTCGCGACGAGGGCGCCGTAGCCACGGATACGGACCGTCTCGTGGACATTTACCGCGAGATGGCGCTCATACGAGCATTCGAGGAAGCGTGCCAGAAAGGCTTCCGTCAGGGAAAGATCGGGGGCTACCTCCACGTCTATATAGGACAGGAAGCCGTCGCCACCGGGTTCCTCGAAGCCTTCAAGGAGGGCGACAAGGTGATCACCGCCTACCGCGACCACGCGCACGCTTTGCTGCTGGGCGCGGATCCTAAAGAAGTCATGGCCGAGCTATATGGCAAAGGCACGGGTATGGTCAAGGGCAAGGGCGGCTCCATGCACCTCTTCGCCGCCGAGCAGGGCCTCATGGGCGGCTACGGCATCGTCGGCGGACACATACCACTGGGCGTCGGCATGGCCTACGCCATGCGTTATCAGGAGACGGACCACATCACCCAGCTCTATCTGGGCGACGGCTCCATGAGCCAGGGCGCGTTCCACGAGGCCGCCAACCTCGCCGGACTATGGGGTAAGGAAGGCCAGTGTCCGGTCGTCTTCATCGTCGAGAACAACAAGTACGGCATGGGAACCTCCGTCGAGCGCACGACGGCCATGACCGACCTCGCCGCCAAGTTCGACGCCTACGGCATAGAGCACGAGAAGGTAGACGGCATGGACGTCGATGCCGTTATCGAGTGCGCCGAGAGAGTCACGGAGCACGTAAGAGAGACGGGCCAGGCCTACGCCGTTGAGGCCCTAACCTACCGGACGGTATCGCACGGAGCGGCGGACTTCATGGAGAAGTACCGCACCAAGGAAGAGGTCAACGAGTGGCGTCAGCGCGACCCGATAGGGCTTCTCGAACACAAGCTCATCGAGAACGACGTGCTCGATGAAGAGAAGCTTCAAGAGATAAAAGACGAGGCCAAAGAGAAGGTCGACGAGGCCGTCAAGTTCGCCGACGAGAGTGAGCAGCCGGATCTCGACGAGCTCTACACCGACGTCTACGCCGGTGAAGACGAGTATATGGGGGAGGAGTAAGCCGTGGCGGAGACCAAGACTTACCGTGAGGCGCTCAGAGAGGGGATGGTCCACGAGATGGACCGCGACGAGTCCGTCGTCCTCATGGGCGAGGACATCGGGGTATACGGAGGCACCCACCTGATAACCGACGGGCTCTACGATCAATACGGGCCAAAGAGAGTAATGGATACTCCCATCTCGGAGGGTGGTTTTACCGGCGCGGCGATCGGGATGGCAATGATGGGTATGAGGCCCGTCGTCGAGATGATGACCTGGAACTTCTCGTTTCTGGCTTCGGATCAGATCGTCCAGAACGCAGCCAAGGTGCGCTATTTTTCCGGCGGTCAGGTAGAAGTGCCGCTCGTCATCCGCGGTCCAAACGGCGGCGGTGTCCAGCTCTCCGCCCAGCACACCCATTCGCTGGAGAACTTCTACGGACACTTCCCCGGCCTCAAGGTCGTCTCGCCCGTAACGCCGAACGACGTTAAGGGCATGATGATCACCGCCATCCGCGACCCCAACCCTGTGATTTTCCTCGAAGCCGGCGCCCTCTACGGAACGAAGGGCGAGGTAGAGGACGGCGACAATGCCGTGGAGTTCGGCAAGGCCCGCGTGGCGCGCGAAGGCTCGGACGTTACGCTCATCGCCTACGGCCGGCAGGTCAACCTGTGCGTGAGGGCCGCCGACACGCTCGAAGAAGAGGACGATGTGAGCGCCGAGGTCATAGACATCCGGTCCATACGTCCGTTTGATGAGGAAACCATCGTCGAGTCGGTTAAAAAAACTCACCGGGCGGTTACCGTGCAGGAGCAGTGGCGGTGGTTCGGGGTGGCGAGTGAGGTAGCGGCGATCATCCAGGAACAGGCATTCGATTATCTGGACGCTCCGGTAGAGCGGGTGAGCGGGGCGGAGGTGCCGGCGCCCTATGCCAGGAACCTGGAGCTTGCGGCCTTCCCGAGTGAGAAAGCTGTGGCGAACGCGGCCCGTCGGGCTCTGTATATAGAGGAGAAGTAGCATGCCCGAAGTGATCATGCCCAAGATGGGCGACGCGATGGAGGAGGGTACGCTCCTCAAGTGGCTCAAGAGCGAGGGAGATGAGGTCTCCGAGGGAGACGCGATAGCCGAGATCGAGACCGACAAGGTCACGATGGAGCTGGAGGCCGAGGACGCCGGCACCCTCGCCGAGCTCATCGCCAGCGAGGGCCAGGATGTCCCGGTGGGTGGAGCCATAGCGTTCATCCAGGGTGAGGGCGAGGAAGCCCCGGAGCGCTCCTCGGGAGGTGGCGAATCGGAAGAATCCGAAGCCGAAGAAGGTGGAGAGGACGAGGGTGGCGGCGAAGCCCAGGCCCAGACCGCAACCGAGACCGAAGAGTCTGAAGACACGGGCGAAGAGGAAGGCGGCGAAGCCCAGGCCGGAGCCCAGGCCGATGGCCGGGCGAACGGCCAGTTCCGCGCTTCTCCGATAGTCCGCAGGCTGGCCGCGGAGAACGACCTGGATCTCTCGAAGGTAGAGGGTTCGGGGCCGGCCGGACGCATCGTCGAGCGGGACGTGCGGGCGGCGATGGAGAGTGGATCGGCCCAGCGCGACGGCGGAGCGGCGGAAGACGGCGAGGCCACGGCCGATGGAGGCGCCGAGGCGCAGCCGGAGCAGGCGGCTCAAGCGGGAATACAGGCTCAGAAGCTGCCGGACCCGACCGAAGCGCCGGGGACCACGCTCATGGAGCCGACGAAGATGCAGCGGATCATCGGCGACCGCATGACGGAGGCCAAGCAGCACATCCCGCACTTCTACGCGACCGTTGAGGTCCAGATGGATGCGGCGATGGCCCTTCGGAAAGACCTCAACGCGCAGCTCGAAGAAGACGGAATAAAGCTCTCCGTCAACGACTTCGTGATGAAGGCGTGCGCGGTGGCTTTGCGGAACTATCCCAACCTCAACGCCCTGTACACCAGCAAGGGCATCGAGTTGCACGAAACGGTAAACATGGCAATGGCCGTAGCCCTCGACGCCGGTCTCATAACCCCGGTCATAAAGGATATAGGCAGCAAGGGCCTCGCCACCATCTCGCGGGAGTCGAAAGACCTCGCCACGAGGGCGCGAGAGGGAGGCTTGAAGCCGGACGAGTATCAGGGCGGCACGATCACGGTCTCAAACATGGGCATGTTCGGCGTGGATAGCTTCATCGCCATCGTCAACCCGCCGCAGGCCTCGATCATCGCCGTCAGCAGCATCGTCAAGCGTCCATCCTATGACGAGGACGGCGAGATCGTGCCCGCCACCTTCATGAAGCTCACCCTGTCGGCGGACCACCGCATAGCCAACGGCCGAGACGGAGCGCTCTACATGTCCGAGGTCAAGAAGACGCTTGAGAACCCGGTGCTGTTGATGGTGTAGAAGGCGTCAGGCTACAAGTATCAGCGGCAGGAAGCCCCCGGTTCTCGCCGGGGGCTTCTTCACTTTTGACTGCTGGAAAACTATTGCTCTGGGAAGGTCACGTCGTTGACGGTAATGTTTACCTCGGTTACTTGCAGGCCGGTGAGGCTCTCGACGCGCCGGATGACGTTGCGGCGCAGGGCCTCCGTCACCTGGGCAACGGGCTTGCCGTAGACTACGTTCACGGTGAGGTCGGCGGCGGTCTGCTCTTCGCCCACCTCAACCGAGATCCCACGGCTACGGCTTCCGCTGCCGGAGACGCGGTCGAAGAACTCTCCGACGGTGGGCGAGTTGTCTCCCGGCAGCCGGGTGCCTCCATGGGACATGTCCACGCCATCGACCTCTTCCACCGCCACGTTGACGATGCTCGAGACCACGCCGCTCTGTATGGTCGTGGTTCCCTTGTCGCTCTTTAACGCGCTTTGTTCGGCCATCTACGTTTTCCTTTCCTCAGTCTCCACAATAGTGTCCAGGATAGCCCAAGCAACCGTTTGCCTCTACAGAGGACTCTATTTCTTCTTGCCGGCGCTCTTTTTCTTCCTGTTTTTAGCCCGGCCGCTCTTCGCGGTGTTGACTTTCCCTTCCGGCGCGGCGGGCGAGGCATCGGCTTCGATTACCTGCTGGGAAGGACCGGCCGCCTTTACCGCGGCTGATGCGTTGCTCGGGGAGCGGTGGTAGATCAGGTAGTTCTGGATGAAGGTGATGACGTTCGAGGTTACCCAGTACATAAAGAGCCCCGACGGGAACCTGGCGAGGAAGAACGCGAAGGCCAGGGGCATAAAGCGCATGAGTTGCGCCTGTTGAGGCGCCGTGTTTCTTATGGTGATCTCCTGCGCGGCCATCATGGTAATGACATAGAGGATAGGCAGGATGTAGTAGGGGTCGGCTATAGTCAGGTCCTTGAACCAGAAGAGACCACCGGTTCTGAAGCTATCTAGTTTATCGAAGTGCTTTATCGTGTAGTAGAGCGTGATGAAGACGGGCATCTGGACCAGGACCGGCAGGCAGCCGCCGAGAGGGTTGACGCTCCGCTCCGAGTAGAGCTTCATCGTCTCTTCCTGTTGTTTCTGGCGGTCGTCCTTGTACTGGGTTTTGATCTTGTCGAGGTCCGGCTTGAGGTCTTGCATCTTCCTCATGCTCTTGACCTGCTTGACCGTCAGGGGGAAGAGCAGGCTGCGGACGATGACCGTGAGTATCATGATGGAGAGCCACCAGGGAGCGCCCCAGTCGTGGAAAGTCTGCATCCCCGTGCTCATGAGGTTGGTTAGGGGACTGAAGATAGTCTGTAAGATATTGACCATACGTTAATGTCCTTTGGGTCGGGGTGGATCCAATCGCCAGCGAACTCCGGGACGATGACCGTCCTCATACCTGGAACGCTGGATTCGTACTCCCCGCGTCGAAAGCGGGAAGCGCGCCGAAATCTAGACCCAGCCGCCGAGCCCGGCGAGCAATACGATGAAAGGACCCAGGAGCAACGCGACCAGCACGGGCCAACCGACGCCCCTCCCGACGACGTTTTTGCCAAACGTCGAAACCACCGCCAGACTCCCGGCAAACACGCAACAGGCAAACGCGAGAGCGCCGGACCCGCGGGAGATCCGCACCGCCAGGTACCCGGCGCAACCAACCGCCCCCAACAACGTCGCCAGGGAGAACCCGTAGTCGAGGCTAGAATACACCTCTTCACGCGAGAGGAAGTCCGCCAGTAGACCAGCCAGCAAGAGGCCGACGACCGGCAGAACGACTAATAACGCCGCGCGGGCCATCTCCGCTCTAAAAGACCTGGATGTGTCGCTGATCGCCAAGGTTCTCCAATAAGTATACGAGGGCGATGTGGATAAGTTCCCCATGCCGTCCGTCGCTGGAGTGTAACACTAGGCCTGAGGCTTGCATAGCCGACCCCAGAGCGTCAAAGTGTAACCTGAGTTGGTTGTGTTCAGGGCATGGTTTCGGTGGCGGATCACTCGTCCGCCGGCCTACGGTCCAGGCGGCTTTCTATGTTGAGTCAGCGAACCAGAAGTAGCACGATGGCGACGATTCCCGCGCCGATACAGTAGTACCCGAATGGCCCAAGCGCCTCTATCTCCCGTTTGCGGAACAAGAGCATCAGTAAGGCAGTTGAGACGTAGGCCGCGATCCCCGCTATAACCCCGCCGAAGATGGCAATACCGAGCGTCTGAGCAGTTCCGAACTCTATAAGCTTTGGAACCTCCAGTACCCCGGCCGCCAGTATGATCGGGGTGGCGAGCAAGAAAGAGAACCGGGCGGCCGTCTCGGCGCTTAGGCCGGAGGCGAGTCCTCCCATCACGGTGATCCCCGAGCGCGAGATACCCGGTATAAGAGCCAAAACCTGAGAAGTACCCACCGCGATGGCCTGCCAGAACGAAAGCTCGCTCTCACCTTCCTTGACCCGCCTGCGCCTCAAGCGCTCCCCGAGGAGCAGGAAGATGCCGTTTATGATGAGAAAGACGGCGGCCAGGGAAGGCCGGGCGAAGTTGGCCGAGAGGGCTTTCTCGAAGATTAGTCCTACGAGCCCGGCTGGAATGGTACCTGCCACGAGAAGCCAGGCCAGTCTGCCCTCCTGGTCACCATGCAAGTTTCGCCTCTTCAAAGTACCGAAGAACCCACTGATTACGCTTACCCACTCCCGTCGGAAGAAGATGAAGAGCGCCGCCGCCGTGCCCAGGTGCAGGATCACGAAGAACGGCAGGAATGTGGGACTCTCCTGATCTATGTTCCACCCAAGGAGTGTGGGTAGAATAACCCCGTGTCCCAGACTGGAGACCGGCAGGATCTCGGTCGCTCCCTGCAGTAACGCCAGCCAAAAAGCTTGCCAGATGCTCAAAGTTTCGACCCTCCCAAGAGTTTGCTCGTATGGAAGGCCGCCAGATCCACTGTCTGGCAACCTCTACGAGACGTGTCCACATTACTTTTGCCACGTTATACGATTTACCGTGCCGGCGGTTTCCGGATTATCACGTCGTGTTTCCCGGCCGGTCGCCGGGTGGCGAACGTCCTGTTGACGTCAAGGCAAACGGCAGGTGATTAGTCGTCTCCTCTCCCTGTGGCCGATGATGAAAAATCGAAGAAATACGATAGCTAGAGTAGCGTACCCCCTTATATACTCGTCCCAGGCTCACCAAGAGCGCAACCGTAACGACGAGCAGCACTAGGTGGACTTTTGCACGCCAGAATCCATCCCAACTTTCCTGAGAGCGGAGGCTCCCGACCAGAAGGGTGGCGGTTTCGTGTACCAGGGCTCGCCAACTCACGTTGAGGTTCTCGCGACTCGGAGGATAATCGCCTTGCCGTAAGTGAAGAAGAGATCTCCCTCCGCATTCGAGCCTGCTTCCGGTGGTACGAGCTGCACCTCTCGTACCCGCTTGGCTCCGGCTTGCTCCAACCCGGCGGCGACATTATCGCGTTCCAGGTCGACCGCCGGGTCGATATGGTGCGTCGGGAACTTAAAGTTCGGCGCGAGTTCTATGTTCGTGTCCAAGCTTGCGTTGCCGACCCAGACCGGCGTGCCGTCGGCCAGCGTGAGGCCGCTCGTCCAGAAGCGCGCGTGGTGCCGGGCGGAGCTGGCGTCCGTCTGCTGCTCGATGGCCCAATCCTGCGGGTAGCCATCGAGGAAATCCGGGCTGACCGGCGCCGCTTGGTATGGCTTGCTTTGAAGACTGTTCAGCGTGATCTGCCACGACGAGGCGGGCGTGATGGGCAACGCAATGTTCCACCCCGACCGGAGGAATGCCTCTTCGAGTGACGCTCGTGAGCCGATGAGTATTAGCGAGACGGGTTGTATGCGCCGTCCAGTCATCGTCTCGCTCCAATGCGGCAATCGAGCAACTATCTGATCGTCGACGGATGACGCGGCAAGCCGGGTCCTCTCGCGGGAAGGAGCAGTGAAGTCCGTCCGCGCAGCCGGTGCTTTACAGCCACCGATGAGCAACGCCAGGAGAGCCAGAAAAACCACGAGAGCGGCCACCGTGCGAGGTAGCGGTATCCGCGGAATCCGCAACCATCGGGCGAGAGCGGCCAGCAGACAGGCGGTCCCCGCGCCAAGCAGCGTGCCGCCCCACAGATCCGTGAACCAGGCGGCTCCCAGTGCCGCCAGATCGAGCATCCCAAGTCCTACGGTAAGGATCGTCGCGGAGATAAGGAGGGCCCGTGACCACCAGTGACGGGGCCACGCCACAAGGAGGAAGGTGCTGAGGAGGGCGGCGAAGGTGGCGAGTGAGGGTCGGGGAAGCCGGTAACGGGGGCAACTATCGCGAACCGGTCGGGTAGCGGTGGGTGAGGTATGACGTTGTCCAGCAGAACGGCGAGCAGCGCCGCGGCGACCGGCGAGAGAAAAGGGATCGCCCGAAGCGGCCGCTCCATGAGAGCTACCGCCACCAACAGCCCGAAAACCGATAGCGTGAGGGGGGTTGATGACGCCGGCAGCTATGCGTACCGGTTCTCCGAGGGCCGGGACGCGGAAGGTTGCAAGCAGATGGAGTACCCGAACATCGGCGCGAGCTGCGGGATCGTTTACCAGGATGTCCTGGAGAACCGAGCCAAAACCGATGAACCACGCCACCATCGCAACACCGCTCAGGAGCGTCGCCGGCCATCCTGACGGGCGATCCGCAAGGCGCCTGATTACCCATCTTGTTAGTTGAGGGTGAGCCGTGCGCCAGTAAGCGATGCGAGGCCTTGAGACTAACCAAATGGCGGATGCGTGTATGCTACCGGGCACCTCCCTGCGCAGTAGTCCCCCAGCGACGAGGAAAAGCGTGGGGAGCAAAACGAGGACAGCGACGCCGAGAAAGAGTGGATCGCCCCAGAGGTCGAGTTGACCTATTAATTGCCACGTTGCCCAGATGGCGATGGCCGCTGCGGCGAGGCGGATAAGACCGCGCATCAGGCCATACCCTCGTAAGCAGCCCGTAAGTGAAAGTCGCTGACTGTCGACATCCGACTGGAGATCGTGCTGATCACCGTGGGCGGACAATGATGGACTGTAAACTCCTTGTTTCCCGATCTGCCATCCCAGAGGGGCATCTTGAGCACCCCGGCGGGGATCGACATGCCGCTGCGCGCGAGTAGCACGACACGGGCGAAGGGCCCAGCCCAGGGCCAGTACCCCTCGAACCACCCCTTAGCAAGGTCGAGGTCCGGCCAGGTCACGCGCAGGAGGCGCCCATGGCGGAGGGCAAGCGGGCGGCTTCCCCGTCGGCCCAGACTGTGAGCACCGACATTCCGGCGCTCTCGACCATCACTCCGAAGAGAACGATCAGGTAGCCGTACTCGGCGCTCAGATGGAGAATCTGTTCTATGCGCGACATCGTTTCAGCCTGCCCTCTCTCACGTTCGCCCGTTCGTGCCCCGTGTCCGCCCCAAGCGCCAGAAAACGAAGACGGTTCCCACCGCCGCGGCCCAGGAGGTGCCGAGAAGATATCCTCCCAGAACGTCGGTCGGGTAGTGAACGCCTAGGTAGAGTCGGCTGAATCCGATCAGGACTACGAGCACCACCCCCAGCCCCATCAAGCCCCATCTGCGCCAACCCTCTAGTCTAAGTGCCACGAGCAACACCAGGACCCCCCAGAAACTCACGGCTATGGTCGCGTGACCGCTGGGGAACGCGTACGAGGAGGGGCCGTGGTAACTTGAAAAGTGGAAAAGGTGCGGACGAGCCCGATGGTCGAGGTTCTTGAGCGTGGTGGAAAGCACTACGCTACCCGGGGCACAGATCAGCAAGAACAGAGCGTAGATCTTCGAGCCGCTGCGGTAGAAAAGGTAAGCGGCGATGGCGAAGGCCACTGTCACCACCGAGTAGTAGCCTAAGAAGGTTACGGCTATCATTGGCCCCTCCAACCAAGCGGGGAAGAGTGAGTGTATCCGCCGAAGCAGCGCGATGTCTATGCTCATGGTGTTGCCCTTGGTGACTACCATGGTCAGCCCCCAGAAGGCCACGAGCGTTCCTAAAGAGAGCGACGCCAACAAAATGAGCTCCGCTTTCGGGGAAATGTCTGGGTGCGGATCACGTCTATCTTCTAACTCGTCTCTCCCCTGACCCGGCTTGGACAGAGATCGCGAGGCCGCCGCTCCCCGAACATGTCGAGCCGAGTTCATAGCAGGCAAAAGATAATCCATTCATTTCTCCCTGACGAGATTAGTATCCATCGCAACGATTACGAGGGCTGATCTTCCTGGAACCCTTCTAGCGACCCCGGAAACGCCTGCTCCGCTTTCTCTTCCAGCCGGGACTCCGAGCGGCGCACGATGATCACTGCGGCGACGACGATGATCACGGCCACCACGGCGATCGCGACCCCTATAGGTCTGCCGAGGCGCTCGATCTCGTGTCCCAGGTAGTAGGCGCCGATACCGAAGATGCTCGCCCAGATAATCCCGCCGGCGGCATTGAAGATCAGGAAGCGCCACCAGGGCATGCGATTGGTGCCGGCCAGGAAGGCCGCGTAGGTACGCAAGACCGAGACGAACCGGCCGAAGAAGACGACCTTCCCGCCATGCAGGAGGAAGAGGTAGCGTCCAACCTTGAGCTTGGCCTGGTCGAGCCGGATGTACTTGCCGTAGCGCACCAGTAGCCGGTAGCCTCCCCAGTAGCCGATGCCGAAGCCTATGTTGTCACCGATGATTGCCCCAGCCGCCGCCGCCGCGATGACGAAGGGGATAGAGAGATTACCGGTCGTGCCCGCGTAGATGGCGGCCGTGACGAGCATGGTCTCGCCTGGGAAAGGAATCCCGAGGCTCTCGATGCCGATGAAGGCGAATACCGCGGTGTAGCCATAGGAAGCGATGGCGTGGTGAAGGTCGATCACGGCGAGAGTCGTCATCCAGTTCACGAATCCTTCATCCGGCGTCGCCAGGCTGGGCAACTAGTGCCCGGCCTCGAGGAACCACGTTCCGGCGGTCATCAGCCTTGCTCATCTTCGGCGACTCTTTGGTGCTCGTAGATCTCCTGAGCGAAAGCCTCCAGTACCCCGGCGCAGCGCTCCACTTCCTCCGCCGCCCGCACACGGCCATCCGCACCGAAGGAATCGCGGGCCTCCACCTGCGCGATGTACCTGTGCAGACGTTCCAGGTTGCTTTCCTCGTCTTCTAGCTCAGCGAAAGTGAACTTACCCTTGCGCCGCTCTCGCTCGATCTCCTCCCGAAAACGCTCGGTCTCGTCGACGACCTCCTCGTACTCCTCGTCACGGGCGGCGTTGAAGCGGGTCATAGTCCTTTTGTGCCAGGCCTCGTCCGGAGAAGAGGTCTCCAGTATGCTGACCTCTCCCCCGTACTCCTCGATGCGGCGGGCGATACGTTCGTAGGCGGCCCGATTGTCATCTGAGAGGGGAAGAAGGCAGACCGCGTGCTGCAGCGAGAGAACCCCCAGCCGCCGAACCTCGCGCCAGATGGTGGTACGGGCCGAGGACGAGCCCTTAGACGACTGATGTGTAATTCAGATTCACAGAGAAGGAGCCAGGATCGTATGCTGATGTACCAAACTCTCTCCAACGGATGGTGCCATCATGGATCTCGACTCCTTCTTGATCTCATTGTACGTTCTTGTAGACGATCGATTGAAGATCACCCACTCCTCGGAGCCACCGAGAGCCGGGCGGCCAGTGCAGCTTACGGACTCCGAGGTCATCACCC
>JBBPZZ010000138.1:0-8539 GCA_038198445.1 Rubrobacterales bacterium
GCTGAGGCAGGCCCGCGAAGAGCAAGGCCTTACCTTTGAACAGGCACAACAACGAAGCAGTATCACGGTCGACTGTCTGCAAGCGTTAGAGCGAGAGGATTACGATGCGCTGCCAAGTCCCCTATGGGCTCGCGGACTCACGATAACGTACGCCGACTCCCTGGGCCTGGAAGGCAAGGTACTTGCCGAAACCTTTTTTCCTGTCCTCCGTTCCCCGCAACGCAAACGCTACCAAACGCGCTCCTTGCAGAGACGCATCACCATAGCGATGAAGCGCCACTGGCGGGCGCTCGCCATAGTTCTAGGTATGATGATCGTAGCGGCAGGCACAATCGTGGCGATCTTCGCTCCTTACAATAGTTTTACGGACCCGCTAAACAGCTTCCTGCACCGGGTCGCCCCAGGTCTGTTCCTGGGTAGCGGGCCCCAGCGGGTCGTCGTCTTGGCTTCCACCAAAGTGGGGACTCCTGGTGAAGGCGACGTTATGGCGGCCAAGGTCTCGCAGGATGGCTTGGGTGTTCTCGCACTTCCACAAGATACTTTGGTCGAAATACCGGGCCACGGTGCGGGCAACATTGGCGACACCGTTACGCTAGATGGCCCAGACCTCACGCGCCGGACCGTGGAACGTCTTACCGGAGTCGAGGCGCCATACTACCTGGTTCTCAATGCAGAGGGAATAAAAGAAGTCGTGAGCAAGATGGGTGGCGTCCGGGTCGACGTGCCCCGTACGATTAGTGGACAGGCTTCGGTGGACGGAGTTCAGTTGACTCTGCAGCCGGGTCCACGAAAGCTCAATGGCGATGAGGTACTCGTCTATCTTCAAGGTGAAGACCTGTCAAGCAGCGCAGAGCAGGCCAAACGTCAGCAAGCGTTCCTGTACTTGATGTTCGGGCAGGCGTTCAGCGGCAAGAACTTGCTCTCCAACCCGACCGTGTTGAATGCTCTACGCGACCATTCCCAAACGAACATAAGCGGACCAGAAGCCATACAGTTCGCGAGCCGCCTCAGGGCGTTGAAGAACTCTGGGGCTTCAATGCAGGCGCAGGTGATACCCGGCCAGGAAGAAGTGGCGAACGCGCGGCGAGAGGACACGACCCGTGATCACTGGGTACCGGACACCGCCAAGCTGCAAGATGTGCTGAAAGAGACTTTTCAATAGTAGTTCGCTGACATCTTGCAGTAGAGAAGAATTAGACGAGTACAGCGGTTTCATCGCCGGGCAGAGCAGGGCGGCCCGTACCTTACCCTCGCCATCATCTTGGCTCTAAAATTTGCCCATCCCTGCCGAGGGACAAATATCGTTAAGGAGGCAATTCGGGCAATCTGGTTTGCGGCTCCTGCAGACGCGGCGGCCATGAAAAATGAGCAGATGGGAGAAGACAGTCCAGTCTTCTCGAGGAACGGTCTTTATAAGGTCTCGCTCTATCTTCTCGGGGTCCTGGTTGGTGGTGAAGCCGAGGCGATTCGACAGGCGTCTGACGTGAGTATCCACGACGATGCCTTCGTCCGTTCCGTAGGCGTTGCCGAGCACCACGTTGGCGGTTTTGCGTCCGACGCCGGGGAGTGAGACCAACTCCGCCATCGTCCTCGGCACTTTGCCGTGGTGGTCCGCGATCAGAGAGCGCGCCATCCCCTGCAAAGAGCGGGCCTTGTTGCGATAGAAGCCCGTCGGACGTATATCCTCTTCGAGTTCGGATGTGTCGGCTTCCGCGTAGTCATCGGCGGTACGATATTTCTCGAAGAGAGCCGACGTTACCTGATTCACCCGGACGTCGGTGGTCTGGGCGGAGAGGATGGTGGCGACGAGCAGCTCCAGAGGGTTCGACCAGTCGAGCTCGGTGCGCGCATCGGGGTACTCATGCTTTAGACGGGAGATCACTTCATGGGTAGGCGCGGCTCGTGACACGATGGTCGGGCATTATAACCCGGAGCGGTGCGGGACGGAAAGTACAAACGCGCTTCGCCATACACAGGAGTTACTTGACCACAATACCGAACGTCACGGGCGCGGCCCTGCCGGAGAGTGGGCGTAGTTCCCTATCCTGGACTGCGCGCCAGAACCGGGGCTTCCTGTCGCATAACCCTCGAAAGGCGCGGTTACGCTCCACGTCGTCGGCGAGGATCACACCTCCTTCCGGCAGGCGAGGCCAGACCGTCGAAAACTCTTGCCGCATATTCCGGTAAGTGTGGAGGCTGTCATGCAAGAAGAAGTCTACCTGTCCAAGCTCTTCAGCAAGACCGGGGAGAACTCTAGAACTCGTCCCCCGGTAGAGTTTCCAGCGCTCGCGCAGCGGCTCCGGTATGGCAACTCCTTGAAAGCGGCTGTTCCCCAACCTCAGAGACGGTAGGTCGATGCTGTGGAGAATGCCACGGCCATTCTCCTGGAGTGCCTTCAGGATAAAAGCCGAGCTGACACCGTAGGCTACGCCAGTCTCCACGACGATCTCTGGACGGAGCACCCTGCACACCAGGTAGCAACAATGCGCCAGTATGGAGTCTACGGCCCATCGTGGAGCGTAGGAGTCCTCGTGCCTGATGCCATAGAGCAGTTGCCGCGCATGTTCCTCTGATGCCATAGAGCAGTTGCCGCGCATGTTCCTCTATATCTTGTAGACTCGGCTCTGAAAGTATCTTCTCTACCGGCCCCAGGTTGGCTTCCACGTCGCGGAGAGCCGCGTTCCAACTCGTGGATTCGTAAGAAACCCTGGTCCTTATGGCGTGTTCGAGACCGAGTTCGATATATCCGGCGGCGTGATCGCCGATCTCCTTCGCTTGCCGGGCGAGTATCGGCAATGGCCCGCGAGTTTTAGAAGATCCCATTTTCACGCGTGGCCTACGCCATCCAATCGCTCATGCCCTCCAACAAACGCTCTAATAATAATCCAGACGAAGTTCCTTCGGCGGAGCTTCGAGAGCCGGACGTGGTTGCGAGTATAATGTAGAGGTATCAGCACAAGCTATGGAAGGGTTTGCAACTATGAAATGGCTCAAGGTCTACGGTCTGCCCCGTCTACCGCTCTTTCTGGCGCGCTGGGCTATGAAGCTCGGGCTTCCGGGACCAACCTGGTACAAGTGGAAGGCGGCCGCCGCCGGCACCGGGGTTATTCTGGACGAGATGATCCGTGCCGCCGATGACCTCGGCTATGACGGTCAAAAGGTCGGACAATTAGCCATGAGCCGCATCGGCGAGAAGCAGGGGAGCGACCTGCGCGAACAGCTTGGCGTCAAGACCATGAAAGACACCGTGGACGTGGTCATGCTCGCCAATCGCTTCTTCGACATCGAGATCACCCTCACCGAGACCAAAGACGGAGAGTACGTCATAAACGCCGACCGCTGCCCCTGGTTCGGCGGCATGGGCCACGACGGAGTCCCCGGCTGGGACGTGAAACCCTGCGCCGCCTTCTCGACCTACGAAAAAGCGATGGTCAGCGCCATAAACCCGAACGTCAAGCTCTCATACACCGAGAAGCGAACCACCGGCGGCCACACCTGCCGCGGCGTCTACCAGTACCGAGACGCGGAACTTGGCGACGGTCCCGAGGAGGGCGTACAGCCGGAGATGGTCAGCATCGGCAAGAAACCGTTTCGTACAGAGGCAGAGAAAGCCTTTCAGGGGAGCAACCGGAAGAAAGGCTAGGCGCGCCGATCTTTTACCGTCCCAGAGGCTACTTGTCTGTGGGCACGCCTAGAAAGCGTGGCGTCTTCTCCCGATAGCGCCGGTATTCCTCGCCGAAAGTACGCTCCAGATGCCGCTCCTCGACGGGCGCGTGCAGCCCGTGAACGAAGAAATAAAAGACGGCGAGCAGGAGCGCACCAGGTGAACGGTTAGCGAGCGCGACCCCTACCAGGGTTGCTCCCCAACCGACGACCTGCGGGTTGCGGCTGTAGCGGTAGGGACCGCTCTTAACCAACCTTCCCGTATCCAAAGCCGACATCTGTTCGAACGAGCGGAACTCCCTTATCCCCCAGACTGAAAACCAGGAGCCGAAGAGTACCAAAGCCCATCCCGAGACCGTAGACTTCGCCCCGCGCAGAGGCAACCGCTTGGGCGAATTGTATGACTCATTCATGGTCAGCCCGGCGTGCAGCAGGTAGAGAACCCAAACCGCCGCCGAGGCCTCCGGCGAGAGCCGCTCCTGCGTCTCGTAGTCTCGCTTGACCCGTGGCAGGACCCAAGCCGTCAAACCGATCATGGCGGCCATGCCGAGCCTCGTCCTGGATCGAGGCGTTACGATCTGATTCACGACCCTCCTCTTCCGTTGAAGCGTTGGACGTGCATTCTGGCTCCGAAATCACTCTACAGTAATATTCTCCGCAATATCAAGGCATGCTAGACTCGCGCTCGTAAGGCACTTATACGCGGAGGACGCTTTGGAACGCATCGAGATAGATACGGCGCGCGGCAAGGAGCGGGTACCGCCGGGGCAGTACCTGGTCGGGGAGCGCTGGCCGATACTTACTTATGGTCCGACGCCGAGTTTCAACCCGGATGGCTGGGACTTTACGATGGAGGGGCTGGTCGAGAGCCCGCTGCGGTTTACGTGGGAGGAGTGGAACGAGTTGCCCACGGTCGAGGTGAAGGCGGACATGCACTGCGTCACCTCGTGGAGCAAGCTGGATAACGTGTGGACGGGCGTTTCGGCGAAGTACCTCCTGGATCTGGCAAAGCCTCGGCCCGAGGCGAAGTTCTTCTCTGTCTTCTGTGACGGCGGGTATACGACGAACGCGCCGGTGGAGGAGCTTTACGAAGAGGATGCGCTCTTTGCAACGCATCACGATGGCAAGGCACTGGAGCAGGGCCACGGGGCGCCGATGCGGTTGGTGATCCCCCGACTCTACGCCTGGAAGAGCGCGAAGTGGCTTCGGGGCATGGAGTTTATAACCGAGGATAAGCCAGGCTTCTGGGAGCAGAACGGATACCACAACTACGGCGATCCCTGGAAGGAACAGCGCTACAGCTTCAGCTTTTAGCCGCCAGGGAATATCCGTAGCGGCCTAGAAGCGGGGAAGCGAGAGCCGTAACCACGGTGCGGTCTTTCGGCCGCATCTCCTTCTTCCACGCCTCGTCGAGCTTTAGCTCCACGGACCCGGTGTTGAAGCGGTTGGGGTTCCCGGAGACGGTGTGGCTGACGCCGAGCTTCACCTCCCGCTCGCCCGCCAGCGGCAGCCCGGAGTCTTTTTCATCTGTCAGTTCCAGGACGCGCTCGAAGCTGGCGCGGGGATTGGCTAAGAAGTCTTCATAACGCAGACGGAGATACCGTCCGGGAGCGTCTC
Organism: Rubrobacterales bacterium; assembly: GCA_038198445.1. Lineage (GTDB taxonomy): Bacteria > Actinomycetota > Rubrobacteria > Rubrobacterales > Rubrobacteraceae > JACDDK01. Next base: position 5,281 of record JBBPZZ010000138.1, read on the forward strand.
GCCAGAGAGCCTCGGCCGATGCGTTCCAGATGTCCCACAACACGGCGCTCTGGGCCGGGGTCTTGCGGTGCATGAACTCCCTGGACTCGCTGTCCGGCTGGGGTTTCTTCTTTAGCCAGGAGTAAGCGGCGGCGCGTGGGTCCCGGATCAGGTGCAGCACGTAGAAGTCTACCGATGGGATCATGCCCATCGCATACCCGTGCGCTGGCTCCTTCGAGGAATCCACGATGACGCGGCTGTCCGTTACCGACCCGATAGCCTCATATAACCTCCCCGAGTTGACTAACAGCTTCTCCAGCCGTTCCCGCAAGGCGTTGCGTCTCTTCTCACTCAGCATGAGCGGGATGTGGCGCGTGCGGGTACCCGACGCCTGAAGCCGCATCATCTCGCGAGCGTCCACGCCTTCCATGCCGCCGAAGGCTTCGTCCATGACCCTCGTCCACACCGGGCAATCGTGGAACGGGCGTCCGCAACCGCAGAGACGATTCTCGATGACGTTGTGTTTCCAGATAAAGTTCAACTCTCCCGCCGAGAAGAAACCGTCGATCTGGCCGAGGCTGTTGGCGAGGATCGTGCTGCCGCTCCGCCCGAGACCGGCTATGTACAGGACTTTCGTCCGCCTGCCGTTCAAGACTCAGCCTCCTCCTTGAGCGTTGGACCGTGAACCCCGGCGCAGGACGCGCCGCGCCACGTTCAAGAACGCCCCGAGGAACTCCTTGTCAGTCTCGGAGAGTCCGAAGAGGAAGAGTAATCCCAGGTAGAGGACGCCGAGGACGGTTCCGACGATGGCAATGGTTGGGATTGCGGGCAGCGGTAGGATCAGGCCAACAGCGTATGCGACGGCGGCGGCGATGAGCCCGGCGGCGAGTGGTTTGAGCCACGCGAGGTTGTACGGCCAGAAGCCCAGGCGGCGCCGGACGGCGAGCATAGTGGCGGTGTTCTCGGCGACGATGCCCGAGGCCATGCCTATGGCGGCCCCGAGGATTTTGTATTCGGGTGTGGAGGAGAGTGAGACCAGGGTTATGCTCACGGCCAGTCCGGTCAGGGCGGCGGCGGCGGTGGCGAACATCGCGATGTTCTGGTTCCCGGTCATGGCGAGCATACGCGGCGTCGGGCCGACCGAGGAACTGTAGAGTTGCGCGGCGGCGACAATGATCAGGGCCAGAACGCCGCCCACGGCCTTCTCGCCGAAGCCAAGCCTGAGTACGTCCTGGGCGAGCAGTATGATTATCAGGAAGATCCCGAAGGCCCCCGTGAAGATCCAACGCGCTATATCCTTGTAGAGCCGCCCTAGATTCTCCCTGTCACCCTGGGCGTGCAGGCTGGAGATTATCGGGGAGAAGATGCCCGAGAACGCGAACCGCACTATCGTCGAGAAAGTCGCCGTGCGGGCCGCGGCCTGGAAGATGCCCACGGGCGTACCCGCGGCGAAGTACCCGAGCACCCAGATAGCCGACCAGGTGTTGGCGTACTGGGCGCCCGTGGCAATGCTCATCGGCACCGAGACGGAGAAGAGCGAGCGGGTCTCGAACTTCGGCCGCACCCGCTGGTCGAAGAGTTGCGGGAAGAGCTTCCTGAGGAAGTAGACGGAGACCACACACCCAAGGAGCATGGATACTCCGTAGGCGGCCACGGCGCCGACTACACCGGCGCCGAGCAGGTAGAAGACCGGCACGAGCAATAGAAACAGGGCGGGGCGTATGATCTGCTGCGCGTAGCTTGCGTAGGTTACGGTCTGAAAGCCCTGCGTGGCCCAGAGCACCATCATCATGAACGTAAAGAAAGGCAAAGCCAGCGCGAACGCCTTGAGAACAGGTCCCATAACGGACTTCTTGTAGTACGACTCAGCCGCGAAATCCGCGCCAAAGAACATGACGGCGGAGAGCACGATGCTCACGGCGAAAGTGACCGCGATGGCCTGTATTATCGTGCCGCGCACCCGCGCGATGTCCTCCTGAGCCCGGTAGTGGGCGACGTAGCGCACAACCCCGTTCTCCATACCGAAACGCGATAGGATCTGCGCGCCGTTGGACGCCGCGACCCCCAGAGAATAAAACCCGTACGCCTGCAACCCGAACGTGTGCGCGATGATGATCTGAGCGAGGTACCCGAGTACCCGGCCTATCCCCTGTCCGGCGGTGCTTATCCCCGCGCCGCGCGCGACCCGCGCCACGTAAGTATCGTCTTTATCCTCGCCTATGGTATCGGTCGCGGCGACCCCCGGCACCCCGGATGGCGCGTCGCCCGCCGCGCCGGGTGGACGGTCCCACTTACCCTCGACCGGTTCGTCCGGGGACGTGTTCATCCCGGAGTTCTCTTGTCCGGTACCGTGGTTTTTGTCAGGCGCGTTCTCGTCGCGCGGCGAGTTATCTTCCGTAGTCACGGCGAAGATTATAGAGGTTTTGCGTCGATGAGAAAGTCTAAGAGGTAAGAGGCTTTTGGGAGCCCGCCCGACGGTTCCGCAAAAACGACGCAAAAGCGTCGATGAGTAGTGAGATCCCCAGCCACGCCCAGCCCGCGCCGTACATTACCCAAAGCGTCGCTCCGAACTGTCCGGAGTCCCGTACAAAGGATGCCAGGCCGCATACCGCGCCGACGGTGAACGGCAGCGAAGCCCAGTCCGGTAACGTCCTCTTCCACAGGTTGGCGACACCGTATATTACGGAGCCTATCCCCAGAATCAGTAGTCCAATGCGAAAGGTGCGGTACGCCGGCGCGGACATGATGTACGTGTTGTCTATCTGGAGCCAGTACAGGCCAGCGTCGCCAGCGATCACAAGCGTCAGACCGAGCAGGAGCACGACCAACCCGGCCTTACCGAGCCGTCCGTAGCGACCCGAAAGCCAGAAATGCAGCCCTATCGCCCCGATCAAGAGGAGTAGTGGCGCGGAGGGGAAGAGCTTCCAGAAGACATTAGGAGTCTTGAACTTCAGTTCGGAGAAGTGGACTCCTAAAGGAGAAAGCGCCCACAGCACGCCGCCCGGCACACACGTCAGCGCGCTCAAACGAAGAAAGGTCGAAAGCAGCTTGGACAAAATCTCTCCCTGGGTCAATACTTGGGTAGCGGACCGCCCGCGTCCTTGAGCACGTAGTCATTCCACAGGCGTTTTACGACGTCCGGGTGCTTCACGGCGATGTTCTTATCCATATTCGGGTCGCTCTTGAGGTCGAAGAGCTTCGCATCCGAGCTGTCGTTCAGGCTGATCATGGCGTAGTCGTCGTCGCGGGTCTTGACGTACTCGTCGTAGCCCAGGGTGAA
>JBBPZZ010000139.1:0-55651 GCA_038198445.1 Rubrobacterales bacterium
CGCGTGTCCGCGTACTCCTTTAAACGGGTCAGGATCACGGCTCTCTCCTCTCGTATAGTTCCGGCGGCACCTTCAGAACCCCGCGTTCGAGGCGCGCTGGAAAGAACCTCGGCTGGGCGTTTCCCTTGACGATCTCTCTACCATCGCCACCACCGTGTCCGATGTACTGAATTTCGCCACCCGGCGCGGCTTCGTAGTCGAGGTCGAAGAGCATCAGGCCGAGTTCGTCCGTGAGGTCCACGGGCCGCTCGTCACCCTCGGGCGGGGCGAAGAACGCGCTGAACTCGCGCGTGCCGAGATACGGTTGCGTGAAGCACTGGCCGCGCTTGACGCGCCGACGGAACTGGTCGCGGTATTTGGCTGGATGGTCGTTCGCGTGCGGCTTGAGTACGATGTCCGCCCGGATCACATAGGACACGTCGCGCAGACAGAGGGTGTGGCGCTGGGCGCGGTCCTCGTCGGCGTAGTAAGGGTTACCGCTACGTGCCCTGCTCGTGGTCTGAACACTGTTCATCTCGTTACGGAGTATGGAGAAGCGGCGTATCGGGTTTAGGACAGCTATCTCGCGCACCCGCCACTCCATCTCGGGCTTCCAGAAGATCGCCTCCAGCACTCCCCTCGCGGCGCTCGGCGTCATCACCTCGTAAGTCACGCGCTCCGTACCAAACTCCGGGCGTGTAAAACAGGCCAAATCGCCCCACACCTTTACCTCAAGCGGCGGGTCCATGCTCAAATGCTCTCCTCCCTTGTCCGTTTAATGTACGAGGTCCGCAGGATCGTATCTTGCGGCGGAGATACCGCGTAGCTTGTCGTAGCTCCCGATCCAGAGCCTCACACCCTCCGCCAACTCTTCGGTCGAACTCTCGAATTGGCTCAACTCTCGGCTCCGAAGCCCGACGACGTAGGGTTGCAGCCTGCGGTGGTCGCCGGGAAGCAGGATGCCCATGCCGCGTATCCGATTCAGCATCCGCACCCGTTCCCGCTCCCGCTTCTCGTCCTTCTCCGCGTATTGGACGATCACGGGCGTGGTGTCGTCCTCGATCATGCGAAACTTCCTGGCGACTTCGGGATAGTCGCACCTCTCACGTAACTCCTGAATACCCTCCTTATCCGTGGATACGACCTGATAGAGCTGCGAGAAGTATTTGCGGAAGATCTCCGGATCATGCAAGTCGGGATGCTGCTTCAATAGGACTTTCGTCTGCTCGAAGGCCGAAGCGTACTCCCCCGGCGGTATGCGGCCCTCTTCGGGACTGAAGACGAAGACCCGCCCACCTTCCAGCATACTGCCCTCGCGGTTACAGCGGCCCGCAGCCTGCACGATCCTGTCGAGCGGCCCCAACGCGCGAAACACGACCGGGAAGTCCAGGTCCACACCCGCCTCCACCACCTGCGTGGAGACGAGTACGCAAGGCTCTTTCGCGTGAAGCCTGCGCCGCACTTCCTCAAGCACGTCCCGGCGGTGCGCCCCGCACAACAAAGTCGAGAGGTGAAACAGCCCTGAACGCTCATCCCCGATGGCGTCCAAAGCGGCGAGCGCGTCCTTACGGGCGTTCAGGACAATTAAGGCGCTACCACGTTCTGCTTCCTCTACAACGCGCCCGGCAAGCGTCTCCCATGACCACTCTTTCTCCGGTATCTCGTAGCTCACGCGCCGAAGACTCTGGAAGTGATGCGCGGCCCTCTCACGCGACACGATGTCCCGTACTTCCTCGAACCCTTCGAGGTACGGAGTGCTTCCGTCTAGCGCGGGTTGGGTCGCGGTGCATAGCACGACGCTTGCTCCGTAACGCCGCACCAACTCGCCGAGCACGCTGACTATTGGGGCCAGCAGACCCGCCGGTAGGGTCTGTACCTCATCCAGCACTATTACGCTGCGCGCGATGTTGTGCAGCTTGCGGCAACGGCTCGTGCGGTTGGCGAAGAGGCTCTGGAATAGCTGCACGGTGGTCGTCACTACCAGAGGCGCATCCCAATTCTGGGTGGCGAGACGTAAACGCACCCGCCGCTCGCGCAGGTCCTCGGCCTCTGCGGGCTCCCCAACGAAACCTTCGCGCTCGCGGCTCGTTCGTACCGCGCTGTGGTGTTCCAGCACGGCCTCATCTCCGAAGATATTTCTGTAGACCTCGGCTGTCTGCGTGATGATGCTGGTATAGGGAGCGGCGACTATGACGCGGTCCATCCCGTGCTCGACGGCGTGCCGCAGCGCGAACGCCATACCGCTCCGAGTCTTGCCGCCGCCGGTCGGCACGCTGAGCCGATAAATTCCCGGCGTCCTCCGCGACGCGCTCACGCACGCCTCGTAGACCTCGGATCTCACACGGTTTACGGGCGTCGTGTCCGCCACCTCGGAGAAGTGGGATGCTTGATCCCGCTTAAAGACCTCCCACATCTCCGCAACGGTGGGACTCCGCTGCCCACGAGCGTCGGCCTTTTCGGGATCGAAGTGCGCCTCGGTGTCCACGAAGTCCGCGTCCACCAGCGCGGAGAACAGCATCCGTAGCAAGAATTCGTATTGAAGCCTGTCGCGGGGCGGGTCTTCGAGTAGCGTCGCCGGATCCTCCGGCGAACCGAAACCCGACAAATTCTCCCGCGCCAGCCGCAATATTTCTTCATAGACACCGTCTGGAGCCAAATCTTCCATCCGCTGCTTTATCTGCTCGGTCTCTTGAAGCCCGGCGTGGTGTCCGCAGATAATCTGCATTAACGGCGGATACGCGCCTCTAGCAAACTTACCGCCAAAAGCCGCATGCGGCACTCCCTTCGGCGGCGGCGGGCTCTCCCGCGTCCGCCGCTCTCTCGCAACGCCTCAGATAGCCCTGAAACTCCGGGTTGAACTTCCCGATGTCGTGCCATAACCCGGCGAGCCGCGCCACTTCGCCAGCGCCAAACTTCGCACCCTTCTCACCCGCCGCCTTAGAAGTGCATTCCAGGTGCTCTATAAGGTCATGCCAGGGACCGCCGTTACTCGGCGTATGCGCGTAGAACCGCTCCATGATCCTCCCATCCTAATCCAACCTTCATAATAACCACACTCCATTGACCGCCGCAATCGTGCGTCCGTTCCGCAGGAACGGACGCGACACTTCTTGTCTTTGGGCGTAGGCACTGCTCACATGTTCCAATCCTCGTGCCACCTGAGTCACACGCTAGCTCCCAGCATACCACAATTTTGTAGGTACTTAGCACATAAACTTGATAATCTGGACGTTCAACTCTATGATTACGAAATGAGTCGTTCCGCGACAGACACCAAGAGGCGACTTGAGAGCGTTCTCGCAGTGAGGTTCCACGGGTGAAAGTACGGATTTTAGCGGGTGAGTGATCGGGGTCCCGAAACTCCTGCCGTGGAATGGTTCGCCGACGGGATCATTGAGGAGCGAAAATTGGATGAATACCTGCTGTCCTCAACGCACCCTATCGGCAAGCACAAGTCAAGGCTGTGGCGGAGCGTATTCGGTGTTCACGAAGGCGACGGTAAACTCTTGGAGCGGCTTCTGCGCGAGCAACTCACGCAGGCGCTGCCCAGAGAGCGGCCATCGAAGGTGGTGGGCAACCCGAAACGTATAGTGCGTGAATGGGAGCTCGTCATCCCCCGTTTTCGTGGCCCGAACGGTAACGAGGGATCCGTCATTACAGGGTGGTCCTTCGACCCTCTGAACGAGCGTCCGCATCTTTCGACGGCCTATCCACTAGCCTGAAAACTCCATCGTCTCGACATGACGTTATAATTCGTGGCATGACACCGAAGACGCACATTACTTACCGGGCGCTAGATCTCGTACCCATCCCGGAAGACGTCCCGGAGATCGACGTCGAGGCCGGAGATCTCGGGACCGTGGACTTCGTATACGACGAGGGTCGTGGTCTGCACGTCGAGATCGCTCGTGAGGATGGCACTACGGCGGGTTTCGTCCAGCTAGAGTTCGACGGCGAAAACTCGTGGCATGTCGTAGCCTACTCACCGTTCGGTTCCTAACAACCCTGGAAACATCCTACGAGACCTGCTCCATTTCCGATTCGATGGGTGCGGTAGCAGGACGAGCGTAATACAGACACTTGGGGCCGAGGATCTGCTTTAGCTCCGCGTGCAAGTCGGAGCAGTCTTCGACCGCCGAGATCCTCTCCTCCAAACCGTCGTTACTCGCCACGAGAGACAATGGGCTCTCTCCCGGATGCCGCTCCAGCACAGCGAACGCTTCGTCCGTCGCCTCCCGCGAGAGCCCGACGAACACTCCGGCGTCGAGGAAGAGCGGGTCCGGGCCGGGCTCCAGGTGCAGTTCTTCGATCTCCAGCGCGATGACGCGCGGGATGCCTTCTTTCATCTCCATCCGGCCCTTGATCTTCAGGACGGCGTCTTCCCGAACACACCCGGCGCACTTGGCGTAGACCCTGGGGAATACCATGATCTCCGCGAGTCCGCGCGTATCGTCCAGTTGGAGCATCGCCATCATGTCGCCCTTGCGGGTCGTGTTGATACGCACGCTCGTCGCCAGCCCTCCGACCCAGACAACCGCTCCGTCCCGATGACCGTCAAGCTCCGAGACGGTCGTGTCCGTGTGCTTCTTGAGCTTGTGTAGGACCGGGCGCAACGGGTGGTCCGAGACGTAGAGACCCAGGGTCTCCTTCTCCCATTCCCGGCTCTCGCGGGGGTCTCCCTCGATAGCCGGGATCTCCGGCCGCGCGGGCGCGAGTTCCGCGGCGTCGAACATGGAGACCTGGTCGTCGTTGGCGTCCTTTAGAAGCCGAGCGGCCTGCTCCACGGCCTGCGCGTGGACCGCGAGCATCGCCGCGCGCGACGGACCCAGGTTGTCGAAGGCGCCGCACTTTATGAGGGATTCGAGCGTGCGCTTGTTGTAGGTCTTCGCGTCCACCCGCTCGCAGAAGTCGAAGATGTCCTCGAACTGCCCCTCCTCCCTCGCCGCGATGATGGAGTCAACGCACGAGCCCCCGACGTTCTTGACCGCCGAGAGGCCGAACCGGATGGTCTCCCCCACCACCGTGAAGCGGAGTCCGCTCTCGTTCACGTCCGGGGGCAGCACCTGTATCTTCATGGCCCGCGCCTCCGCGACGTACTGCGGCACCCGGTCCTTGGTGTTCATAACGCTGCTCATGAGCGCCGCCATGTACGCCTCCGGGTAGTGCGCCTTGAGGTACGCCGTCTGGAACGCGAGGAACGAGTAGCAGGCGCTGTGACTCTTGTTGAACGAGTAGCCGCCCGCCTTTTCCATCCAGTTCCACAGTTCTTCCGCGACATCGGTCGGGACGTCGTTGGACGCGCAGCCCTCCATGAACTTGTCCTTGAGGGTGGCAAGCATCGCGGCGTTCTTCTTGCCGATGGCTTTCCGCAGCGTGTCGGCCTCGCCGGGGGTGAATCCACCCAGAGTCTTGGAGATCTCCATGAGTTGCTCCTGGTAGGCCGCGACGCCATACGTTGGCTCCAGGATCGGCTTTATGCGCTCGTCCGGGTACTTCACGCTCTCCGGGTCGTGCTTGCCGCGCTTGAAATTTGGGATGTAGTCCATCGGTCCCGGCCGGTACAGGGCGTTGAGGGCGACGAGGTCGTCGAAGCGGTCGGGCCGCACCTCCTGGAGCATCCGCTGCATCCCGCTTGACTCGAACTGGAACACCCCGAACGTGTCGCCCCGCGCGAACATCTTCAGCGTCTTCTCGTCGTCCAGCGGAATCGTGCGGATGTCCACCTCTTCGCCCGTTGTCTGGCGGATCGTGGAAAGGGCCTCCTCGATGACATCCAGGTTACGCAGGCCGAGGAAGTCTACTTTGAGGAGACCCAATGCTTCTACGTCGCTCATCGGGTGTTGGACCATAACGGAGAGTTGTTCCTCTTGCTCTCCCACCAGGGGATCGCTCTTAACGTTCGCCTTCTTCACCATCTGAAGCGGCACGATGTCCGTGAGACGCTCCTCGGAGATGACGACCCCGGCGGCGTGCGTCCCGGCGTGGCGGGCGAAGCCCTCTATCTCGAAGGCGGTATCGAGGACCTGTTTGGCGGACTCGTTCTGCTGGACGAACTGGATGATGTCCCGCGCCGCCCCCGGATGCTTCTCGCCCGCGACGTACCCATCCTCACCGGGCGCCAGGATGTCCCTTAGCGTGGTGCCGACCGGCTTGTCCGGGATGAACTTGGCGAGCTTGTCGGTGTCGGAGTAAGGGTATTGGTAGATGCGGCCGGAGTCACGGATGGCGGCCTTCGCGCCGATGGTGCCGAAGGTGATGATCTGGGCCACGTGCTCGTACCCGCCGTACTTGTCCGTGACGTAGCGCATCACCTCCCCGCGCCCCGACACCGAGAAGTCTATGTCCACGTCCGGCATGTTGATCCGGTCCGGGTTCAAAAACCTCTCGAAGAGCAGCGAGTAGTGAAGCGGGTCGAGGTCGGTGATCTCAAGCGCGTAGGCCACTATAGAGCCCGCCGCCGAACCGCGTCCGGGACCCACGGCGATCTTCTGGTCCTTCGCGTACTTGACGAAGTCCCACACGATGAGGAAGTAGTCCGCGAACCCCATCTTCCCGATGGTCCCAAGCTCGAACTCCAGCCGCTGCCGCACCTCCGGCGACTTCGCCCGCTCCCCGTACCGCTTCGCAAGCCCCCGCTCGCACTGCTCCCTCAAGTACGCGTCCGCCGTGTATCCCTCGGGCTTCGGGAAGTTCGGCAACCTCGTCTTGCCGAGCTCTATCCCCACGTCCTCCACGGACTCGACTACCTTGATCGTGTTCTCCAGAGCCTCGGGATGGTCCGGGAAGATGCGCTCCATCTCGTCCACCGTCTTGACGTAGAACTCCTCGCCGGAGAACTTCATCCGGTTAGGGTCGTTGTAGAACTTGCCCGTCCCTATGCACAGCAGAACGTCGTGCATCTTCGCGTCGTTGCGCGTCGTGTAGTGCGAGTCGTTGGCGGCGACGAGCGGTATGCCCGTGTCCTTATGGAGCTTGAGCAGGCCCTCGTTGACGCGCCGCTGCTCGGGGATGCCGTGGTCCTGCATCTCCAGGTAGACGGCGTCGAAGATCTCCCCGTACTCCATCAAGAGCTTCCGCGCCTCGTCGGGCCGGCCTTCGAGTATCCTGGTCGGCACCTCGGCGGAGAGACACCCGGAGAGACAGATGATGCCCTTGCCGTGCTTGCGGAGCATCTCCATGTCCACGCGCGGCTTGTAGTAGAAACCTTCGAGGTATCCCGCCGTCGAGAGCTTCATGAGGTTCTTGTAGCCCTCGGCCGTGCGCGCCATGAGCGTCAGATGGTAGTAAGGCGCGCGGCTCCGGTCGTGGCGGTCGGCGCAGACGTAGACTTCGCAGCCCATCAGGGGCTTTATGCCGGCGGCTTTCGCCTCCTTGTAGAACTTGACCGCGCCGTACATCACGCCGTGGTCGGTGAGCGCGAGGCCGGGCATGTTCTGGTCCTTGGCGAAGGCGACGAGGTCCTTGATGCGGCTCGCCCCGTCGAGCATCGAATACTCCGAGTGGCAGTGCAGATGCGCGAAAGGCGTGACCGTCAAACTCCCTCCTCCAGATCTCCGGGGCTCCGGCGGCGCTCGTGAAGAACGCCGCCTGTCGCCTGTTCTCCCTATCCAACGTGGATGAGAGCTACTATACGAGATGGGGATACAGGTTGTCCAGGGTACCTCGACCATAAGTTGAGGCACGATTTGCAGCACTTTTCAGTCACAAAATGCGTCGAGAAAGCTGAAGAAGGCTATTCTTCGGGATCGTTTTCGTCGCCGCTCCAGAGGATCCAGTTAAGGGCGATCTGGGCGGAAAGCACCGCGAACAGCAGTGCGAAGGCTCCGTTTTGAAGTTGATGGAGCCAGGCGGTATAGACGACGAGGGCCGAGGAGATCAGGAGCGCCGCGAGGACGAAGACGAGGGTGATGCTGAGTACGGCCCCGCGCAGGGCGCGACGGATCAGGCTATCCGGGCGGTGCGGTTGGGGCTGGGCCGTGCTCGGGGACAATATCAATCCTTCTTAGCCGTCGAACTCCCGGACTTGGACGAACTCTTTTCTGTAGAGCTTTTCTCCGCCGGGGCGGACTTCTCGCCGCCCTCTCCGTTCTTGGCGGCGGGTTCGGTCTTTGTGGCGCCGCCGTTCTTATTTTTATAATCGGTGGAGTAGAAGCCGGACCCCTTGAAAGATATACCCACCGGCTGGAGTACCTTGCGAACCGACGCGCCGCATTCGACGCACTCGGTCAGGGGGTCTTCGGACATCTTCTGCAGAACATCGAAGACATGTCCATTCTCGCACTTGTACTCGTAGATCGGCATTCAGCCTCCAGTTTGAAAACCCGCAACCCGTAAATTATACAACCTCGGATATGCCAATCCTAGTTGCGTGGGCGGCTAACGCTTCCCCTGGTTCGGATCGAGGTCTCCGGAGCTGAAGTCCGATTGGAGATTTTCGCGGGCCGCGTGAACCAATTCGGGGCGCGCGCAGATCTCCTCGACCTCGGAAGCGGAGACGTTTCGCCGCACGTACTCCTCCTGGACAACATCGGCCAGATGAGCGCCCTCTCCTACCCGGTGGCTGATGTATTCGAGGACTTTCTGCTCACGCGCGGAGGGCTGATTCCTTCCGAAGAGCCGGTCCCAGAAGGACCTCTTTCTCTCCTCTGCCATATCTGTCTCCTAACCGGTAGAGATATACCCTAGGAAGGAGTTTAGCGGGTCTCCGTCTCCCCGTATAGGGCGGCCTCTACGTCAGGGACCATCCGCGAGATCCATCAGCCCTTCTCCGGTGAGGCGATAGACCGTCCAGTCTTTCAGCGGTGTCGCGCCCAGGCTTCTGTAGAAACCTATGGAGGGCTCGTTCCAGTTCAGTACCGACCACTCCAGCCGTCCGCAATCGCGTTCTTTCACCAGCCGCGCCAGGTGCGCGAACAGCGCCCGGCCAATACCCGCTCCGCGATGCTCCGGCCGCACGTAGAGGTCCTCAAGGTAGATCCCCGGCCGTCCCAGGAACGTCGAGAAGTTGTGGAAGAACAGCGCGAACCCCGCGGGCTCTTCGCCCACGGACGCAACCACAACCTCCGCCACCGGTCGCTCCCCGAAGAGTGAATCCCGAAGCCCCTCTTCGGTGGCGACGACCTCGTGAGAGAGGCGCTCGTACTCGGCCAGTTCCCGGATGAACTCAAGGATCTGGGGCACGTCCCCGCCGGTGGCCGGGCGTATAGTAAGCTGCAACGCCGGGTATCGGCTAGACGCGCGCGCCGACAAGTGACTCAGCGATCTGGACGGCGTTCGTGGCCGCTCCTTTTAAGAGGTTGTCGGCGACGCACCAGTATTGGATCACGTTCCCCTCCACGCGCACGCGCCCGACGTAGGTCCCCTCTTCCCCGGCGGCCTCAAGCGGCGTCGGGTAGTCCGAGGCGTCCCCGGAGAAGACCACACCTGGCGCGTCGCGAAGCGCGTCGAGAACCTCCGGCAGCGTGACCTCGCGTTCCGTCTCGACGTAGACGCTCTCGGCGTGGCCGGTGTGGACGGGGATACGGACGGTGGTCGCGTACACGTCGAGGTCCGGGAGGCCGAGGATCTTACGCGACTCCTCACGCATCTTCGTCTCCTCCGTGGTGTAGCCGTCCTCTCCCACGCTCCCGATCAGGGGTATCGCATTCCCGGCGATGGGCTTCGGGTAGACGTCCTCCCGATCGTTCTCCAGCGCGTCCACGCCGCTCCTCCCCGACCCGGAGACAGCCTGATATGTCGAGACGACGACTTTCTTCAACCCGAACTCGCGGGCGAGCGGGGCAAGCGTGACGACCATCTGGATCGTTGAGCAGTTCGGGTTAGCGATGAGGCCGCCGTGCTCCCGCGCGGATTCCGCATTCACCTCCGGCACGACGAGCGGCACGTCCGGTTCGAGCCGGAAGTCGCTGCCGTTATCTATGACGACGGCGCCCCGGCTGATGGCCTCCTGGGCGAGTTGAACCGCCGCGCCTTTCTCGCCCTCGGTCCCGGCGAAGAGCGCGATGTCCACGCCGTCGAAAGCCTCCGGCTCCGCGACGCCGACCTCGAAGGTCTCTCCAGCCAGGACGGAGCGCCGGGCACTGCGAGCCAGGATGCGTAACTCTCTTATTGGAAACTCTCTGCGTCGCAACTCCGAGACAATCCGTTCCCCGACGAGGCCCGCGCCTACGACTGCTACCGTGTATCCATCGTTCATGTTAGCGGTCCTTCCCGTCGTCTTCTATCGCCTTGTGCGCTATGTCGAGCAGGTCCCAGACTACGCCGCTCGCGGTTCGTTCTGGGCCAGCGCCGGGGCCGCGTATGGTGAGGGTAACATCCGAGTAGCGGCGGGTTCGGAAGTCGAAGACGTTCTCCGGGCCGCTGATCGGCCCGAACGGGCTCTCGACCGGCTCGTCCACCAGACCAACCTCGACCGTCCCTTCCTTCGGGATGCGCGTAAGGTAGCGCAGCATGTGATGCTCTTCAACGGCCAGCAGCCGCTCGGCGAACGCCTCGTCGGCCTCGGGAAGCCGCCCCATGAACTCTTCGAGGGATACATCTTCGAGTCCCTCCGGGACCAGCGATTGGTAGGGGATCTCCCCCGGTTCAATCGCGCGGCCCATCATGCGGGCCAGGATGATCGCCTTTCGCGCCACGTCCAGACCGGAGAGGTCGTCGCGCGGGTCCGGCTCCGCGTAGTGCAGCGCCACCGCCTCCTTCACCGCCTCGGAGAAAGACTTCCCGCCTTCGACGGCGCTCATGACGAAGCCGAGAGTACCGCTCGGGCTCGCCTGGATCTCCAGGACCTCGTCTCCGCCTTCGATGAGCCCGCCGAGCGTCGAGATAATGGGCATCCCGGCGCCGACGGTCGCCTCGTGCCAGAGACGATCCGGGATCATGCGTACCAGTTGCTCGTACTGCTCCGTGCTACCGGAGAGCGGTCCTTTATTGGAGAGAACCAGGTACGAACCGTTCTGGATGCCGATCAGGTCCAGGTCGAACGTGCCGCCATGCACGGCAACGTCCACGACCACGCGGGTCGTACCCGGCGCGGGCTCCGAGCGCAGCACGTCCTCCAGCGGCTCCGCGCCGAGGTCCGCGAGCCTGCCCCCTTCCTCTTTCAGGCGGACGGCCTGCGGCAGCAGGTCCTCGCCAACAAGCGCCCCGGAGGTGTCCGAGACCGCCCGGTAGCTGACCAGGAGGTTGTGACGCTCCAGCCATTGTTTGCGTTCTTCCAGGACGATCTGGACGATGGCCCGTCCGACGTGTCCCATCCCGATCTGGACTATCTCCAGGCGCTTCACGCGACCTCCTCACCCACCGGGATGCCCGAAGAGATCAAACCGGCGTGCAAAACCCGGAGCGCCTTTTCTCCCTGCTCGGCTGGCACGAAGAAAACCAGTCCCGCCGCCGCGTCCCCGGAGTGGAGGACCGCGATGTCCGCTTCTCGCAGACGCCGCGCGCCGCGGCTAATGTCCCCATTCTCGGGCCTGCCGATGCAAACCACCGAGGCCACGGCTCTCTCCCGGCCCTGGCTGCACGGTATCTCCATCGAAAGTCCGCGCCGAAGCGCCACGCAGCGAAGCCCTGGGCCGGACTCCTGCTCGGAGACGCGGGTTCCGGCGCACGAGAGGTTGAACGTGTTACGCACCCGGACGTCCAGCCTCGCTTCCGAGGCCGGCTCCATCGTCTTGTAGTGGAGGACTTTCGCCCCCAGGCCGGCGAAAATGCCCGCCTCGCGGTACGAGAGCCGGGGCATCAGGGCGGCGTCGGGCACGAGGCGCGGGTCCGCATCCAGCACACCGTCCACGTCGGTCATGATCCAGACTTCTTCCGAACCGAGGGCGCGCCCGAGCACCGTCGCCGACAGGTCCGACCCACCGCGCCCGAGCGTGGTCTGCCATCCTTCCGGCGAACGGCCGCCATAACCCGGCACGACCGCCACGATGCCCTCATTCAGGAGTGGTGTTAGCAGGCGCGAACATCGGTTCTTCGTCTCCGAGACGTTCACCTCCGCCTCGCCGAAATTAGAGTCGGTGGCTATGGGGTCTTCGGCGGCGGCGGCAGGGATTCCCCGGCTCGCTATGGCGCCCGCGAGGATCTCAGCCGAGAGGCGCTCTCCGTAGACAGCGATCTCCGCCCGCCGCGCCGCCCGGTCCTCTACCTGAGCCTCGATAGCCTCTATCAGATTCTCTAGCAACTCGCGCACCCGCGCCTCTACTTTCGGAAGCCGGGCTTCGGAGACGGCCTGGCGGGCCGCCCGGAGGTGCCTCTCCAGGAGCGTGTGGTGGAACTCGGCGATGGACCCCGCGTGATCCGGAGCGGTGGGAGTTCGGGTGTTCCGCCGTCTCATCGTCAGGTCGGCGAAGCGAAGCAGGACGTCAGTGGCGCCGCTCATCGCCGAGACGACCACGGTTACCGGCCTATCCTGCGCGGCCTCGGCGGCTATGCCGGCGGCGCGGACGAATTCCGCGCCGCCGCCGACGGAGGTGCCCCCGAACTTGATGACTAGGGGATGCTGCAATTAGCTCACGCTCCGTTCAGTGCCTGATCCAGGTCGTAGAGGATGTCGTCGATGGACTCCAGACCAACGCTTAGCCGGATGTAGTCGTCCGTGACGCCCGTGGACTTCTGCTCCTCGGCGGAGAGTTGCGAGTGGGTCGTGGAGGCCGGATGTATGACCAGGCTCTTCGCGTCCCCGATGTTCGCCAGCAGGCTGTGAAGCTCCAATCGGTCGATGAACTTCTTGCCGGCCTCAAGTGCACCCTCGATGCCGAAGCCGAGGATCGCGCCGAACATCCCGTCGCGGTGGTATTTCTTCGCCAGATCGTGCGAGGGGTGGTCCGAGAGTCCCGGATAGTTGACCCAATTTACCTTCGGGTGGTCCCGCAGGAACTCCGCGACGGCCATCGCGTTCTGGGAGTGGCGCTCCATCCGAAGCGGCAGCGTTTCGAGACCCTGCAGGAACAGGAAGCTGTGGAACGGCGAGAGGGCCGGGCCGTAATCCCTGAGCATCTGCACGCGGGCCTTCAGGATAAACGAAAGTTCGCCGAGGGTCGGGTAGAACTCCAGCCCGTGATACGAGGGGTCCGGCTCGGTGAACCCGGGGAACCGGCCGTTGTCCCACGGGAACTTGCCGCCGTCCACGATGATGCCGCCGATCGACGTGCCGTGACCGCCGATGAACTTCGTCGCCGAGTGAACCACGATGTCCGCGCCGTGCTTCAGGGGATTCACCAGATAAGGCGACGGGACGGTGTTATCCACGATGAGCGGGATGCCCGCCTCGTGCGCGATGGCCGCCGCCGCCTCGATATCCAGGGTATCGAGGGCGGGGTTGCCGACGGTCTCGGCGTAGAGGGCCTTCGTCTTGTCCGTGATGGCCTGCCGGAAGCTCTCCGGGTCGCGGGAGTCGACGAACTTGACGTTTATGCCGATCTTGGGGAGCGTGTAGTGAAACAGGTTATAGGTACCGCCGTAGAGCGCCGCCGCGGAGACAATCTCATCCCCCGCCCCGGCTATATTCAGGATAGCCAGCGTCTCCGCCGCCTGCCCGGACGAAACCGCAAGCGCCCCGACGCCGCCTTCAAGGAGCGCGACGCGCTGCTCGAAGACGTCGTTGGTGGGATTCATGATACGCGTATAGATATTGCCCGGTTCGGCGAGCGAGAAGAGGTTCGCCGCGTGATCCGTATCGTTGAAGACGTAGGACGTGGTCTGGTAGATCGGGACGGCCCTCGCGTTCGTCGCGGGATCCACCTCCTGACCCCCATGTAGCGCCAGGGTATCGAAACCCAGGTCTCTCTCCTGCGTCTTCTGGTCGGCGGTGTCAGTCATTTGTTTCTCCCTTCGGTTGAGAGCTCCGGCTGTTAGCCGTCAGCCCCTGGTCTCTGTTTGCAGGAACGGCCCTATTGCCTCCCGCAGTTCGCTCCAGTCTTTCAGAAAGGCGTCGTGGCCGCTCAAAGTATCTATCTGCGCGTATTGTGCCCCGGCCCCCGCTCTTCGCGCCGCCTCCGCCGATGCCCGCACCTCGGCGGCCGGGAAGAGCCAATCGCTCGTTATACCTACGAACAGCACGTCGGCCTGGATCCTTGCATACGCCTCCTGGTCCGACTCGTATCCGGCGGCCACGTCGTAGAGGTCCATCGCCCGGAGCAGGTACAGATAGGAGTTGGCGTCGAAGCGCTCCACTATGTCCTTGCCCTGGTACTGCAAATAGCTCTCTATCTCGAATCTCCCGCCTAACTCCTCGTAGACCGCCGGACGGCTCGCGGGCCTTCGTCCGAACCGCTCCCACTGCCCGGCGGCGCTCTGGTAGGTCATCATGCCCGCCATCCGGGCGATTGCCAGCCCATCTTCGGGAGTTCGTCCGGTGCCATAGTAGTCGCCGTTTTGCCAGTTCGGGTCAGCCATGATGGCGCGGCGACCGATCTCACTCATCCCCAATCCCTGCGGCCCGAGCGCTCCCGTGGCGGCGATCGGGATGGCTTTCTCCACGAATTCCGGGAACTCCACGGGCCACTCAAGCGCCTGCTGCCCACCGATAGACCCGCCGATGACAACCTGGAGCCTCTTAACCCCAAGATCATCCAAAAGCCGCTTCTGCGCCCGGACTATGTCCCGGATCGTAAGTACCGGGAAGCCCGAACCATACGGGATGCCGGTACCGGGGTTCTCCGAAGCCGGCCCCGTGCTACCGGAGCAACCGCCAAGCACGTTGGAGCAGACTACGAAATATTCATCCGTGTCCAGGGCGCGGCCCGGCCCGACCATCGGGCTCCACCAGCCACCGCGGCGGTACGCCGTGCCTGGTTCTCCGGCGGCGTGCGAATCCCCTGTCAGGGCGTGGACGATGAGGACGGCGTTTTCGCCGGATACATCCAACTCGCCCCACGTTTCGTAGGCGAGCGTAACCTCTCGCAGCCCGCCGCCCAGTTCCGGCTCGAAAGAGCCTATACGGTGATGGAGTTTGCCCGGATGGGCCGGAGCGTGGCTAGCGCCGGCCCCTGGGTCTAGTGTCATACTCAGTAGTAATACAGCCTCCTTCAATGCGTCGCGTACTCACGTCAGACTTTCGCCAAAGGCGTAGTCTGCTCGCGCAACCCGCTCCGTAGAAGAGGCCGTTCGGCTCTTCCCACATCTTCCAGAACCTCTTGAGTCCTGCTGGACTTGGCACCTTGCGTTTGGCTTTCGCCTCTCTGCCGGTTGCCGCAGTTTCTCGGGGCCAGTTCCCTCCACCGCTCTAGATGCGAGTTAGCGCTAGACACGGATGCTAAATCACGCGAGATTCGGCGTCAAGAGCAAAATCAGTAAGCGCGGGCGAATACCGCGGTCTTACCGGGCTTGCCGGAGACTATGTCTCCCCCTTCTTGCCGCTCGAACGGAAGGAGACGGATGGTCGCCTTGGTGTCTTCTTTGATCTTCGCCTCGGTCTCCCCGGTGCCATCCCACGGGGCCACGACGAAGCCGCGTTTCTCGGCAATGATCTCCTTGAACTCCTCGTAAGTCCCGGCCTGGCGGGTGTTGTCGTGCCGGAAGGAGGAGGCCTGCCGGAGCATGTTCTCCTGGATCTCGCCCATCAACTCCCGCAACCGCTCCGCGAGCCTCTTCCGCTCCACGAATTCCTTCTCCCCCGTATCCCGGCGCACGAGCACCGCCTGATCTTTTTCGATGTCTTTTGGCCCCAGTTCCACGCGCACCGGCACACCTCGAAGCTCGTGTTCGTTGAACTTCCAGCCGGGCGAGTGCTCTTCATCGAGGTCCGCCTCCATGCGAAGCCCGGAGTCTCTTAGCTCGTTGAACAGAGCCTCGGCCGCCCGGCGCACCTCACCCTTGTTGTTGCCGCGCCAGATCGGCACCACGACCGCCTGCGTGGGCGCTATCCGAGGCGGTATCTTGAGCCCCCGGTCGTCGCCGTGGACGAGTATGAGCCCGCCGATAGTCCGCGTCGAGAAGCCCCACGATGTCTGGAACGGATACACCCGGTCCTGGTTCTCGTCGAGGAAGGTGATGTCGAAGGCACGGGCGAAGTTCTGCCCCAGGTCGTGGCTGGTGGCGGCCTGGAGGGCGCGTCCGTCGCCCATTAGAGCCTCGCAGGTGAAGGTCTCCACGGCTCCGGCGAAGCGTTCAGAGGGACTCTTTACGCCGGTCAGGACGGGTATGGACATCGCCTCGTGAAAGCAGTCCCGATAGACGTTGAGCATCTGGAGCGTCTCGGCCCGTGCCTCTTCCGCGGTGGCGTGGACGGTGTGGCCCTCCTGCCAGAGAAACTCGGAGGTGCGGAGGAAAGGTCGGGTTACCTTCTCCCAGCGCAGGACATTGCACCACTGATTTATGAGTACAGGGAGGTCGCGGTAGCTCTGGATCCAATTCCGGTAGAAGTCGCAGATTATACTCTCGGAGGTCGGACGGATGGCGAGCCTCTCCTCTAACTCCTCCCTGCCCCCTATCGTCACCCACGCGAGCTCCGGGTCGAAGCCTTCTACGTGCTGGGCCTCCTTCTTTATGTAGCTCTCGGGGATGAGTAGAGGGAAGTAAGCGTTCTTGTGGCCCGTCGCCTTGAAGCGGTCATCCAGGTCGCGCTGGATCCGCTCCCAGATCTCAAACCCGTAAGGTCGTATGGCGAAAGTCCCGCGCACGGGACCGTAGTCCGCCAGCTTCGCCATCCGCACGAGCTGCAAGTACCATTTGCTCGGGTCTTCACTCTTCTTGGTTAGCTTCTCGACTGCTTCCGTCACGTGGAACCTTTCTCTCAATACGAGTTGCAGATTGAAGAGAAGTATAGCGTCACGTTCCGAAGCCTAGATACAGGGGAAGTTCTCAGGAAGAGCGTCCCCTACCAGCGAAACCAGAAAACCCTATCCCAGAGTGTGGCGGGCATGGGCCGAACGAGCCCGGCAGGGGCGCTCTTTAGCCTCTACTTGGGTATGCGATGCTCGCAGCCGCTGTGGTCCCTGAATTTATCGAGGCCTTTGTCGAAGTAGACCGTGTCTTCGCCACCGCCGCAGCCGATCACGTCGCGCTCCCCGTCTGAGACATAGATGGTATCGTTCGTTGTCCCTTCAGATCTTATCTGGTCGTTCCCGGGACCTCCCAAGATGCCCCTGGGTCCCTCATCGATCGTGTCATAATGCCTGGCATATCCACGGATATCGTCGTTACCTCTGCCCCCGATGAGCTTGCCGTGACCAGAGATGAAGTCCGCCCCGGGACCTCCCGAAAAGACGTTTCGCCCGACATCGTCCGACATGCTATCGTCATCTGGGCCTCCGTAGATCTTATCGTCGCCTAGAATATGAGGGCTATAAGGAATATTATCGTTGCCAGCGCCGCCCTTCTCGACGTCATTTCCGCTACCGCCGTAGAGAATGTCGTCACCGCCCTTGCCATACAGCCTGTCGTTGCCGTCGGCGCCATAAATTTTATTTTTACCTTCAGTCCCGTAGATGGTGTCCGGTCCGTTGGTCGCACCACCGCACAAGAACCGGTTGGGGCTGCAGTTGCTGGTCGCGGACAACGCCACTCCGCTTGCCAGTAGCACCATTAAGGCTGCCGAAGCCAACAGCAGAACACTCTTCCTCATACTCACATCACCTTTCTCTTGCGAGGCAGAGAAAGCCATCAATGTCCCAGTTTGATTACACGCCGAAGAGTTTACTACACAAGGTGGAGTGGCAAGCTCTGAATGAATCGAGGTTTGATCCGAGCCTCACTGGGGTTTGGCAACGCAAACCTACGCTCTGGAGAGCCTTATCGCTGCAACTTTCCGGCATGGTCCTGGCAGTACAGCGCGTATAACCGGGCCGCTAACAACGTCAGGCGAAGTTTTCGAGAAAGACGTATCCCACTAGTGTGAGCAGCAGCATGGCGCTGGCCGCGGCCACCAGAATGTTTGCGAGCTTCATCTCCAGCCTGACGGTGCTCACGAGCACGCGGTCCTCCCTGCCGAGGTTCAGGCTCAGAAAAGAGTACGTGTTCAGCGCCAGAGCTAGTCCCAACCCACCGAGGAATATCACGGGAGAAACTAGATTAAAGACATCCCGTCTTTGCGCTACGGACAAGAAGGCTTCCATGGAGTCGAACACAAATCCTATCCCCAGGCCGTACTTCAAGAGCGAGGCGGACACGAAGTACAACGGTGCCAGCAGGAGAGCTATCCCCAACCCGGCAATCCTGTAATTACTCACGACCATCTCCTTCTCTCTCACGCGGCCGTGACCGCGAATCCTCTCTACTACCGCGGTTGAGGCCAGATCCAACAGGGTGCGAATCCATAGTTTTGCGAGGCCGATCCTTCCGCTTTGACAAAACGCCGCATGCTGGAGATCGCTGAACGTTTGTTCCATCCGCGCACCATAGTCGCGCCGGAACTCTTCCGGATATGCTCTGACCAACGCCCTGTAGACGGCCCCCCGAGATGCGTTGGATTCGTTCGCGACATCCGGAACGCGCCATCAGGCAGGGCTTAGAAATCTGATCGTGAACGCGCCGACATAGGCCCCGGCGAAAGCTACCAATAAGGCGAGAGCAGACCCGTAGTTGTGCGTAAATGCGATGCCCAGCGCCGGAATCCATAGCCCCACGCAGAGAGCCCACAACCAGGGACGCGCCGGATGCAGGGCACCCAGTAGCCCACAGCAGGCAAACACCGCGGCTGCGGAGACCCCCGTATCATCCCAACCAGGACTCGAATCGACCAGGGCTATGAGTAGCCCCAATACAACCGCCAGCGGCACCAACAACTTCCACCGCATAGCCCGGCTCCTCCCCTCCAACGCGGTCTTCACCAAGTCGAACATCACCCGAACCCACAACCCCATCAGCCCAAGTGCATCACCCCGGCGTCTCTTTTCTCGATACAGGTCCCGAAACGCCTGCTCCATCCGCGCTCCATAAGCTATCCGAAATCCTTTTGGATAGGCCAGTAGCAACTTCCGATAGATGCGTTCGGAAAAAGATGGCACTGGATCCTCGCTCTGGCCGTCCATCATGCTCCCTCCGACAACGGACGCGTTCCGAACGCGATCTTCTTGGCCCGCGCTGTGCTCACGAGACTCTGTAAACGCTCCGCCTCAGCCCCAACTACCCTGCGCCCGAAGTCCGTTATGCGGTAGTAGCGTCGCCTGCTGTCGTCCAACGCCGGGTCGGGACGCTCCTCGGACTCCTCGATGAGCCCGTCCGCTAGCATGCGTTTGATCGAGCCGTACAACGTCCCCGGACCGAGCCGCGTCTCGCCACCCGTCCGCTCCTCGACCTCCCGCATGATGCCGTAACCATGCCGCTCTCCATCCGCCACCGCCAGCAGGATATGCAACACCGCAGGCCTCAGCGGCAGAAGTGCCCCCGGATCCCGCCCCGTCTCCGGCATCCGATACAACTCCTTTCCCACGGACAGTCGTTAGTTGATATATCCGTTCTCGATATATTACGGGAAGAGACTAGCGTCTGTCAAGAGCAGCGCGGGGTTGGGTCAACCGGCGTGTTCTATAAGCTGTTTACCGATATACGGTACGAGCGCTTCGGGCAGGCGAACCGATCCGTCTTCCTGCTGGTAGATCTCCAGCAAGCCGACGAAAGCGCGGCTCAGGGCGAGGGCGGTGCCGTTGAGGGTGTGGAGGAGTTGCGGACGGCCACCGTCCTTGCGGTAGCGGATCTTAAGGCGACGGGCTTGGTAGTCGGTGGTATTGGAGGTGCTGGTAACCTCGCCGAAGTCGCCGGCTTCTCCCCTGCCCGGCATCCAGGCTTCGAGGTCGTACTTGCGGTAGGCCGCGCCGCCGAGGTCGCCGGTGCAGATGTCCACGACCCGGTACGGCAGGCCGAGACCCTGGAAGATCCTCTCCTCGATCCCGACCATCTCGTTGTGCACGTCTTCGGACTGCTCGGGGGTGGAGAAGGCGAACATCTCGACCTTCGTGAACTGGTGTACGCGGTAGAGGCCCCGGCTCGCCCGTCCGTGAGAACCAGCTTCGGTGCGGAAGCAATGTGAGAGACCCGCGTAGCGGAGAGGAAGTTCGTCTTCCTCCAGGATCTTATCGGCATGTTGTCCGGCGAGGGTGATCTCCGCCGTAGCTATGAGCGAGAGCTCCGAGTCCTCGACCGAGTAGATCTGGGTCTCCGGCCCCCTCGGTATGAAGCCCGTCCCGACGAGCGCCTCGTCCCGCGCCAGGTCCGGCGTGATAGTCGGCTCATACCCGCGCTCCATGAGAATGTCCATCGCGTACCGGATGAGCCCAAGCTCCAGAATAACGGCGTCGCCGCGAAGGAAGTAGAACTTGCTCCCCGTCGTCTTCGCGCCCGCGTCGAAGTCTATGATGCCGAGGGACTCGCCGAGCTGGACGTGGTCCTTCGGCTTGAAGTCGAACTCGGGGATTTCACCCCAGCGCCGTATCTCGACGTTCTCACTGTCGTCCTTACCTATAGGTGAGTCGGGGTGGGTCATGTTGGGGATCTTTAGTTGCTCTTCCCGCAGCCGATCCTCCACCTCGTGTAGCTCGGACTCCTTCTCGGGAATTCGCTCCTTGAACGTCCGCGATTCTCCGATGAGCCCACGACGGGCCTCTTCGTCGCGCTCTTTCCCGACGCTTTTCGCCATCTGGTTCTGGCGCTGTTTCAGCTCGTTGAGATCCTGGATAAGCGCCGAACGCCGGTTCGCAAGGTCCACGAGCAGCTTCACGTCAGCTTCGACTCCCCGGTTTTCGCAGTTCTCCTGGATGGCTTCGGCGTTCTCGCGAATGTATCTGAGATCAAGCATTAAAACTCCCTTTATGAGCTCGTAAACGCTTCAACTTTTCAGCGACTCAGCTTTGTCTCGGACATGCTGACCGGCTGAGAGACACTTATCTTAGCCCGCAATCTCCCTTAGCGCCCGCTCCTCCTCGCGTATCCGCACGCGGAGGAACGCGGCGTTGAGCGCGGTGAACAGAACGGCCGTGATCCACGCGCCAAAGATGAGCGGGAACGCAACCACCTCTACCGCCACCACCACGTAGTTCGGGTGTGGGAAGTAACGGTACGGGCCGCGCCGGACGAGCCTCTCGCCCGGCAGAACTAGTATCCGGACGTTCCAGTTCTCTCCAAGCGAGACGATGGCCCAGTACCTGAGCGGCTGGACGAGCAGGAAAGCCGCCAGCGGGACCGTCCACCACGCCGGAATGTTTGGGCCACGCAACAGCCCCTCGACCAACGTGGAAAAAAGCCAGAGGCTATGGATGGAGACCATGGCCTTATAGTGACCGGCGCCGCGTTCGATAGCTCCACTGGCCCGCAAGCGACGCTCGTTGCGGCGAGAGTAACGGAGCTCCATAAGGCGCTGCAAGGCGACGAGAGCTACCGCCGAGACGAGAAACACCCCGCTCAACCCGCGCCAATAAGTACGGGGGAGCCACAAGACCTGATGCCTGACACCTGAAACCTAAAGCCTGAAGAGCACATGCTCCGCCGAGAAACCCGGTCCCATCGCCGATAGGACGCCGAGTTCCCCTTCCGAGAACTCCGCGCTCTCCAGGAAACGTTCCAGGATAAAGAGGACTGTCACGCTGGACATATTGCCGCATTCACGCAGCACGGCGCGGGAAAAGGTAAGTCCGCCGGGTTCGAGACCAAGCACCTCTTCGAAGGCGTCCAGCACCTTCGCGCCGCCGGGGTGAAGCACGAAGTGCTGGAGGTCCTCCAGCTTTAGACCCAGAGAGACACAGGCATCATAGAGGTTGCCGCGGAACTTGCGACGTGTGATCTCCGGTACGCTCTTGGAGAGTTGGACCTTGAGGCCGGTCTCTATAAGCTCCCAGCCCATTACGTCTTCGGTGTCCGGCCAGGTTGTGCTGTAGCTGCCGATTAGCGAAGGGCCAGGGCCTTCAGTTCCCAGCACCACGGCGGCGGCTCCATCGGCGAAGAGGCTGGTGGAGATTAGGTTGCTCTTGGAGCGGTCGCCGCGCTGGAAGGTAAGCCCGGAAAGCTCGACGCCGACGAGGAGCACTTTTTGGTCCGGGTAGAGACGCGCGTAGTCGGCGGCGCGGGCGAGACCGGCGGCCCCGGCGGCGCACCCGAGGCCCCAGATCGGCACGCGGCGCGTGTGCTCGGAGAGGCCGAGGCTAAAGATCATCTTCGAGTCGAGCGAGGGCGTCGCGAAGCCGGTCGTGGAGACGAAGAAGATCGCCCCGATTTCATCCGGCTCTACTCCCGCCCGGTCCATCGCCCGCCGGGCGGCCTTCTCACAGAGGTCCTGGGCGTGCTCCACGTAGAGAGCGTTCTTCTCGGGGAAGGTGTGGTTCTGCTCGAACCACTCCATCGGAACGCAGAAGTAACGGCTCTCGACCTGGACGTTGTCGAAAATCGAGGCGAGGCGCTCAATGTCCCGGTACGTCCCGGAGAACATGCCGCGCGCGAACTCCTTTACCTCCCGCTGCCCCATGCGATGCGGCGGCAGGGCCGTCGCGACGGAGAGAATTCTTGGGTTTGCCTCGTTCACCGCGCACCCGGCCGCGAGCCGGTCTCGAAGCCTCGCGGGACGTTCGCGGCGCTCCCGGCGTCCGGTTCGGGCTGCTCGCAAGTGTTGCGGAAGACGTACTGTGAGACGCGCTTGCGCTGGCGGCTCGACCAGTCGATGGTGGGCCGGCGCTGCTCTTCCGGCACGTATCCCATCCGGTAGACGGCCATCAGCTCCAGGTCGTCCGGTACCTTCAGAAGCTCCTGGACCCTCCGCCAGTTCTCCGGGACCTCCATCGGGAACGAAATGAACTGTATACCCATCCCGAGCGCCGCCGTCGTCAGCCATACGTTCTCTATGGCCGCCCCCATCCCGAATACCGAGTAGAACCCGGAAAGCTCACCGGGCCGATATTCGTTTTTGTCTAGTAGGACAGCCAGCAAAAGAGGCGCGCCCGCGACCAGTTTACGGTTGTCCTCGCCCAGCGTCTTCGGGATGCCGAAACGGTTCATGAGGACCTGCGACGCGCCGGAGAAGACCTGGCGGGTAAAGGGTTTGAGGATACGCGGGAGCTGGTCGAAGTAGATGCCGTCGCGCCGTTCTTCCATCTCCTGCTCGGAGAACCGGAAGTAGCGCCGGTAGCGCTTGAAAAAAGTCCCTTCCTCGAAGACGCGTGTCATGCTCTCGCCGCTGATCCTCGCCATCTCCTCGATGGTCTCGCGGTCGTCAACGAGCACGAAGCGCCAGGGCTGGCTGTTGAAGTGCGAGGGCGCCATACCCGCGACCTCGACCAGCAGGCGCTGGTGCTCCTCGCTGACCGGGTCGGGCAGGAAGGGACCGTTGGTGGTCTTGCGACGTTTAACGACTTCGAGGAAATCCAATCAAACCTCCTAAAGCGTAAATACGCATCCGGTGACGTAGAGGATCAAAGCCCCGCTCGCCAGGGCCGCGTGTCCCAGGGTCCCGGCCCGCACCCTGGGTAGCACGGCGAAAAGCGCCAGCACCGGCAAGAGAACCCACCGGTAGGGTTGCTCGCGCCAGAACCCCACGGCGACGGCCAGCGCCGCCGACGCGAATACGGCGAAGAACAGCGCATGGTGCAGCCATCGAAAAGGTTTCGTGTCAACGATGCGGAACTGGACGAGCAGGCCTAACGTGAAGTTCGCCAAAAACAGGATTACAGCAAGAAAAAAGATCAAAGCGCGCCTCTCCACATCATCCCTAGAGGTATAGCATAGTGGGTGCCGCGCGGAAGCATCGCTATTCGCCCCGAGGGTAGCTCGTTAGGAGATTACTGCTCCCGAGACCGGGGAACGGCGGACGGGAAGCATCCGGTCGCGGCGCCGAGTGCGTTGACTGCCTGGGCGATCATCCGGGAGTCGTGGGGCATTTTGTGTTCCAGTATCCCCTCCTTCAGCCAGGGGAGTGGGAGCACCCTCACGCCGCGGACGAAGGTTCGCCCTTCGACAAAAGCGTCGGTGAAGCAGAGAAGAGGGACCACCTGGGCGTTTAGGATCTTTCTCAGGCGGAAGCAACCCCTCCAGCTCTGGGCCACGAAGTCCTTCTCGAAGGGACGCCCGTTCCGAAGGATCTCCCCGCCACTGACTCGGACCTTGCCTCCGTGACTCTTCGTTTCGATAGCGAAGAACCCGCACGGGCCGAGCGCGACGTGGTCTATGTTACCTACACCCGAAATCTGAACGTCGTGGAATATGTAGAAGCCATGCTCCCGAAGTCCTTCCAGCTCTGCTCCAACCTTCTCCTCACCTCTCCCGCCCGCGAGCCACGTTCGTTCCGCCTCTCTCCTCTTACCTTTCGCGTATTTCTCAGCGTCCTTCCAGTTGACGGCGTACGCTCCGGCTTCGGCGAGCTTCCACAACGTGGCGCGCTTCCGGCCCTCGGCTATCGCGTGCTGTCCGGCGAACCGTTTCTCCCGGCTCTCGTTTTCGGCCGGACGGCGATCCGGTTGAGGGCGCGTCCGCGTAGCGGCTTGGGCTGATGTTTCACAGGGCGTCTCCGCCACCTTCAAGCTGGATCTCACGGTCGCCCTATCCGGTTTCTTGCTGGTGTGGCTTGGATTTCCATTGCTCAGAGTGGCCCGGACGAGCACGTCGTTCAAGCCCTCCTCGGAGATCTTCGTGAATCCGCCGGTAAGCGTGA
Source organism: Rubrobacterales bacterium (assembly GCA_038198445.1). Taxonomy (GTDB): domain Bacteria; phylum Actinomycetota; class Rubrobacteria; order Rubrobacterales; family Rubrobacteraceae; genus JACDDK01. The sequence continues at coordinate 24,542 of JBBPZZ010000139.1, forward strand.
ACGGATGAAAACCGAGGGTCGAATGCACACCCTTTTGGGGAAACTTGTAGAGAACGGGCGCGGCGAACTGCCGGAAGATACGAAGAGAGATGCCCTGGGCGGGCGCTCCTCCGGCCCACCTCGCGCCGCCGTAGGGAGCGCTGGCGCGAGAGGCAACCTCGGCCTCGCCAACGAAGCCTTCGCCGGAGACGTAGAGGAGGACTCTGTCTCCGGGCCTCGACTCGCGCATGGGGGTCCGGGAAGAGGCAACCCAAAAATCTCCCGTGGCGCGCGTTATCTCGTAATTCTCACGCGCGCTCTCGCCCACGAACGCCGCCACCCACTGAGCCATTCAACCCCCTATCTATTCCAGCGCCGCACTGTCAGAGGTTATCGGCCATCATAGGCGGAAGCTTTAATCAGAGTCAGGGCGATGAGGTAATGCTAAGATTCGGTGGTTAGCGTGCGAGGAGACCTTAGTAGGGGGCGAGATGACAAACGGACGCCCGGAGGCTTATATAACGGGGATAGGAATGGTCAGCCCAATTGGGGTTGGCCGCAAGAAGTTCTGGAGTTCGCTGCTGGCGAACGAGAGCGGGATCGGGCACATCACGCGCTTCGACACGGACGGCTTCGAGGTCAGGATCGCCGGCGAGTGTACGGACTTCGAGCCAAGAGACTTCATGGACCGGAAGGTCGTGCAGCGGACGGACCGGTTCGCTCAGATGGGTCTGGCCTCGTCGAAGCTCGCCCTGGAAGACGCCGGCGCGTGGGACGTATTGAGAGAACGCCCGGAGCGTGTAGGTTTGATCCTGGGCAGCGGCCTCGGCGGCGCGGAGAGCATGGACGATACCCAGGCCACCATAGACAGCAAGGGTCCGGGCCGGGTCAACCCGTTCGCCGTCACCAAGATCATGCCAAACTCGGGCGCCGCCCATATCGGCATTCAGCTCGGCGTGCAGGGTCCCTCCTCTGCGGGCGCCCTGGCCTGCACCTGCGGCACGGACATGATGGGGATCGGCTACGACCTCATCCGCCGGGGCGACGCGGACATGGTGATCTGCGGCGCCTCAGAGGCTCCACTCACCCCCGTGATAATGGCGGGCTTTATAGCGATGCGCGCGATGAGCCGTCTCAACGACGACCCCGAGGGTTCCTGCCGGCCCTACGACATCAACCACGAAGGCTTCGTCATCGGCGAGGGCGCGGGGGTCGTGATCCTGGAAAGCGCCGAGTCAGTCGAGCGGCGGGGCGCGGAGCCCTACGCGAAGATAACCGGCGTCGGGCGCACCACGGACGCCTACAACATCACCGACCCGGACCCGAACGGCAGCGGCATCATGCGGGCCATGCAGCTCGCGGTAAAAGACGCCGGCCTCGAAGAAGGTCAGATCGGCTACATAAACCCGCACGGAACCGGAACCGTCGCCGGAGACGGCCCCGAGTCCCAGGCGATGGCCCGGATCAACCCGGACGTCAAGGTCTCCGCCACCAAATCCACCCTCGGCCACTCACTGGGCGCGAGCGGCGCCCTCGAGACCGTCGTCACCGCCCTTGCCATGAAGGAGAGGACCATCCCGCCGATGCGGAACCTGGACCAACCCGGTCACGGATGCGCCGACCTCGACTACGTGGTAAACGAACCCCGAAAAGTCCCCGACCTCGAAGCCGCCCTCTGCGCGAACCTCGGCGTCGGCGGCCACAACGCCGCAATAGTCCTGGAACAGGCGTAGAGAGATCATGACAAGGTCAGACAACGTATACGAGCTTCCCGAAAACATCCCGGTCCCCACCGACGATGGAGCCTGCGACCACCTACCGGGGATGAGGGTTCCATCCGTCTCTCTGACGTCCACTTCCGGTGATGTGGTGGACCTTTCGGCGCTCCCCGGAAAGAGCGTCGTGTACTGCTATCCGCGCACTGGCAGGCCGGATCAGGCCCTGCCGGCAGGGTGGAACGAGATACCGGGCGCCCGGGGATGCACGCCGCAGTCGTGTTCGTTCCGCGACCATCACGAGGAGCTTGGCTCTTTCGGCGCCAGGGTATTCGGCCTTAGCGCCCAGGACACCAAATACCAGAAGGAGGCCGCCGAAAGGCTCCATTTGCCCTTCGACCTGTTGAGCGACGAGAAACTCGACTTCGCGGGCGCTCTCACCCTGCCAACCTTCGAGGCGGGCGGCATGAGCCTTATAAAGCGTCTCACGCTCGTCATCGACGAAGGTAGCATCACCAAAGTTTTCTACCCGGTGTTTCCGCCGGACAGGAGCGCGGAGGAGGTCATCCAATGGCTCTCCCAGACCACCGCGACCTAGAGAGGATGTGAAATGGAAACCGCTTCCACAAGTACCCTGGAGAACAGGCTAAGAGAGCTCGAATCCATCGTCGCGCCGCGCGGTAGCGCGCTGGTAGCGTTCTCCGGCGGCGTGGACTCCTCTCTGGCCCTGGCCGTCGCCGCGCGGGCGCTTCCGACGAACAAGGTCCTCGCCGTCACCTCCAACAACGAGACCTATCTACCGTCCGAGTTGGAACTCGCCTCCGGGTTCGCGGAGTCGCTCGGCGTGGAACACCTCGTGGTCAACACGCGCGAGTTGGACAACCCCAACTACGCCAGCAACCCGACCAATCGCTGCTACTTCTGCAAGAGCACGCTCTACTCGGACCTGAACAGGCTGGCCGAGGAGAAAGGCTACGCCTGCGTCGTGGATGGGGCCAACAAGGACGACGAGGGCGATTACCGTCCTGGAAGGAAAGCGGCCAAAGAGCTTGGCGTAGTCTCTCCGCTCTCGGTGGCCGGGGTTGGCAAGGCGGAAGTACGAGAGCTCGCCCAATATCTAGGTTTGCCGAGCTGGGATAAGCCGGCGCTTGCGTGTCTATCCAGCCGGTTCCCTTATGGGCAGGAGATCACACCGGAGAAACTCACCCAGGTGGCGCGGGCCGAGGAGTTCCTGCGCGGCGAGGGTTTCCGGCAGGTGCGGGTCAGGCATCACGGAGAGATCGCCCGGCTGGAGGTTGGGGCGGAGGAGCTGGACCGGGCGTTCTCGATGCGGGAGGAGATCTCCAACGAGCTAAAGGACGCGGGCTTCCTCTACGTCACCCTGGACCTCGCCGGATACAAGTCCGGCAGCCTCAACGCCGCGTTGAAGAAGCCCGGCAAGAAGGCTCGCAAGGTCTTGCCCGTGATCGGCTAGAGAGCCGTGTCCGGGGGCGAACCGCTACTGGTGGTCACGCTCCTCGTCATGCTCGTCGGCCTTGCCGGCAGCATTCTCCCCGGCGTACCGGGCGTCCCGCTAATCTTCTTATCAGCGCTCCTCTACGGGATTTTCACAGGCTTCGAGGAAATCGGCGTCCTCATCCTCATCCTGCTGTTTGTCTTCGCGGCCATCGCGTTTATCGCGGATTTCGCGGGAACTTCCTACGGAGCACGAAGGTTCGGGGCGAGTAACTGGGGCACGGTTGGCGGCGCGATAGGCGGTATCGCCGGGGCGCTGGCCGGCGCGCTGTTCTTCGGCATAGGCTCGCTGTTCGGACTTATACTCGGCACCACCGGCGGCGTCTTTCTCGGCGAGTACCTGCGTTGTGAACGCGAGGCTTCAGGCACCGGGTCTTCCACCGGAGCGGAACAGGCAGGCTCCGGGCGCGGCGATTGGCGCCGGGCCTCCCGGGCGGTGGGCGGCGTGTTCGTGGGTTATCTGATCTCCGCCGCCGCGCAGGGTCTAGTCGGAGTGGCGAGCGTAACGGTCTTCGTGCTGGCCCTACTCTATTAGGCAACTTATCGTTACCTGTTCAGGCTACTCTTCCGGCCCGTCATCTTCGTGGTGTTCGCGCAGGAAACCTTCCAGTTCCTGGGCCAACTCGTCACCGGACGGAAGGTCTCTAATACCGCCCGCGGTCGCCGCGGAGTCGAAGCGCTCTTCGAGCATCTGCACGTAAGAGGCGAGGTCCGAATCCTGGGACACGGCCGCCGAGACCTGCTCCTGGTAGTCCGTGGCGGTGTTTGCGAGGTCCGAGGTATCCGCCTCTATACCAAGCAAGCTGGACAGGTTGCCCAGAAGAGCCAGCGCGGCGGGCGCGGACGGTACGGAAGGCAGGTAGTGAGGCACCGAGGCCCAGAAGCTCACGCAGGGCAACCCTTGCTCGGCGCACATGCTGGGCAGGATGCCGGTAATGCCGGTTGGGCCTTCGTAACGCGATGAGGACAGATCCAGGTTCTCGATAAGCGCCGGGTCTTGCGAATTAGCGGAGACCGAGACCGGCCGTGAGTGCGGTACGTCGGCCAGCAGCGCCCCTATCGTCACCACCAGTTCGACATCTAACTCCCTGGCGAGTTGGACGAGCGTCCGCGAGAAGGAACGCCACCGGAAGTTTGGCTCTGGCCCGGAGAGCAGGATCGCCCCGCGCCCTCCCGTCGCGGCGAGGCTGGAAGCCGTCGCGCGCAACTCGTTCTCGGGCCATTCGACCTTTCGCGTCACGCCCTCGACCAGGCTGACGTGCGGGCGCGTGGCCTGAAAATCGAAGAACTCTTCGGAATCGAAGCTACCGAAACGCCGCGCCTCCCAGGAGTTCGCCAGCGTATCCACGGCCACGCTGGCCGCCTCCGCCGCGTCGTTCCAGCCGGTAAACCCGGCGATCAAAACCGGACGTTCGAGCTCCGGTCTCCACTCTAAGTTCAGGTATTTATTGTCCATCCGGCAAGCTTACCACGCCGCGCCCCAGGACCGGACAACGTATCAGAGAGCCAGGGTTAGCGAGTGTATTCTATTCGGTATACGGCTCCGCTGGAGCGGTCGAGGTAGAGTAATCCACCGCCGCTGCTAACGTCTATGTCTACTGGCTGTCCGGTCCCCTTAGCGAATGCGAAAGACTTATCGGTGTCGGGGTCATAGCGGCGTATCCAGCCGTTGCAGAAGTCCGCGTAGAAGTAGTCGCCAACGTATCCGGCCGGGAAGCGCCTGCTCTGCGGGTTGTAGAAGTCGCCGCCAGTGATGGCGCATCCGGTTGTACCAGTGTCGCCGTGACGGTAGGCGAAGGTGGGTCCTCTGTAGCTGGGGTTCGACTCGGGGCCTTCGTAGCGGGGCCATCCGTAGTTGGCGCCCGCTACCCCGCGATTGATCTCCTCCCAAGTCTGCTTGCCCACGTCGTTTATGTAGATCTTTCCGGTGCCACGCTGTACGGCGAAGCTGAAAGGATTCCGCAGTCCAAGCGCCCAAATGGCTTTGTTCCTGCCGTCGGCGCGGTTATAGAACGGGTTGTCCCTGGGAATAGTTCCGTCCGCGTTGATACGCAGCATCTTCCCCTTGAGGTTCTTCAGCGTCTGCGCGTTCTTGGGGTTGTTGTTCTCCCCGACGGCCGCGTAGAGCTTGCCGTCCGTCCCGAAGTGCAGCGCTCCTCCGTTGTGGTTGGTCTTATCGCTCAAGTTGTTCAGGTTGAGGAGGGTACGCGCGCTACCGGACGCCGCCACGTTCCCGTTCGCGGTGTAGCGGGCGATACGGTTGTGGATCTTCGGGCTCTTCGCCGTATAGTAGACGTAGACGTAATGGTTGGTGGAGAAATTGGGGTCCACGGCCACCCCCAAGAGCCCTCGTTCTCCGCGCGAGTCCACGTTGAGCCTCACGAATGGCGTTTGCAGCAACCGCCCATCTTTTATTACGCGCAGGTTACCGCCCTGTTGGGCCACGAAGATCCTTCCGTCTGGCGCAACGTCCATGGATGTAGGGTTCGAGATACCACCCGCCACGCGCCCCTTGACGAAACCCTTTGGCAACGTGGTCGCGCCTTCCGCCGCATCCACACGTATCAGTAGCGAAACCACGGTCAATGCAAGAACTACACCTAGAAGTATGACGACCGCCGTAAGACGCAAACCTCGCTTGCCTGTACCATAATTCACGGTCGCGTCTTCCGTTCCGGTCAAAACTCTCTCCATGCTATTCTCCTGATCGATCCAAGAGTTCGAGTCGTTACGATCCGGACGCTACCACGCTCCATACCGCAGCGCAAGAGCGCCTCTTACACACTGATAATAGAGGCCTAATCGACGAACGAGCGATCGAGCGTCAGGGCGCTTTCCAGCCGCCGCAGGTACTCGTCTCCGGGGATCTCCACCGCCCCAAGCCGGGCCAGGTGATCGTTCTGTATCTGACAGTCGAGCAGCGCGTACCCGCGTTCCTTCAGATGCTCGACTAGATAATAGAAGCAAACTTTCGAAGCGTCCGTCATTCGGCTGAACATCGACTCGCCCATGAACGCGCCGCCGAGGGCGACACCGTAGAGTCCGCCGGCCAGCTCACCGTCCCTGTACGCCTCGACACTATGCGCCTTGCCCGCACTATGGAACCGCAAGAACCCTTCGATGATATCGGCGTTGATCCAGGTCTCCCTCCGGGCCGCGCAGGCCTTTATGACGGCTTCGAAGTCCCGGTTCACGAAAACTTCATAGGTTCCCTTCCGGATCACACGCGCCAGCGACTTGGAGACGTGCAACGCTTCCAACTCCAGGATGGAACGCGGGTCGGAACGGTAAAACTCTACCCGCCCGTAGCCGTCGGCCATCGGGAACGCTCCCGCCCTATAGCATGCTTCGAGGATCTCCGGCGTGAGGTTCATACGCGCATATTAAATCGTTCTACAATACTCGCGCATGAGAGACATCGAGCGTCCGACCCCGAACTCAGCGCGCGCCATCCGAACATATCCTTTTCCTCCGGAACAAATTGTCGAGGCGCTTCGGCGGACTATAGAAGAACTACCCCGCTGGACGTTAGAGTCCGCCGGCAAGGGAGGATTGAGAGCAATAAGAAGATCGCGCCTCTTTCACTTCAAGGACGACGTAACAATCAGGATCGAAAGCCAGGAAGAGGGCTCCAGGGTAGAGTTCGATAGCGTGTCCCGCGTGGGCAAGAGTGACCTGGGACAGAACCGGCGCAACTTGAAGGACCTGATCGCGGCTTTGGACAAGAGTTACCCTAATATCGGTTAGGGTAACGGCTTTCCGCTTCGGTGGCGACTCACTATTGCAGCCACGATTCCTCCCGCGACAACGATTCCGAAGACGACGAGGAGAACATTGATGTATTGCGGGGCCCGCTGTCCGAGGAAAGCATATACGAAGGTCGCGGGGGTCATTCCAACGACGGTCGCGATCAGGAAACCGAGAAACCTCATTCTGGCGAGACCGGCCGCGTAAGAGATCGCGTCGAAAGACACTACCGGGATGAGACGCGCGATCAGGACCGCGTAGACTCCGTAACGCGCGAACCACTTGTCCGCCGCTCCCAGGCTTCGCTTGCCGACCATCGCCTCTACCGGCGCGCGGCCGAGAGCGTGCGCGATCCCGAACGATATGGCCGCCGCCAACGCCGCACTTACCAGGCTCAACATCCCGCCCCAGAACGCGCCGAACGCGAGTCCGTTGGCGAACGCCAGTATGAAAGACGGCAGGAACGCCAGCAAAGCCTGGAGCACCATCAACCCCGCCGATACCACCGGAGCCCAGGCGCCGTAGGACAGGATGTAGTCCCGGACGGCCTCGATGTCTCCGCTCGCGAGTACCCGAACCGCCCGATCCGCCTCGGTGCGAAAAGCTTCCGAGACAAAATACAAGGTCCCGAGAACCAGCAGTAACAAGACGGTCAGCGCGGGCCGAAGCCACTTGACGGCCCGACGCTGGGTTAACTTATCCGGGTAGTTTGTTCCCTCGTCACTCATGGGTTTCGCGCCAGGATCAGGTGCGTCCCCCTGCCCGGCACCGGGATTATCTCTATCGCCTCGAACCCTGTCGCCCGGAGCCACTCCTCGTATTCCGCCGCCGTGTACGTGTTTCCACGCGAGGTCGTCACGAGCATGTTGACGGCGAAGAGCGCGGCGTCCTCGCTCATGCCGCGGACGAACTCCCGGATTACCAGCAGCCCGCCGGAGACGAGCGGGCCGCGCATCCTCTCGAACAGCGCCCGGTTCTCCTCCGGGCCGTACATGTGCGATGTATTTCCGAAGTAGATCGCATCGAACGGCCCCTCCGGCAACGCGTCATTCATGTCCCCTGCTTCCGTGTCGACGCCCGCTTCGGCGAGCTGCTCGCGCATCAGTTCGATCACTCCGGGCCGATCAAAGACCGTGACCCGCGCCCCACCCCGCGCAAAAGCCTCCGCGTTCGTACCCGGACCGCCTCCCACGTCCAGTATTCGGGCGCCATCTGGCAGACGCGGCAACACCGCCGAGGCGACCGAACCCGCGCCGGGCCGCGCCCTACGGCGCATCGCCTGGATAAAGGTCGCCGTTCCGCCGAAGTCCCGCGAGGTCCGATCTTCGACCGGCTCCCCACTCCGAAGCACCTCTGGAATGCGGCTCCAGCTTCCGATCAACTCGAACCGGTGAACGACGCTCTCCCCGGCGTAATCCGCATACCCGGCGTCCAGCAGCGGAGCCCTGTGTTCCGGCCGAAGCCGGAAACCTCGCGTCCCTTCATCCAAGATACCCTGCTCTTCGAGCGCGGCCAGGAGCACGTAGACCGCTCGGGCGTCGAGCGCCAACCCGTCCGCGACCTCCTGGGGGGTGCGAGCCTCTTCAGAGACCGCTTCGATCACTCCATCCCGGAGCGCGGCGCCGAGAAGGACCGCCTCCCGCCAGTCAAGCTCCGTGTAGTTGATCTCACCCATTGCAGGGATGATTGTATCCCGCGCCGTCAGAGGAGAGCTTTGATCTCCCCGACTTGCTCGCCGCCCAGGTCCCGCACCGGGATAGCGCGCGCCTCCCCAATGTCCACACCCCGCCGGGCCAGCGCCGCGAGGGCGGCGGGACGCACAGCCCGTCCCGAGCCGTCGGAGATCTTGATCGCCATCCCCCATCCTCCGGGACTTCCAGCGGCGAAGACGCCTTCGGCCCCACTCTTCGCCACGAGACTTGTGGCTTCCATAACGGTTGTATCGAATCGGCCGGTCCCGGCGACCATGAAGGGATGATTCCGCATAGCATCCCGGACTTCGCGCGCGGCGTTCGCCAGTTCCGGGCTGAGTCTCTCCCCGGCCGAGAGCCGGGCGAATCCAGTTGCTAGGTTCCTAAGAGGCATGGCGAAAGCCGGCGCGCCACAGCCATCTCCTCCGAGAACTATGGCGTCGCGCTCCACTCCGCAGACTTCGGCGATAAGCGTGAGTATCCACTGCTGTAACGGGTGACGCGGGTCCCTGTAACTCTCCGTGTCCCAGCCTTCGTGGACGCAGACGGCGAGCATCCCGGCGTGCTTGCCGGAACAGTTGCCGTGAATAGGGCGAGGCTCCTCTCCACCCTGAATGAGCTTCGCCGCGGCGGGCTCATACATCGGCGGATGCGCGCCGTTCTGGAGAGCCTCTTCCGAGAGACCGGCCTTGTCCAGTATCGAACGCACGGCGGCCATATGCCGCTCCTCGGCGTTGTGCGAGGCGCAGGCGACCGCCAGTTCCTCTTCAGTAAGTCCGAAGTCGCCGGCCACGCCGGAAAGGACGAGCGGCAACGCCTGAAAAGGTTTGGCAGAGGAACGGACGTACACGTAGCCGTCCGGGTCTCCACTAGCTTCGAGGACCTCGCCCTCGGGATCACAAACAGCGACGCGGCCGCGATGGAGACTCTCGATCAGCCCGCCTCGACGCACCTCCACGAGCGGAGTGTCTTCGGGACATCCAATGGACGAATGCTCCCTGTTCAGACCGGGGCCTCCGCAAGCCGGATGATATACAGGGCGATGAGGTCGTGCGCCACGCGCATGCGGGCCATCGCAGGCGGAAAGTCATCCGAGGCGTGGAACTCGCGGGCCTCGCCGACGAGGTCCCGGAGCTTCTTCAGAAGTTCTTCGTCTTTCCCGCCCGGTCCCTCGTGGCGGATGCTCGCTTCGACCATGCCCATTACTACGGGAGCGCGCGGACTATTCATCCACATCGAGAGGATCGCGCCGTCCAGGTAGCTGTTGATGCGGAGGAGATGGCCGACGCGGATCGCCGTAGACGCCGTCTCGTTTTCCTTTCTCATGGGAACCACCGCCGGATGTTGCCGTAGAGCAGTCCCGGCAAAGCCTCATCCGGCACACCCGCGGTCTCGGCGGCGGCGAGCGCCGCGTGCAGCGTGGAAGGGTAGTCTCCGTAGGGAATATCCGAGCCGTAGCAAATGCGCGCCGGGTCCAGGTAGCTGAAGAGGATATAGAGGTCTTTGGACCTTACGACCGAAGTCTCGAAGAGGACGTTCTCGTGGCCCTCGAAGGCCCGGACGGCCTCCAGGACCTCCACCATCCCGGAGTGGCCCAGGATCAGACGAAGCTCGGGATGAGCGTCTATGGTCGGCAGAAGCGGCTCGACGATACGCTGCATCCCGAACCCCGCGTGGATCAAAACCGGAAGGTCCGCCGCCGCTGCCATCTCGAATAACCGAACTACCCGCGGCTCGTCCAGCTCGAACTTCTGGGAGACCGGGTGGAGCTTGAGCCCCTTGAAGCCGCGCTCCACGCACCGCCCGAACTCGGCCTCGTAGTCCAGATGCGGGTTCAGGCGGAAGAAGGGAACGAAGCGATCCGGCCGCTCCTCGTGGGCGTTCCAGACCACGTCGTTCGGTCCGGAGTAATCATCGCGGGCGTTCGGGTCGTTTAGCGGGAAGACTATCGACCGGGTTACGCCGGCCGCATACATCCTTTCGTACAGCCCATCGCCAGTCATAGTCCGCGTGTCGACGTCGGCCCCGATGTGGGCGTGGGCGTCGAAAACCTCGACGCCTGACGGAATCTTCTCACGCACCCAAGCCCATATACCGGCCATGGCACCGCTCGTCAACGCCGAAAGGTCCTGCCCGCGTTCCGCCTCCGTAGCCAAATACGACCGCCGATCTACTCAAACAATCCTACGAATCACGCCCGTGCAATGTTAGCAGGCGCGGTATACAGTTGCCGTAATCCTCGGGGCTTACCGGGGATCTTCCCTGGCGAATCTACGAACTTCAGGTTAAAGGTGAGCAGGCATCGTCTAGCTCCAGAGCCGTAATCAACTCAGTTCGCGGGATTAGCGTCCCGCCGCAGGGTGAGCATCGAGACGCGGGGACCGTCTACGTTCTTTACGTTCAGGGTGGCGCCTTCGGCTTCTACCGTATCGCCCGGCTCGGGCGGACGGCCCAGGGAGCCCAGGATGTATCCGCCAATGGTGTCGAAGTCTTCGTGGGGCAGGTCGAGGTCGAAGTGCTCGTTGACGTCGGTGATCGGGATGCGGCCGTCTATGGCGTAGAGGTCATCCCCAATCTTCTCGATTGCGGCCTCGCCCTCGTCGAACTCGTCCTGTATCTCTCCTACCAGCTCCTCCAGCACGTCTTCTATGGTGATAAGTCCCTCGACCGATCCCCACTCGTCAATGACTATCGCCATCTGGAGCTTGCGCTGCTGGAACTCCTTGAGGATCTCCTCGATGCGCTTGTTCTCGGGGATGACGAGGCACTCCCGGATCAGGGGCCGTATGTCGAAGCTCTCGGCTTCTTCCTTGGACGCCCGGAAGAGGTCTTTGACGTGTACCGCGCCCATGATGTGGTCCAGGTCTTCTTCGTAGACCGGATAGCGCGTATAGCGCCCGAAAGCCGCCTTTTCGGCAAGGTCCGAAAGCGGAGCATTACGCGGCAGCGCCTCGATGTCCGGCCGGGGGACCATGATCTCTCGGGCTACCGTGTCACCAAAGTCGAAGACGTTGTTAAGGTAGTCGCGTTCCTCCGGATCGAGGACGCCGGAGGCGGTTGAGGAAGAGATCATGATCCTAAGCTCCTCCTCCGAATGCGCCTCCATCTCCTCGCCGAGCCGGACGCCCCACGGCCGCAACACGAAGTTCGTCGAAGCGTTCACGAGCCACACGACCGGGCGGAAGATCAACATAAGCACCTTGAGGGGGCGGCTGATCCAGAGCGCCACGCCCTCCGCCCGCTGGATGGAGAAGTACTTGGGCGCCTGCTCCCCGAAGACGAGATGCGCGAACGTGATGAACGTGAACCCCAAAACCACCGCGATGATCCCGATGATCCGCTCGCTCGTTATTCCGACAGCCTCCAGCACAGGATGGATGAGATGCGACACCGCCGGCTCCCCGACCCAACCAAGCGCCAGGGAGGCCATAGTAATACCAACCTGGCTCGTAGAGAGATAAGAGTCGAGGTCGCGCAATGCCGCGTGGACCACGCTCGCCCTGGCGCTTCCCTCCTGTTCGAGCTGCACGATGCGGGACTCGCGGACCCGAACCAGCGCAAACTCCGCCGCCACGAAAAAGGCGTTCAATCCGACCAGGAACAGGGCCAGAAGGAGGTTAAGCCAGGATAAAAGAGGCTCCGGCACGGTTAGAAACTCACGACGATGGTGAGACCGTGGCTGGCGGGCGGGGTGCGTTTAGGATAAGGATAGTCCATCGTGTTACGAACGGGATTATACCGCAGCCCACTATCGCCGGACAGGTCTAGGGGAAATCCGGTTCTCAGTGGTCTAGATCAGGGTGATCGCGAAGTAGATCAGGGCGGCCACGAGCGCCGCCGCGGGGATCGTCATGAGCCAGGCCAGCACGATGGAAGATACCGTCTGGAGGTTCAAACCTTTGCGGGTGTGCTCGCTCACCGTAGCCCCCGCCACGGCCGAGTTGAGAACATGAGTAGTCGAGACCGGCGCACCGAAGCGGCTACCCACGAGGATGACCGCGGCCGCCGCCAGTTGCGCCCCGAAGCCCTGGACGTGGGTGAAGCCGGAGCCACTGATCTTCTCCCCCACGGTACGGATGATGCGCCAGCCCCCGATCATGGTCCCGAGCCCGATTGCCGTCGCTGAAGTGACTACCACCCAGAACGGCACGCCCGCCTCTTGCGAACGTCCGAACTCGGCGATTAGGATGAGCGTTATGACTCCCATCGTCTTCTGCCCGTCGTTCGAGCCATGCGAGAAAGAGACCGCCGCCCCGGAGAGAATAGTCAACCACCGGAAGACTTTCGGTGGCTGCGTACCGTTTATATAATTACTCGGAGGCGCGTAACCCCTGGAGGTGGAGTGCCGGTTCGAAAGTATCCGGGAGAAGCGGGTAATCGCCCACCCCAGCGCCAGTCCCAGAACAGGAGAGACCAGAAGGGCCAGAATGATCTGGGTAAGCGCACCCCAATACACCCCGTCGAGCCAGTTGGCCGCAAGACCCGCTCCGAACAAACTCCCCACCAGCGTATGCGAGCTGGACACCGGAAGCCCAAAGTACCAGGTCCCTAAATTCCACACCAGTCCGGCGACCAGCGCGGCAAGGATCAACTGTATAGTCACTTTGTCCTCGGGGATGACCTTGGTAATGACCATCGCTACCGCGGTTCCGACTATGACCGCACCCAGGAAGTTCAGCACGCCGCTCATGATGATAGCGTCGCGCCCCTTCATCGCCCTGGAGTAGATAATGGTTGCCACTGCGTTCGCGGTGTCGTGGAAGCCGTTCACGAAGTCGAAGGCGTAAGCTAGAGCTATAGCGATCAACGCGAGGATCAAAGCTCCATCCATCCCTTCCAAGCCTCCCTTGTCAAACCCGCCACACTATAACCAGATAACATGGATTTAACATATCCCGGCACGAGGGTTTACGTGGATTTAACACGAATTTCACTTTCGTGTAACATAAACTCCAAGACTGTTTGCGGGACGGTAAGGTTCCCTCGCTTACGCTTCCGGCAGTGAGCGTTTCCTTACATTCGTCGTTTGCGAGAGTATCTTCCGGGTGATTATCCCTTTGATCTAGGGGGTACGCTCGCGTCTCGCACGTCATGGATCTCCGGGATGAGAGCGGATCCTCTCTCTTCACTAGATGCTCCGTGCTCCCCTTTTAGGCCTACGGGACTACACACCGCACCTACCGGACCACCTTGAAGCTCCAGGTCTGTGCCTTACCCAACCCCGAGTCATCGCGTGCTGTCACCCTCACCTCATGGGAGCCGAAGGAGAGATTGCTGACGGGAACATACCTGAGCCTGTCGGTGGACCGGTCGTAGGAGAAGTTATTCCTTGCTACCGCCTTGCCGTCGAGCCTTAGCGTTATGCCCGTCTCGGAGAGGTCGGTCTGCGTGTCCGAGATCTTCGCGGCTATAGCGGGGGTACGGTCGGTCGTGGTCGAGCCTGGTGCAGGACGGCGGGAGGCGATGGTAGGTGAGGTGTTGGGCTGCCACTCGAGGGCGAGGCCGCCCCCGGTCGTCAGGAGCGTCCGGTTGGAGCCGTCGGCATTTGCAGTATAGATCCCACCTCCATTATAGAAAGCTATCTTCTTACCGTCGGGCGACCAGGATGGGCTACTCTCATCCGTCGGGGAATTGGTGATGTTTGTCTGCCCGGACCCGTCAGCGTTCATGGTGTAAATCTCATCGTCGAGAATATTGTCATGGTAGCGAAATCTCTCGAAAGCTATCTTGGTCCCATCAGGCGACCAAGCGGGCGTCACATCGTCCCACGGATTATGGGTCAGGCGTGTCTGGTCCGATCCGTCGGTGTTCATGGTGTAGATCTCGCGGTTGCCGTCGCGCCTGCTCACGAAGGCTATCTTGCCGTTCTTGCCGGGGAAGGCAGCCTCAGCAGGTTTCTGAATCGTCAGCAGAGCCAAAAGGCTCACGGCCAACACCATCGCCGTCGCCATCCATGAGTAGGAGAATGTTCTCGCCATGTAGCCATCCTTCGCACAGGAGCGGGGATGGGGAGGATCGAACCCCCGCCCCTTTTACGCAACGCAAGAATCATACTAGCGAGCACGAGCGAGGCGCATCGTCAGAAAGGGTGGTTTGTTGCTACCCAAAAGTGCTAAAGAAGTGCTAGGGTATTCTGCCCCGAAGACAGAGGCGGGGTGGCGACGCTAGAGTTCTGCTGTAAGGATTAGAGAGTACGAGCATCGCACCCCTGCGTCGAAGAGATAATTGCCATCTTTTGCAAAACCGGATGCCGCAGGTATAGTGTCACCTGTGTATACGAGCCGCCGACGCCGTCGCTACCGCCAGCGCAGACTGCTGGTGGTTGGATTGTTCCTTATCGTGCTGATCCCCGCGCTCCTGGGATTCATGAAGCTCACCAGTTCGAATCCGCAGTCCGCGCAGGCAAAGCCTGTCAACCTGACACGGGTCTCGACGCCAATGACGGACTCTATTGCGGCGCCGGAATCCAGGGACTATCCCGACGCTATCAAGGGAATCTACCTGACCGCCCCCACAGCCGCCTCGCCCTACCTGAACCAGTACCTCGACCTGCTTGACCGCACGGAGTTGAACGCCGTCGTCATAGACGTTAAGGACGTTACGGGGGAGGTGCTATATCCATCCCAGGTACCGCTGGCGAAAGAGATCGGCGCGACCCGCGATACGCTGCCGGACCTGAAGTCTCTGGTAGCGAAGCTCAAGGAACATCACGTGTACGCTATCGCCCGCGTGGCGACCTTCGAGGACGATATCCTTCCGCGCGAACGTCCAGACCTGGCCGTTACCGACTCGTCTACCGGAGGGCCATGGACGAACTACGCCGACGGCGCGTGGTCCAGCGTCTACCAGAAAGAGGTCTGGAAGTACAACGTAGACGTGGCGAAGGAGGCCGCCGACGCGGGGTTCGACGAGGTCCAGTTCGACTACGTCCGCTTCCCTTCGGACGGTCCGATGGAGACTGTTGACTACGGTAAAGAGACCTTCCCGACTCAGGCGGACGCGCTCGCGGGGTTCCTCAAGTACGCGCACGATGAGCTCAAACCGCGCGGGGTAAGGGTGGCGGCGGACGTATTCGGGCTCGCCGCCACGGACGACGGGGCCGGCGTGGGCCAGTACATCGACAAGCTGGCCCCCAACCTCGACGTTATATGCCCGATGGTCTACCCGTCGCATTTCCCATCCGGGAGCTACGGGTACACGGACCCCAACTCCAAGCCCTACGAAATTATCAAGAACGCGTTAGCCGACTTCAAGAAAAAGACCGACCCTGTAAACCCAAACATAGAGATACGGCCCTGGCTCCAGGACTTTGACCTCGGAACACCGCACTACGGTCCTGATGAGATAGAGGCCCAGATGAAGTCCACCTACGACTCGGGCGAGACGGGCTGGCTCCTGTGGAACGCAGGCAACGTGTACACCGACGGCGCCCTCCAGCCCGAGGACACCGCGAGCGCCAACTAGAAAGAGGCCCGGTCTGCGTAGACCAGGCCTCTGTGTAACGCTATTCGGATCCGGCTTCTCTAGGCCAGTCCCTCAGCCTCGTACTCGCGGAGGAAGCCCTCGAAGAGCTTGCGGTGGCCCTGTTCGTCGCGCAAGATGGCTATAACCATGTCCTGCGTAACCGGGTCAACCTCCTCGGTGACCTCGATGAGGTGGGTGTAATGTTCGATGGCCCCCGTCTCCGCCTCGATCACGCCCTTAATAACGTGAACGACATCGACCTGATCCTCGGGCGGCTGCAGGAACGGCTGCTCGGCCTTGAACTCGATCGAGCTCGGCACCACACCGTAAAGCTCTTTGATGCGCGCCGCGAAGTCCTGCGCGTGCTGCAACTCCTCCTGGATGTCCTCCTCAAGGGACTCTTTGATCTCCTGGGCGCGGACGCCATCCGGGTTGGTCGAGTTGGTGACGTAGTTGATCACCGTCTCCAGCTCCATGAAGTACGCTTTTTTCAGAAGCTCGACTATCTCCTCGCGCTTCTCCGCCATCTCCTCGGAAAGAATGCCTTCGCTTCCTCTGTTGGTCTGCACGTTTTCTCGACCTCCTAATTTCTCTCGTTTCGACACACTCACACTTTACCCCGGCGAACCGCGGACAAACGTGAACTTGGGAACACGAATCACCGGGCCATCAGCGACTTTCCACGCGCACTTCGCCTCTCAGGTTCGCACGACTTTCCGCTTGTGAAAGTCCTTCGGCTTATAGCGCTGGACGTACTCGCGGAACTGCTTGACCTCGCTCTTGGCCCGCGTCTCGGTCCATCCGAGATGCTTGACGGCAATCTCGGCGGCGGCGGCGTCCACGTCTAGGGCGACCCTGGGACCGTAAGCGGCCATCGTGCGGCGCAGCAACGCGTCGGAGAGCGTCCGGGCCATCTCGTGGCGGAAAGCGTAGAGCACCTCCGCCCCGATGATACCGGTCTCCACCGTCACCATTGTCGAAAGCGGCATCCGCAGCGAGGAGTCTTCTCCGGCAAGCTCCAGGACATCCGGCGCGCGGACGCCGTAGAGCTTGAGCAACCGCTCGGCCAGCGCGTCGGTCAGGCCGCTCGTGGCCTTGAACTCGGCGGCGAAGTTGGCGAAGTCCCGCGTGGCCCCGCCGGGCAGCGGTACTTTATCCGTCCGGCACGGCGGAGCATGGCGATGGAGCTTGTCGTAGACGTTGTCTACCGTCTGGCGAGCGAGGTTCCGGTAAGTGGTGAGCTTGCCGCCGACGATGGAGATGAGACCCTCCGCCCCCGGCCCGCCGCCCTGCACTTTGATGCGTCCGCCGGCCACGGATTTGCCCTTCGCATGATCGTAGACGACGTGGCTGCGGGTTATGGAGCTCTCCGAGCCCGCGGGCGTGTACGGCAGCGGGCGGACCCCAGAGTATGTGAAGAGGACGCTGTCGCGGGTCAGGCTGGCCCGCGGGATGACGGCGTTAGTCTCTTCTATGAGGTAGTCAATCTCGTCCTCCGTCGCGGAGACGTAGTCGAGGTCGTCCTCGTAGCGGATGTCGGTGGTACCGATCAGGTACCGGCCGTTCCACGGTACGATGGAGTACGGACGACCGTCCTTACGGGCTTCGACGTAGATGGCGTCCTGGGGCGCGCCGGGGAACGGGTCCACGACGAGATGCGATCCCTTGGTGCCGCCTATCATGCGCCCTTTGCCCTCCCCGCTCGCGGCGCCCTCGTCGAAGCCGAACCCTCCAGAACCGCCCAGCACGCGGTCCACCCACGGACCCGCCACGTTTACGGTGACCGGAGCGCGTGCTGTGTACGTGCCGCCGCCGAGTCGATCCTCGAACTCCACGCCGGTGACGCGCCGTCCGCCGTCCATCTCTTCATCGAACAGCAGGCGTTTGACCTCGGCGTAGGTATAGACGCTCGCGCCGTGTTCGCGGGCGCTTATGGCGTTCTCGACGGCGATGCGCTCAGCGTACTCCGTCTGGCCCTCGTAGTAGGTCGCCGCGCCGCGCAGGCCGTCCGGGTTGAGCCCCGGATAGAGTTCGAGCGCCTCGTCGCGGGAGAGCATCTTGTGGTTCGGGACGGACTTGTCGAAGGAGAGGACGTCGTAGCCGATCATGCCCAGACGGATCAGACCCGTCCCACGCTTTGAGCGTTCGTAGATCGGGATGACGAACCGAAGCGGTTTGACGAGATGCGGAGCGATACGCAACAGCTTCTCGCGTTCCCCGAGCGACTCGCGCACGAGATGGATCTCGTAGTGCTCCAGGTAGCGCAGGCCGCCGTGGATCAGGCGCGTCGACCACTGCGTCGTGCCGTTCGCGATGTCTCCTTTGTCCAAAAGCAGCACGTCGAGACCCCGCATCGCCGCGTCGCGGGCGATACCGGCGCCGTTGATACCGGCGCCCACCACGATCACATCGAACGGATAGCTGCTTATGTCCTCCGGGATACGGCCGGTCAAGTCGCTCCTCCTTAGTTCTCGTGCAGCTTCGACTCGGTGCGGGCCTCCATCGCAGCCTCCACGCACTCGTCGGCGCCGGCCCCAGTAGAGGCCATGACCCCGGCCGAGAAAGCGCCCTCCACGAACGGCGCATCCACCAGCCGGACTTTCTCTCTCGCCTCCGAGGATAGCATTTCCATGACGGTCTCGACGGAGAGAACGGCGCTGCCAATATCCATGAAGACCAGCACCTCGTCCGCGTCGAGGTCTTCTATGGAAGACTGTATCTTCTCCGGGTCCGTGCCGAGCGTGCCGTCGGAGTCGCCCCCGACGGCGACCACCTCTACCTCATCGGCCATGTGCCGCACCAGTTCCGCCGTGCCCTCGGCTATCTGGGGACTGTGGGAGACTAACACGAGCCCGACCATCAGGACCTTTCCAGGACGCGCGCCGCCGCGTCAAGAAGAAGTTGCGTCGAGGTGGCTCCAGGGTCCCGGTGTCCAACCGCACGTTGACCCAGATAGCTCGCCCTCCCCCGCTTCGCCACCAGGTCCACGGTTGACTCCGCTCCTTCCTCCGCGGCATCTGCCGACGTCCGGAAGACCTCGGCGGCGCTGCCGCCCGCCGCGCCCTTCGCGGCCTCCACGGCGGGCTCCAGAGCATCGACCATCGTCTTATCCCCCGCTTCGGCCTTGCCGCGCTGCTTTATCCCCGCGAGCGCGGCTTCGAGCGCCGCCGCCGCGTCTTCTCCCGAGACCTCCTCTTTATCCGCGAGAGCCGTGGACGCGCGCAGAAAAGCCGTGCCGTAGAGTGGACCGGCCGCCCCGCCAACCTTGCTGATGAGCGCCATCGAGACGGCTTTCAGAACGTCCGCCGGGGATTCGGGAGCGGCGCCGTCAACCCGTTCGAGGGCGGCCTGGAAGCCGCGGTGCATATTCGTGCCGTGGTCGCCGTCTCCAATCTCCGAGTCGAGCTTCGTCAGATAGCGGCGGTTCTCCTCCATCGCGGCGGCCATCTCTTTTATGACGTCGAGCGTTACTTGCGTGGCTCCCAAACCTACTCCTCCGTTTCTGTTAGCTGGTCACGCACCTCGTGCTTCAGTATCTTACCCAGGGCGTTGCGCGGCAGGTCATTGACGAATACTACCTGGCGGGGCTTCTTGTAGCTGGCGAGTTGATCTCGGCAGAAGCCCGTTACTCTCTCGGCGGTAAGGTCAGGGTCGTCGCGCACGACCGCGGCCACGACCCGCTCGCCGTACTCCTCATCCGGCAGCCCGACAACCGCCACCTCGTCCACGCCGGGGCAACCTTCGATCACGTCCTCGACCTCGCGCGGGTACACATTGTATCCGCCGCTAATAATAAGCTCCTTCGACCGGCCGCTGATCGTAAAGTAGCCATCCTCACCGACGTAGCCTAGATCTCCCGTCCTAAACCAACCGGCTTCGTCGAATCCCTCTTGCGTAGCCTCGGGACGGTTCCAGTATCCTTCGAAGACGTGAGGACCGCGGACTTCGATCTCTCCGACCTCTCCGGCGGGCATGAGTTCGCGAGTCTCAAGGTTCACGACCCGCGCCTCCTGCCCGGGGAACGGATGTCCCACGGCGCCGGGCCTACGCTCGCCGTCGTAGGGGTTGGTAAGGTTCATGATCGTCTCGGTCATCCCGTAACGCTCAAGGATGCGCTGCCCGAACAACCGCTCGAACTCGTCGAACGCCTGGGGACTCAGTGGCGCGCTCCCAGATACATAGAGGCGCAGCAGCTCCGGCCGTTCGGTCTGAGACTTCGCCTCCCGAAGCAGGCGTGTGTACATGGTCGGTACGCCGAAGAACATCGTGAAACCACCACCGAGCAGCGCGTCGTAAGCCGTCCTGGCATCAAACTTCCGGTGCAGTTCGGCGCTGGCTCCCGTCAGAAAAGTTCCGTGGGCGCCCACCATAAGGCCGTGAGTGTGGAACAGAGGCAGGGTGAGCAGCAGGTGGTCTTCGGCCGTCCAGCGCCAGGCCTCGCAGACGGCCTGGGCGTTGGCGATGAGGTTGCGATGCAGGAGCATCGCCCCCTTGCTGCGCCCCGTCGTCCCCGACGTGTAGGCGATCACCGCGAGATCCTCCCCCCGCGGCATCTCGTGTTCTTTCACCTCAGCCGCGCCTAGAAAGTCCTCAAGCTCGTCTCCGACCGTTACCACGGACTGCAGTTGCGGCAGGTCTTCGCGCACCCGCTCAAGCTCCTGGCCGCACTCTACGTCGGTGAGACAGATGCGGACTCCAGCATCGTCGAAGATGTGCCGCAGTTCGACCTGCCGGTACTGGATATTCACCGGCACCACCACCCCGCGGGCCAGGTGAATACCCAGGTAGGCGGTCAGAAAATCGGGACAGTTCTCGAGAAACAGCGCGGCGCGCTCACCCGGCCTCAAGCCCCAGGCGGCGAGGGCGCCAGCGAAGGCTTCGGCGCGTCCGCGCATCCGGTGGTAGCTCCAGTCTTCACCTTCGAAACGCAGGCATGGTTTCTCCGGCGTGCGCTCAGCATTACGGACAAAGGCTTCCACGATAGAGATCGGGCTCACAACCACCTCTTACTAGGCAAATCGCAGTAGTTCGTACGCCTCCGAAGCGTCTCTCGCGCTCCCGTGAACGCCACGCAGAGGCATCTTATAGCAGGGCATGTCCACGGGCAACGCGGCCGAACTCTTTCGCAACATTTGCTATAGTACACAAGGATCGCGTGAGCCCCGATGGGGATCGGGAGGTCGAGGGCGGGACTCTTGGCTTGTAGCTACGTGATCGGACACGAGACATCCCAACCGGGACGAGGGGAAAGGACATCATGGCGGCCAACACGGATCTAGTGATAGGGATCGACTGTTCGACCACGGCCACGAAGGCCGTGGTCTGGGACGGACGGGGAAACACGGTGGCGGAGGGCCGGGCGACCTTCCCGCTCTCCAGCCCGCAGCCTGACTGGGGCGAACAGAGCGCCGAGGACTGGTGGCGCTCGACGAAGGAGGCGCTCCGGCAGGCTGCTCAGAGCGTGGACCAGCGCAGGATCGGGGCGATAGGCATCACCCACCAGCGCGAGACCTTCGTGTGCCTGAACGAGGACGACCATCCCTTGCGGCCCGCGATGCTGTGGCTCGATTCGCGGGCACGCGAGCAGGTCGCCGAGTACGGCTCGGAGGACGTGCACAGGATCACCGGCAAGCCTCCCAACCCCACACCGGCCTTCTACAAGCTCCTCTGGATGCGCGAGCACGAGCCCGAGATCCTGGACCGCACGGCGCGGGTCGTGGACGTTCACGCCTTTCTGGTAAACAAGATGACCGGCCACTGGCGCACCTCCTGGGCCACCGCCGACCCGATGGGCCTCGTGGATATGGCATCCTTTGACTGGTCCGATGAATTGCTAGGGATGGTGGGGCTCGGGCGGGAGCACATGGTCGATCTGTACGCGCCGGGGGAGGTGATCGGGGAGCTAAAAGACGACGTGGCCCGAGAGATCGGCCTGCAAGCCGGCCTGCCGATAGTGAGCGGCGTCGGGGACGGTCAATCGGCCGGGCTCGGGGCGAACATCACCGAGCCGGGTAAGGCGTACCTCAACCTCGGCACGGCGGTTGTCTCCGGCACCTACAGCGAGAATTACTCGTGGGGCAACGAGTACCGGGTTCTCGGCGGACCGGTCCCGCGTACCTACACTCTGGAGACTTTGCTGGCGGCGGGGACTTACACGATTAGCTGGTTCGTGGAAAAGTTCGGCGGCATCAAAGCCGAGGACTTCGGGCTGGGGCTGAGCACGGAGCAGATCCTGGAGACCGCCGCCGCGCAGCTCAAGCCGGGTTCGAACGGGCTGCTGGCCGTCCCGTACTGGAACAACGCATCGACACCGTATTGGGACACGGCCGCGCGGGGCATGATGATCGGCTGGACCGGAACTCATGGCAAGGCGCACGCCTACCGCGCGATCCTCGAAGGTATCGCCTTCGAGCAGCGCCTGATGACCGACGGCGCCGAGAGCGGCCTGGAGAAACCCGTCGAGGAGATTCTGGCCCTCGGCGGCGGGTCGCGCAGCGAGCTGTGGTGTCAAATCGTTGCGGACATCATGCAGCGCCCGGTCTCAGTGTGCCAGGAGCTCGAAAGCACCTGCCTCGGCGCGGGGATGCTCGCCGCCGCCGCTTCCGGGATGTATGGCGACATCCGCGAAGCCGCCGAGGCCATGTCCGGCGAAGGCGCCCGCTACGAGCCGGACGAGAAGAACTCGGCCTTCTACGACCGGCTGTACAACGATGTGTACAAAGAGATCTACCCGAGCCTCAAGCACCTCTTCCCGGCTCTGACCAACGCCATGAAGTCCGCAGAGTAAATACGGGAGCCGGCGGAGCCAGAGACCAGGAAGTCAAATACAACGGCGTGGGAGCGGAAGTGATCTTTGTCTCCGCTCTCCTTCAATAACGTCTGCTGATGGGAAGGACTGGCCTCTAATAGAAAAGTGCTAGCATTGGGCCTTCGCCTGTCGTCCGGCCGTTCGGTACTCCTCACTCCGCGACGACGCCCTCCTCCTGGAGGACGGAGGCTTCAGCGGATCTGGTCCACGGACGCAGTTGATAGGTGGTGCCGGGGCGGTCGAAGACCCTCCCCTCTTCGCCCTCGGCGAGGCGTCGGCGGAAGCTGTGGAGTGGTGTCGCCCTGGGATCTATGCGGACTTCCAAAACCACCGGACCGGCGGTGGCGAAGGCGCGATCTAGCGCCTCGCCGAGTTCTTCTGGTTTATCGACCCGGATACCGGTGCAACCCATCGCGTTGCCTACGGCGGCGAAGTTGGGTTGGCTCTCTTTTGTCTCCAGGTCCACCGACTGACGCAAGCCGCCGTAGAAAATCTCCTGCCACATCTGGAGCCAACCCAAGGTGCCGTTATTGAGGACGACGTTTATAGTGCGTAGTCCCTGCTGGACGTGGGTGGCAAGCTCTCCGATCGCGTAGTTGAAACCCCCGTCGCCACTTATGGTGACCACACGGTTCTCCGGACGCACGGAGGCGGCTCCTATAGCCGCTGGGACCGAGTAGCCCAGACCGCCTTGACCGCGGGCGAAGATCCAGTTGCGTCCCGCCTCCTTGACCGGCAAGTAAGCGGAGATCCACCCGGCCGAGAAGCTCGCGTCGCTGATGATCACGTCGTCGGGAGAGAGTCTAGCGTCGAGCTCGCGCATTACGCGCTGCGGGGCGAGCGGCGCCTCTTCGGAGCCCGCTTCCTCGGAACGTTCCTCCTGCGCCTCGGCCCTGGCGGCGGCTATCTCCTCCAGCCACTCGGGATGATCTTGGGAGTCTAGTAACTCTAGCAACGCCGCCAGGGTACCTTTGGCATCGCCGTTCAGGGCGACGGTGGGACGGAAGGTGCGTCCGAGCTCTATCGGATCCACGTCTATGTGTA
The DNA here is from genome assembly GCA_038198445.1 of Rubrobacterales bacterium. Taxonomy (GTDB): domain Bacteria; phylum Actinomycetota; class Rubrobacteria; order Rubrobacterales; family Rubrobacteraceae; genus JACDDK01. The sequence continues at coordinate 48,505 of JBBPZZ010000139.1, forward strand.
CGGTGGCCTGCTCGGGGGTCGGTATCGTCCAGTTGACGCTGGTATTCTGGCTGACCTTGGAGCCGAGCCACACGACGACATCGGCTCGCTTCACCAGCGTGTTCGCGGTCGGACCGGCGAGTGGATTCAGCACCCCACCGGAGTAGGGTGTCGTCTCCGTGACAGAGCCCTTACCCGAGAAGCTGGTGACGACGCAGGCGTCCAAAGTCTCGACTAACCGCGCCAGCTCTTCGGTGGCGCGAGAGCCGAGCACGCCCCCCCCGGCGACAATCGCCGGCCGCCGAGAGCGAGCGAGCAACTCGGCCGCCTCCGCAATCGTGTCTGGCGAGGCCGCGGGGCGATAGGCCGGTGCCCTCTTGTAGCGGTCGTCGATCTCTACGTCGGCCTCGGATTCATCCCACTCCGCGTCCATGATGTCGTGTGGAATGACGAGGGCGACGGGTCCGGGGCGACCCGTAGTCGCGGTTCGGAACGCGGATCTTATGAGCTGTGGCAGAGACTTCTGGCTTGGGACCGTCCACGTCGCCTTTGTGACGCTTTGGAGGAAGGTTATCTGGTCGAAGCCTTGCGAGGCAACGCCCTTGTCGCGCAGAGGAGCCCAGTCGCGGGGCAGCTCGCCGACGATCGCAATTACGGGGATCGAGGCGTTGAGACTTTCTACTAGCCCATCGGTTAGCTTGGTCGTACCGGGTCCCACGGTGACGTCGCACACGCCCGGTTTACCAGTGAGCCGCGCGTAGGCGTCGGCCGCGTAAGCGGCGCTACGCTCATCCCGCGTCAGCGTGTGGTTTATGCGCGGCGAGCGCCGCGCGATGCCATCATAGAGGGAAACGGTCTGCCCTCCCGGTTGCCCAAAGACTCTCTCCACACCATAGCGGGCGAGCATCTCCGAGATCAAGTCACCTACATGCGCCATCTAGTTGCCTCCTTTTTCTGATTGCAGAACTTTCTCCAGGTACGCGCGGGTCCCTGAGTCGGGACCTGCGCTCATGGCCCTGGTACGTCGCCTGGTACCACGCCTTAGGGCATCTCGGCCGAAACCTCTAGCTTCCTGCCCCCGCGCCCGTCCACATGTAGGAAGCAAGATCCTTCTCAGCGGCGTTTATCATGTGATCGTTGAGGGCCCTCCAGCGCGGGTACAGTTCATCGTAGGCCCCCGTGTTCTGCTGGTTCGGCTCGTACTCGCGGCTGGCGCCGACCGTGGCGCCCGCCGCATCCGCGAGATCAGAGTACACACCGGCGCCGACCAGGGCGCAGAGCGCCGCACCGAGGCATGTGGCCTCCAGGACGTCCGGCACCTGAACCCGCACCCCTAACACGTCCGCCAGTATCTGGGACCATATCTCGCTACGCGATGGACCGCCGACGAACGTGACCTGGTCTACTTTCCTGATGTAGACCTCTTCGAGTATCTCCAGGTGTCCGCGCGCGCCGTAGGCGCCTTCCTCCATCACGGCTCGGAAGATAGCTCCGAGCCCGGTCCCGGCGATGTCGAATGGGCTCAGACCCACTATGGATGGCGGTGCGTGCTTCCATGACTTGGCGTTCATGACGTTCGAAGCGAAGTAAGAGACACCGTTGGAACCGGGTGGACACTGCGCCGCCATTTCGTCGAGCAGCCCATAGCCCTCGTCAACGGAGATGTTCCGATTGGCGGCACGCAAGAGCCCATCGCGGACGTAGCGGGTTGAAAGGCCATGCACGAATCCGACGCCTTCGATCATCCAGCGGTCCGGAACCACGTGGCAGAGAGTCCTTAGCCGGATGTCGGGGTCTATCAGCGCCGTGTCGGAGATGCCAGCCGTAAGCCAGAACGTTCCCCCGACCACCCCGAAGGTATTGGCCTCGACTACCCCGCCCCCGAGAAGCCCGAGTTGGGTGTCCGCGCCGCCCGCTACTACGGGCGTTCCCTCTTTGAGTCCCGTCTCTTCGGCGGCCTTCTTGCTGACAGCCCCGACCACGGTACCCGATTCGGCGACCCTCGGCAGAAGGTGCGAGATACCCAGTTCTTCAGCCGTCTCCCTAGACCAATCGCGGGTTGCCAGGTCGAACAGACCGGAGGAGGAGCCGAGGGAAGGATCCGTGACGTACTCCCCCGAGAGCTTCTGGAGGACCCAGTCGCCGAGCATCGTCATGTGGCGCGCCCTCTCCCAGATCTCGGGCGCGTTTGCCTCTATCCAACGGAGCCGAGCGGAAGCGGCGATGGACGTCCAGTCACCGCCCCGATTGTAGATCAGCTCCGCGAGCCCCTCTTTTATTAAATCTTCGGCCTCCTTCTGGGCGCGAGCATCCGCATTGGGGACGGCCCAGATCTCCTCGCCGCCCTCGTCGTAGACGACGAAGCCTTCGCGCATACTGGTAGCCGTGACAGCCTTGACCTCGTCCGGTCCTACGCCAGCCTGGTTGAGCGCGTCCTTGATGCATTCGGTCGCCCGCCGCCAGCCGTCTTTCGTGTTGAAGTTCATGCCGCCCGGGTACTCGGAAGGCTCGTAGTCCCATTCCTGCTGCGAAAGACCGAGCATACGCCCGCTCTGGTCCCAGGCAAGCGCCCTACAGCTTCCTGATCCCGCGTCCACAGTTACGACCACAACCTGACTGGCATCGGTCATTTATTTGCCCCTTTCCTCACCTGTACGTTTTCTTGCTTTGATCTAGCATCTAAAGTCCTCTCCCGACAGAGCGCGTGCGTTCGAGGAGACGCTCGATGAAAGCGTCGTCCCACCAACCTATGAAAAAGAGAAGGTCGGCGAGGGTGAAGCGGTTACGCATGAGGTGGCAGTTACGCAGCGCCCAACGAACGGTCTCCGGGGACGCGGAGGGACCCAGCTCTCCAAAACGCGCGGGCGCGCCGGCCTCCGTGAGGGCGTCCGCCAGTTGTGCCGGCGAGGCGACCATCTCCCTCAACTCGGCCCGGCGCCGGGGCCAGTTCTCGAGCAATGCCTCGAAGCTTTGCCGGCTCTCACTCCACCTCTCTAGCTTCTTGGCGTAGTCGCTCCAGCATTCGTCGCCGACCGCGCCCGTGGGATCCAGGCCGCCAAAGGCCTCGCGCACTACCTGTTCCATCGAGCCTGGTTCCGGGAAGCAGGCGTCTATCTCAATTGCCGCCGGGTCCAGTTCGTCGAGCAGCACCTCCCACGCGGCGGCCACGACCACCAGGGCGACCCCGACCTGGGCGCCGTGAAACGCTAGCGGGAGGCCTCGTTTCCCGTTGTTCATGTCGAGCAGGTGGCTCACGAGATGCTCCGTTCCCGAAAGTACCGCCGTCGTCTTGGTTACCCCGGCTGCAATGCCGCCGAGTGTGAGCATCCGCGCGAGACGATCCAGCGCTTCGGCCTCGTGACGGCGTATCGCGGCGGCCCCGTCCAGCAGAGCCGGTCCCCCTTCGAGCACCATGCTCACTGGCGCAGGGTGGTACGAGTCGTCCATCCCCACGAGCGACGCCAGGTACCAGTCGGCGGGGCCGGTGTACATGGCGATGGCGTCGCCGAAACCGGCCGCGTTCATGGCGGGTGGCGCGCCGGCCAGGGTAGGGATGTCGACCAGAAGAGCGTCCGGCCAACGCGAGGAGACGGTGCGCTTCACCCCGTCTTTAAGTACCACCGAAAGATCATCGGAGAAGCCGTTTACCGAGGCGGCGCTCTGTAGGACGACTAGCGGGATCCAGCCCGCCCGTTTAGCGGCTATTTTGCAGATGTCCGTGATGGTACCGGACCCTACCACCACGATACAGCCCGCTCCGGTCACGGCGGATTCCGCCTCGGCAATGGCCTCTTCATCCACGTGGATCTCCTGATGGTGGGCGCCGATCACCACCCGCTCGACGGTAAAACGCTCGCCGAGCAAGCTCGCTACCTGATCGTTGAGGTCGGCGCCATTGCGCGTTTTCGAGGTCGAGTCGGACAAGAGCACAACACGCTCGCCACGGATAAGGTCCGCGACCACTTCCGGTAAAAAGTTAATGGCTTCGGGGCCGATCTCGATGCGGCTCATGCCGATCGGCGCCAGCCGGCCCTGGGGGTCGGCGGCGTTCAGCGCCTCCCGCAGACCGGTGAGGTCCGTTGGATCCGCGTCTATCCGCTCGTTGTTGGTTCGCACTTGAGATACCTTTCGCTCTCGGCAGGGACTTGGCGCGTCGAGGACCCCGCCTTAGTGACGGTAACCGGAAATGTTCAGTTGACGCTCACCTTCTTCGCCCATCCGCGGGTGAGTTCCACTGCCGCTGTCCAACCCTCATAAAGTTCGTCCCTGCGCTCTTTAGACATCCGTGGTTCGAAGACCTGATCCTCCTGCCACAACTCCGCGAGCGCGTCCATGTCTTTCCAGAGGCCGCTAGAGAGGCCCGCCAGGTAGGCCGCGCCGAGCACGGTGGCCTCCGTGATCTTCGGCCGCACGACGGGTATGCCGAGAATGTCCGCCTGGAACTGGCAGAGCAGGGAGTTCTTTACGGCCCCGCCGTCTACACGTATCTCGGGAACCTCCAGCTCGCCGCCCTCCAGGACCGTATCGACGATGTCCCTGGTCTGGTAGGCCATCGACTCGAGACCCGCCCGGATGATGTGCCGGCGGTCGGTGCTGCTCGACATGCCGATAATCGCCGCGCGAGCATACATGTCCCAGTAAGGAGCGCACAACCCGGTAAAAGCCGGAACCAGGTAAGTACCCTGCGTATCCGGCACCTGGCCGCTGTACCATTCGCTGTCGGGCGCGCCGTGGAGGAGCTTGGCCGAGTCGCGCAGCCATTTGATGGTCTGCCCGGATGAAAAGACGACTCCCTCCAACTCGTAGGTCACCTCACCGTTCACGCCCCACGCGACACTGGCGGTCAGACCGTCCCTGTAAGTGGGCTTGTCGCCGGTGTTCATCGTATAGACGCCGGCGGTACCGAATGTGTTCTTGGCGAGACCGACCTCGTAGCAAGTCTGGCCGAAGAGCCCGGCCTGCTGGTCGCCCAAGACTCCCTGAATCGGTATGTCCGCGCCGAAGGTCTGGCCGACGGTCCCGAAATCGGCGTCGGACGGGAGGACCTCGGGAAGCATCGCCAGCGGTATACCGAAAGCCTCGCACAGACCCTCATCCCAACGCAGATCGTGGATATTGAACATCATCGTCCGCGAAGCGTTCGAGTACTCGGTAACGAACTTCTCGCGGCCAGTCAGGTTCCAGGTAAGCCACGCGTCGACGGTGCCGGCCAGTAACTCTCCCCTCTCCGCCCTCGCCCTGGCGCCATCGACATGCTCAAGGATCCAGGCGATCTTCGACGCGGAGAAATAGGCGTCGCTGACCAGACCCGTTTTTTCCCGGATCTCCTCGACGAGACCATCCGCCGCCCAGCGTTCGATCACTTCGGCGGTCTGCCGCGAAGACCAGACAATAGCATTGTATATTGGCCTGCCGCTATCCTTCTCCCAGACCATCGCCGTCTCGCGCTGATTGGTGAGGCCGATCGTGCGGATGTCCTGAGGCGAGAGCTTGGCCTTCTCCAACACGTTACGCATAGTCTTAAGCTGCGCATCGAGTATCTCTACCGGATTGTGCTCGACCCAACCGGATTTCGGATAGTGCTGCGTCAACTCTCGTGTCGCCTCGGTGACGATCTGGCCCTCACCATCAAAGATCACCGTCCGGGCGCTGGTGGTACCCTCGTCGATGCCCATTACGTAAGCCTTTTCCACTTCTGGTCCCCTTTCCCACTCTCTCCCAGCCAACCCCAATTGGAAACTTGAAGACAGCAAAGTAAAATCCCTTGCACGATAAGATACACGTACAAAAACGCACCGTCAATAGCTTTAACGAGAAAACGAGTAGAAAAACGCAAAAACCTGCAGGAAAGGCTTCGATGTTAAAGCAAGAACGCCAGAGGCGAATTCTGGAGACATTGCGAACGGACGGGAAGCTCATAGCGACTGACCTGAGCGTTGCGTTGAATGTTTCGGACGACACCGTTCGGCGGGACCTGCGAGAGTTGGCGGAGGCCGGGAAGCTTCAGCGAGTCCATGGTGGGGCGCTTCCTCGCTCGTCGGTGGAGATGAATTACGCGGCCCGCGAGTTGCAGGCGTCGGCTGGCAAGTCGGCGGTCGCCCGAGCGGCGGTGAAGTTGATCGAGGATGGGCAGGTGATCATTATGGATGGGGGCTCGACCGTGCTCCAGGTCGTGCAGCGTCTACCCGCTGAACTCGAAGCCACGATAGTGACACACAGCCCGCGCATCGCGGTGGCGCTCGCCGAGTATCCTGGAATCGAGGTAATCGTGATCGGCGGCATCCTGTACAAGGCCGACTTGCTATCCGTCGGCGCGGGGACGGTCAAGGCCTTCTCTTCCATCAACGCGGACTTGTGTCTGCAGGGGATATGGGGCCTGCACCCGGAGGTCGGCATTACGTACCCCAACTTCGAGGAGGTACACGTCAAGCGGGCGATGATGCAGAGCGCGGACCAGGTGGTGGCGCTTGCCTCGGCAGAGAAACTGGGTACTGCGTCATCCTTCTTCGTGGCGCCGGTGAGCGAGCTCACCCACCTCGTCACCGAGCGCACCATCCCGGAAGAGATGTTGAACCCCTACCGCAAACTCGGTGTGGAGATCCTTACGGATTGATACTTCGACGACCACGGACAAGTTGCTAGAGATCGGCGGGATCGCGTTTCCACATGTATTGGATTACTTTCGCCGCGCGTCGATCTCCCTGAGGATCGGCGCCAGCAGACCCTCTTCCCGCGGATCGAGGACGTGATCTGCACGGGCCTGGATCGCCGGAGGGCTGCTCTGCGGCGCGAAGGAGAGAGCCGCCAGGTCGAACAGCGCGAGGTCGTTCTCGCCATCCCCCGCGACTACAACTTCGGCGCCGTCGCGCCCCGCGTCTTCAAGTAGAACGGCCAGGCCACCGCCTTTATGGACGCCGACCGGGGTGAGCTCCAGCACATCCGGCAGGGAGTAAGTTTGCTCCAGCGGAAGTCCCGCAATCCGTGATTGAAAGGCGTGCAGACTCTCGGAATCCTCGGCGGTTACGGTCACCTTCGAGAATGAGCGTTCCAGCTTCTGGTCAAGCTCAAACGGTTTCGGGTTCAGATCGAAGCGCCGGACCATAGCCCGCAGTGTCTCACTGGCCCGCACAAGGCGAACCTCGTCGAGGCTGAAAAGTATGAAGCTCGC
>JBBPZZ010000140.1:0-4386 GCA_038198445.1 Rubrobacterales bacterium
AGGTTCGTCACCACCTGCGCCCCGATGGCGATGGAGTCAACCGTCTGGTGCGGCATCGCCGCGTGTCCGCCCTTGCCCCTGATCAGGACCTGGAATTTATCCGGCGCGGCCATCATCGGGCCGTAGGTGACCCCGATCTTGCCGACCTCCATCGGCGCCCACAGGTGTATCCCGATGACCGCGTCCACACCTTCCATGACCCCGGCCTCGACCATCTCCTCGGCCCCACCGGGGAGTAGCTCCTCCGCGTGCTGGAAGATGAAGCGGATCTCGCCGTTGATGTTTTCCTTCATCCCGGCGAGTATCTTCGCCGTCCCCAGCAGCATCGCCGTGTGACCATCGTGGCCGCAGGCGTGCATCGCGCCGGGGTTCCGGGAGGCAAACTCGGAGTCATTCTCCTCCTGTATCGGCAGGGCGTCCATGTCCGCCCGGACGGCGAGCGTGCGCCCCGGTTTCTCGCCGGGGAGCCGCGCCACGACGCTCGTCTTCGTGGGCCGGGAGAGCTCCAAGCCGCCGAAGGATTCGAGCGTTTCGTAGATGAATTGGGAGGTCTTCTCCTCGTGGAAGGAGATCTCCGGGTTGCGGTGCAGGTAACGCCTCCACCCCACCACTTCGCCTTCGATGTCTCTTACCTGATCTTCGAGCGATGACTTTAAGATGGCCGTCCCCCTCTTTCGCCGGACGTTTGCAGAGACGAAACTACCATAATTTATCCGGTCTTACATGTCTTTGGCCTCGTGAATAGAGATCCGGAAGTTTACGTTCTACCCCTCTCTCGCCACCGGGCCTCCATCGGCGAGTTCCAGCACGGTCTGATAGAGAACGCCGGCTCCGGCGGCGCAGTCCTCTTTCGAGCTCCATTCGGCGGGATTGTGGCTTATGCCGTCTTTGGAGCGGACGAAGAGCATGCCGATAGGACACAGCTCCGCGAGGTGCATCCCGTCGTGGCCCGCGCCGCTCGGGAGGGCGAAGGGACGGACTCCGACCTCCCCGCACGCACGCTTCATGGCCTCCCGCACGGCCTCCGAGCACGGCACCGGCGGCATCCTCTGCAGTTCCTCTGTCTCCATCCCGACGCCGCGCTTCCGGCACGCTTCCCGCGTCCCTTCGAAGATACGCTCCTCTACCCCATCCCGCACCTTCTCGTCTATGTCCCGCAGGTCGAGCGAGAACTCTACCTGTCCGGGAATGATGTTGATGCCGCCGGGTTTCGCCTCGATCTGGCCCACCGTTCCAACTGTCGTCCCGGTCCTGGCGGCCTCCTGCTCGATGACACCCATTACCTCGGCTGCGGCGGCCAGAGCATCGCGGCGGAGATCCATGGGGGTCGTACCCGCGTGTCCGGTCTCGCCCGTCAGCGAGACTCTGACCCAAAGGGGGCCGGCTATGCCCGTAACCACACCGACGGACAATCCCTCGTTCTCCAGCACCCGCCCCTGCTCGATGTGCAGCTCGACGTAAGCCTTCACCGAGCCCTCGGGACGCGCGGCCTCCGCGACGCGCTCCGGATCGAGACCCCGCGACCGCATCGCCTCCGCGATGGAGACGCCGTCCGAGTCTTCGTGGCGCAGCTCTTCGGGCGAGAGGGCGCCGGCGATGGCGCGGCTGCCGATCATGCCGAAAGAGAACCGCGCGCCCTCCTCGTCGGTGAACGCCACGACCTCGACCGGATGCTCCAGCTCGAGACCCTGCTCTTGCATCGTCTGGAGCGCCTCGACGCCGGCCAATACGCCCAGAGGACCGTCGAAATTGCCGCCACTATAAACAGAGTCCACGTGCGAGCCGATCAAGACCACTGGAGCGCCGGGATTACGTCCTTCCCGCCGCCCAAATAGGTTGCCGACGGCGTCTTCGTACACCGAGAGCCGAGCTTCCTCCATATAAGAGGCGACTTTATCCTTCGCGGCCCGTTCCGCGTCCGAGAAGGAGAGCCGGGTAATGCCGCCTGACTCCTGGGTTCCTATTTCGCCGAGTTCAGAGAGTCTGCGCCAGAGACGTTCGCTGTCTATCACAATCACCTATCCCTCCTAGCTCAGTAATCGAACTATCTAGACGGCGGAGAACCATTCGGTGTTTACTTCGACCACCTCGACTTGCCTGGTTGCTACGCCGAGCTTGAGATCCTTTAGCTTGTCTATCAGTAGATCACCGTCGATGAGGTCTATCGGCGGCGCGCCATCGCGCGTCGCCTCCTGTTTGGCGTCCTGGGTAAATCTCCCGGTCGTGATGATCAGACCCTTCTCCGCCCTGCCGACCATCGCGCCGCGAAAGTCCCTCACGACACTCGAAGAGATTGTGTTCCGATACCGCTTGCACTGGAAGATGACCGGGAAGCTGATCAAACCAGCAATCCGCACCAATCCGTGACCGTCGATGCCACCGTCGCCTGAACGTCCCGTGACCTCGACCTGTATGAACCCCGATTCCCTCAAGACGCGCTGACACAGACGCTCGAAAGCATCTGGCTGCATCTCCAGGAGCGTAGCCATGAGCGTCTCACGCCAGATTGCCGTCTCTTCTTCACCCGGGTCTGGTTCGATCCGCAGCTCACCCATCTCCGCGGCTTCGGTACGGCCCTGCCGTTCACGCCGGGACTGCTCATGCACGAACCTGACCACGACTCGCGGGTCCACTTTGTCTATGTCATGTCCCTCAGGAGTCAACGCCCACACCCCACGAGCAGGGTTCGTTATCAAGCCATATTTCTTCAAATAGGTGCGCGACCATGCCAGCCTGTACTCGAGTTGAGTCATGTTGTTTCTTCCAGGATGCTGCGCCTCTACTACCTTCCGTGGCAGCTGCAAGTCTTCAACGACTTGCTCTACGAGCTCGGTAATAAAGGCGCTGCCACCCAGCTTACGAAGCGCCTCTAGCGTAGGGTTTAGGAGTTGATCGTGTGTTGGGACAACCGCCATGCCAAACATACTAAGCGCTGTGAGCGCGATGCGCTACATGCTCCCGCTTTCCCGAATTCTCTAAAACGGCTACCTAAGATCCGTTGAGGGCACGCGGCGCAAGGATAATTACGGCTTCGTTCTCGTAGTTCTTGTGGTACAGGTTTGTCCGCTTCTCGAAATCGCGCCAGTTTACGGGAGGATATTGTTTGCTGAGGATCAGGTAACGGATATCGTACTTTTTCAGTATTCTCGCGGTGCGCTCGTCCGCCGGATGGTACAGCACCCAGTTGGCGTCCTCTATCTCTCCTATACCGGAGGGAGGAAGCGACCTCGGGGTCTTCACCCGCTTCGCCTTGTAGGATTGCAGCCCGGCGTACCCGCCCATCGCAAGCACGGCGCGCTCCGGGACGTTCCCGAACTTGGGCGTCGCCGCGATGTTTCCTCCCGTGTTGTGCTCTTTGAGCCACTCACCGGCCGTCGCCACAGGCGGCGTGAGGATCGCGCCACCCTTGGAGGCGGCGGCTTCCTGGATGTTCAGCCCGGCCTGAATCCCCACCAGTACCAGCGCGAGCAGCGGAACGGCGCTCGTCATGGTTCCCCAGGCGTGTTTCTCACCCGGCGCGAACGAGCGAAAGAGCGTCACAAGCGCCAGCGACGCCAGCACGGCCAGCGGGACGCCCAGGTCGCTCTCGAAGCGCTGCGGGAAACCGCTCTCGGCCGTGCGGCTTCCGAGGTACAGCATCGCGCACCACAGTAGAAGGGTGGCCTGCGCCAGCCCGAGCGGGAGTTTCGGCTTTCCCGAGATCATCGAGACGGCGCCCAGGATACCGAGCCACACCACCGGCAATGAGGCCACCGTCAGCAGGGGCTGCAGACTTAGAGGCTGCTGGGTGCCGATCACGGCCGACACCGCCTCTCCTCCCGCTCCCGCCCCCGAACTGCCCGGCAGGAGGCCCATGACTAGACTCGGCAAGTCGTAGGTACCCCAGGCGAAGGCGACCGAGAAGACTCCCAGCAACGCCAGCGAACAGAACAGCGCCAATCCCTCTTTACGATGTCGGAGAAGCAGATACGGCAGGATCAGCACGGAGATCAGGGCGAGCAGCAGCGCCAGGTAGAAGCTGCCAACGGAATGGTAGAGCACGACCGACGAGCCGAGGACTGCCACCATCAAGCCGCAGCGAATCGAAGGCGCGCGGTAGAGCAGTACGAGGGCGGCCACGGCGAAGACGAGCAAGAACTGCGCGGACATGAGGTGTGGATAACGGCCCTGCGCCAGGTTCGCGTACGACCCGCCGTAGAGCTATCCGGAGAAGACGATCGCCGCCACCCCGCATCCTCTCCCCCACACCTGACGCGCCAGCGCGTAACACGCCAGCGATGGCAAGACCAGCAAAGCGGGAGCCACGGCGGGGAAAATCTCCAGCGGTCCCAGGCCGCTCAGCCGCGAGACCACCGCCGTGAGGGTGGCGAATCCGGGCGGGTAGAT
>JBBPZZ010000141.1:0-12762 GCA_038198445.1 Rubrobacterales bacterium
CGTGGAGGCTATCGCGACGGACCATTACGCACCCGCACTCGACTTCACGATCCACAACGCCCGGATCAATACGGGCCGCCGGCCGGAGACGGCCCTGCTCGACTGGCACACGCCGGAGGTCGCGGAACTGGGAACTTTCGACCTCGTCTTCGCCGCCGACGTACTCTACGAGAGGCGCAACATCCAGGCTCTGACGGCTTTGATACCCGCCCTGCTCGCACCCGATGGAGAGGCCATCCTGGCAGACCCGCGCCGCAAGGACACGCCCGTCTTTCTGGGCCAAATGGTGGAGCATGGATTCCGGGTTTCGACGGAGAGTGCGACGGTGAAACAGGGTGGAAGAGAGATCGAAGTGCTGACTCACCGGCTACGAATTTAGGCCGGACGCTGCTGCTATACTCTCGTTCTAGTGCTCTTGGAATCATTAAATCCGACGCAGTTAGATGCCGTAAAGCATACTGAAGGGCCGCTCCTGATCCTGGCCGGGGCCGGGAGCGGGAAGACCCGCGTGCTTACGCACCGCATCGCCTACCTCATAGACCAGGGGCTCGCCGAACCGCAGGAAGTCCTGGCGATAACCTTCACCAACAAGGCAGCGAACGAGATGAAGGAGCGGGTTGCGCTCCTCGTCGGGCCGGAGTCGCGCCGGATGTGGGTCTCGACCTTCCACGCCTTCTGCGCGAGGGTGTTGAGGGCTCACGCGGAGAAGCTCGGCTACAAGCGGGAGTTTACGATCTACGACGGCGCGGACCAGGTCCGGCTCGTCAAACGCTGCATCGTGGAGCTTGGTAAGGACCCGAAGCGATTCAACCCGCGTTCGTTCCAGGCCCAGATCTCCGACGCCAAGAACCGCCTCATGAGCGCCGACGATTACCTGCGCCAGACCGAGGGCTACATGGCCGAGAACGTCGCCGAGGTCTACGACCTATACCAGAAGCGGCTCTACGAAAACAACGCGATGGACTTCGACGACCTCATAATGCAGACCGTCGCGCTCTTCGACATCTTCCCGGAAGTCCGCGAACGCTTCCAGACGCGTTTCAAGTACATCCACGTCGACGAGTACCAGGACACCAACCACGCCCAGTACCGTCTCGTGAACATCCTGGCTGCCGTACACAGGAATTTGTGTGTAGTCGGTGATGACGATCAGAGTGTGTACTCGTGGCGTGGAGCGGATATTCGGAACATCCTGGACTTCGAGCGGGACTACCCGGAGGCTGAGGTCGTGAAGCTGGAACAGAACTACCGCTCGACGCAGACTATCCTGAACGCGGCGAACGCGGTGGTGGCGAACAATGCTTCGCGCAAGCGCAAGGAGCTCTGGACGGCGGGGGATGAGGGGGAACGCATCCGGGTGTTCACGGCCTCGGATGAGTATGCGGAGGCGCGGTTCGTGGTCTCGGAGGTCGAACGTCTGACGGATTCAGGGGCTTCGCCCAGGGAGATCTCGGTTTTCTACCGGACGAACGCCCAGAGCCGGGCGCTGGAGGACGTGCTGGTGCGGGAGGGGGTGCCGTACCAGATCGTCGGCGGCGTCAAGTTCTACGAGCGGGCGGAGATCAAAGACGCCATTGCTTACCTGGCTGTGATCGCCAACCCGGACGACTCGGGCTCGCTGGAGCGCATCATCAACGTCCCGAAGCGCGGTCTCGGGGCGACCTCGGTCGGCAAGCTACAGGTCTACGCACGGCGCAACGGCATCTCTCTGTACGAAGCTCTCGGCGAGACCGAGGAGGTGGATATTACAGGGGCGGCCCGGAAGTCCTGCCGGGCGGTGCGGGACCTGTTCGAGGGCTGGCGCGTGGCGGAGAGGGAGATACCGCCTGCGGAACTTATCGCGGCGGTGCTGGAGGAGTCCGGCTACAAGCAGGAACTTGAAGTAGAGAACACCGTCGAGGCGGAGTCGCGCCTTGAGAACCTGGAGCAGTTGATAAACGCGGCAAACCAGTACGAGAGCGTGGAGCCGGAGCCGACGCTGGCCGGATTCTTGCAGGAGCAGGCGCTGTACTCGGAGGCGGACAACGTCGGGAGCCAGGGCCGCGTCACGTTGATGACGCTGCACAACGCCAAGGGGCTCGAGTACGAGCACGTCTTCGTGGTCGGGATGGAGGAAGGGACCTTCCCGCACGCACGCTCGCTTGATGAGCAGAATTTGGAAGAAGAGAGGCGGCTCTGTTACGTTGGGATCACGCGCGCGATGAAGACGCTTACTCTCTCCTACGCCAAGATCCGGTCGAACTGGGGCGAGCGCGAGTTCCAGATGCCCTCCCGATTCCTCGATGAGATCCCGGCCGAGTTCAAGTCCGGTGCGATCTCCGGCGGGACCACGGCCGCGGCGGGACGCGGCGGATGGGGCATGGCCCTGCCTCGCCGAGGCCACGGTGAGCCGCGGCAGACCTCGTCCGGGACGGATTCTTACCGGGCGGGTGAGAAGGTGCGGCACGCGAAGTTCGGTGTGGGGGAGGTCGTAGAGGCGTCAGCCGGGAAAGTGGTAGTCAGGTTCGGCGGGGAGGAAAAGACCCTTGTGCCGGAGTTCGCGCGTCTCAGCAAGGTTTGAACGGGGTATGATAATGAGCGGAGCGGATGGCAGGGGAGCCGTCTGCCGGGTAGCGGAGAGATTACGTAGGAGGAAAGTTTGCCGCACGTCTATGTAACGGGACATAAGAACCCGGACACGGATTCTATTGCATCAGCCATCGGATACGCCGAGTTCAAGAACCTGGTGGATCCGAACAACTACTATGCGCCAGCGCGTCTCGGGGAGGTGAACTCCCAGACCGCGTGGGCCTTGAAAGAGAGCGGCGCGAAAGAGCCGAAGCTACTGAACCACATCATGTTGCGGGTGAAGGACGTGATGGCAAAAGAAGTGGCGATGGTGAACAAGAACGACCCGCTACGCAACGTCGGGCTCGCGATGGCGAAGCGGAACATCAGCCAGGTTCCGATAGTGGATGATGAAGGCTCGCTGGTTGGGATCATCACGGAGCGGAACCTCGCCCGCATGTATGTACGGGAGTCCAGGGAATCCTCGACGTTCGCGCAGAGTCCGGTCTCCGTGAATTCGATGGTCGAGGTGCTTGAGGGAGAGCTTCTGGCCGGAGAGAGCAGGGAGATCGCCGGGAAGCTCTGGGTCATCTCGATGGACGTGGCCTCGATGGGCAAGAACATGGAGTCCGGGGACGTAATGGTCATCGGGGACCGGCCAGATGCCCAGCGAAGAGCGATAGAGCTTGGGGCAGGGGTACTCGTTATCTCCAACAGGGTCCGGCCGGAAGATGAGATCCTGAAGCTGGCGGAGCAGAAGGGAATTCCGGTCGTGCTCTCACCGCTAGATTCCTACGTAACGAGCCGTATGATCCAACTCTCCGTCCCATGCTGGGAGGTCATGAGCGAGAACCCGCTGACGGTGAGCCCGGACGACCTCATCACGGACATAACCGAGCAGGTCATGGAGGTCCATTACAGGGCGGCCATCGCGGTGGATGAGAACAAGGTCCCCATCGGTCTGCTGACCAGGACGGATCTCCTCAATCGGCAGCCGCGGCGCGTCCTCCTCGTGGATCACGCCGAGGTCGGACAGAGCGTCAAGGGCGTGGAGAAGGCCGAGGTGGTAGAGATCCTGGACCACCATCATATCGGAAACGTCGAGACTAGCTCTCCCATCCCGGCCACGTTCGATCCCGTCGGCTCCACGGCGACTCTTGTGGTGGAACGCTATAAGATGGCGGGCCTCAGGCCCGAGGAGTCTACGGCGAAGTTGCTGCTCGCGGCCGTGCTCTCGGATACCGTGATCCTTAACTCTCCCACCACGACCGACCGGGACAAGGAAATCGTGAAGTACCTGGAAGAGCTTCTCGACCTCGACGCCGAGAAATTTGGTATGGCGATGTTCGAGGCCTCGTCAGACGTCTCGGAGCTGTCGGCGGACGAGATAGTTAACCGCGACGCCAAGGAATACGGGACCAACTCCGGCGAGACCATGTGTATCTCTCAGGTCGAAACAGTTGGCAAGGGTCTTCTGGAGCGAAAGGCTGAATTGCTGGATGCTCTCGATACGCTGCGCCGGAACAACGACTACCTCTTCTCCGCGCTCATGATTACGGACATCCTCGAAGGCGGTACCGAGCTTGTGTGCGTCGGAGACTGCACCCTGCTTGAGCAGGCGTTCGATTCCCGGACGAAGGACGGCGTAATAGACCTGCCGGGCGTAATGAGCCGCAAGAAGCAGGTCGCCCCCAAGCTCCTCGCGGCGCTCTAGGATGGCGGACATCCTCGACGGTAAAGCCGTTGCCGCTACCCTACGCTCCGAAGTCGCCGAAGGCGTGCGGGAGCTTTCTGAACAGGGCCGTCAGGCGCGTCTGGACGTGATCCTGGTCGGCGAAGATGTCGCTTCCGTCACGTACGTGAACATGAAACAACGCGACTGCGAAGAGGTTGGCATCGAGTCGAAGTCCCACCGCTTCCCGGCGGACGTATCCCAGAAAGAACTTGCCGCCCTGGTAGAACACCTGAACGAAGACGAGGCGGTCTCCGGCTTCTTCATCCAGCTACCGCTTCCAGATGGACTCGACCACATGCCCCTCATCTCCAGCATCGTTCCCTCCAAAGACGTTGATGGCCTGAGCCCCGAGAGCGCCGGTAGGCTCGCGGTCGGGCTACCGAGCCTGCTGCCCTGCACGCCGCACGGCGTCATCCAGCTCCTCAAGCGCAACGGCATCGAGATGGCGGGACGCGAGGCCGTAATTATTGGCCGATCAAACCTCGTCGGCAAGCCGCTCGCCCAGCTTCTTCTGCGTGAAAACGCCACCGTAACCGTCTGCCACTCGCGCACCCACGACCTTCCGGAAGTGGCGCGGCGCGCGGAGGTCCTTATAGTCGCGGCGGGGCGCCGGGAGATGATCGGGGCAGAGTACGTTAGGGAAGGAGCGGTCGTCGTGGATGTAGGCATCCATCGCAAAGATGAAGGCGGTCTCACCGGCGACGTGAAATTTGATGAGGTCGAGCCGCTGGCATCGCACATTACGCCGGTGCCGGGTGGCGTGGGACCGATGACGCGGGCGATGCTCCTGTACAATGCGGTTGAGGCTGCAAAGAGGTAAGCTTAGGTTGAGTACAGAAAGTACTATTCAGTTTATAAGCTATCCTCGTACTGAGCCGCCGCCAGAATTCGCATATGAAGTAGTCGAAACGTTCCGAAAGCATGAAACATTGATATCTACGCTTGATCTATCGAAAGGACTAACGAGTGATCAAGTCTTAGCTGTTCTGCGCGATGACCTCACAGCTATCGGTTTTAAGGTAGAAGCGGGAAAAGAAAAAGCGCAGAAAATAGCACGTCCTGTATTCTATGGTAGCAATGGCATGCCGACACTGCGTTATGAGATTGATGCCTACCACACTAGGTGGCGGTGCGGTCTAGAGATCGAGGCTGGACGTGGATGGATGGGGAACGCAGTTTATCGTGACTTGGTCCAGGCAATGGTGATGGTACAGGTTGATTGTCTAATTCTTGCTGTCTCGAATTACTATAAGTATAAGAGTGGTGGACGCGAGACCGTAAGCAGAGATTTCGAGCATACGCGGAATTTAGCCGAGGCTTTGTATGGTCACTCAAGGTTTGCTCTACCATATAGTCTAATAATCGTAGGCTATTGAGTCACTAAGTGTTCGTGTCAGATACTCTATTTGGGGAAGTTAAGATAAGTTCTCGTGCGAGAATCCGGAGGTTAAGATGATATCCGAAGAGCAGGTGCGCCACGTGGCGAATCTGGCCCGATTGGGACTTAATGACGAAGAGGTTGCGAGGATGGGCGAGCAGCTCGGGGCGATCCTGGAGAGCATCGAGAAGATCCAGGAGCTAGACCTGAAAGACGTGCCGCCCACCGCCAACGCGCTGAACCTCACGAACGTGCTGCGCCCCGATGAACCGCGCGCGGAGTTGCCGCCCGATGAGGCTCTATCCCCGGCGCCCGAGCCGGTGGACGACCTCTTCGCCGTCCCGAGGATAGACTGATGCTGGACCTCACGGCATACGAACTCGCGAAGATGATAGAGGCGGGCGAGGTCTCTTCGCGTGAGGCCGCCGAAACCGCCAACGCCCGCATCGAAGAGGTGGATGGGGACGTCAACGCCTTCCTGACCGTAACCCCCGATCTGGCGCTGGAACGCGCGGAAAGGTTGGATGCGAAGGACGGCGACCGGAAGCTTTGGGAGGGCGTGCCGCTCGCCGTCAAGGACGTCCTCAGTACGCGCGGAGTGCGGACGACCTGCGGGTCGAAGATGCTGGATGACTTCACGCCACTGTACGACGCTTCAGCGCTGCTCAATTTCGGAGACCCGGTCATGGTCGGCAAGGTGAACATGGATGAGTTCGCGATGGGGTCTTCGACCGAGAACTCGGCCTACGGCGTGACGAAGAATCCCTGGGACCTCGGGCGCGTGCCGGGCGGTTCTTCGGGTGGTTCGGCGGCGGCGGTGGCGGCAGGCGAGGGATGGTGGGCCCTCGGGACGGATACGGGGGGTTCGGTGCGCCAGCCGGCGGCCCTGTGCGGCATCGTGGGGCTCAAGCCGACTTATGGGCGGGTTTCGAGGTACGGGCTCATCGCTTTCGCTTCGAGCCTGGATCAGGTCGGACCCATGACCCGCGACGTGCGCGACTCCGCCCTTCTTTTGCAGGCTATCGCCGGCCACGATCCCCGCGACTCGACCAGCGCGAACGTCGAGGTCCCGGATTACCTGGCGGAACTGGAGAACGGCGTCTCCGGCCTGCGGGTGGGGGTAGTGAGCGAGCTGATGGGCGGCGAGGGCATGGAGCCCGACGTGCGCGAGGTGACGGAGAGGATTGCCAGCGGCCTGGAGGAAGCCGGGGCGGAGGTGGGGGAGGCGAGCCTGCCGCACTCGGGGTACGGTCTTTCCGCCTACTACATCATCGCCCCAGCGGAGGTCTCCTCGAACCTGGCCCGCTTTGACGGGGTCCGCTACGGCTTGAGGGTGCCGGCGGACGGCGTCCACGAGATGTACCGCGCAACCCGCGAGGAAGGCTTCGGGGAAGAGGCCAAGCGCCGTATCATGCTCGGCACTTACGCTTTGTCTAGCGGCTACTACGACGCCTATTACGCCCAGGCCCAGAAGGTCCGCACCCGCATAATCCAGGACTTCCGCAGCGCGTTCTCGCGGTTCGATGTGCTGCTCTCGCCGACCTCGCCGACGGTTGCGTTCGAGATCGGGGCGAAGGTAGACGACCCGCTCGCCATGTACTCTCAGGATATCTGCTCCATCCCGGCGAACCTCGCCGGTATCCCGGCCATAAGCGTCCCCGGCGGCCTCTCCGATGGCCTCCCAGTCGGGGTGCAGCTAATGAGCGACCACTTCACCGAGCCGACGCTGCTGAGGGCCGCCCGAGGCGTAGAGCAGGTCGCCGATTTCCGGTTTACGCTGAAACCTTAGAGCCAGTCTAATCGCTGACGGCGTTGCCGCCGAGGCGTTTGGCGCGATACAACGCTTCGTCGGCTGCGTGGGTGAGCGTGGTGCGGGTGTCGCCATCCTCGGGGTAAGAAGCGACGCCCAGGGAGATAGTCTGTTTCGCCGTCACGCCGTCGCGCTCGAAGATGTGTTTCTCGATGCGGGATCGAATCTCCTCGGCCACATCCAGCGCTTTTTGTCTGGTGTGGTGTGGCAGGAAGCTCTGGTACTCGTCGCCGCCGAAGCGGGTGGCCTGGTGGCCGTCTTCCAGGTGAAACTCGCCGATGATGCGGCCGATCTCTCCGACCACGAACTCTCCCATGAGGTGACCGTGGGTGTCGTTAGTCTTCTTCAGGTTGTCTATGTCGGCCATGAGGGTGCTGAGTGGAAAGCCGTTCGTCCGCGCAGCTTTCAGGCAATGTTCGAACTCGTCGTCGAAGCGGTTCTTGGTCAGGAGGCTGGTTAGGTAGTCCCGGTTTACGAGGTGGTGCAGCTTGTCGTAGAAGGAGGCTTTGACCGGGTCGTGGTAAGAGAACTCGAGCAGGGAGTCGCCCAGAGAGATTCTATCCCCGTCCGAGAGCAGACGACCGGCGCCTTCGAGCAACTCGCCGTTTACCAGCACTTCTTTCTCGCCGATGTCGTGCAGGGCATACCCGCCGGAATCGAGTTTTCGGTAGATCCCCGCGTGGCGCGGCTCGACCTCGATGTCCCGGACGACCACGTCCGCCCGGAAGGGGTCGCTGCCTAGTACCACCTCATCCTCCGTGAGGACGTAGAAGTCCCCGAGGCCTGGACCCGACAGGATCACCAGGTGCGGTCTGTCATCGGCGGATATCTGATTCCTCCTGCTTCTCGTCTGCGGGATCATTAATGATTCTAGCATTCGGTTCCGATACCGGGCGATGCTAGAATGGAAAACGGATAGCAGGCGACTCAGGCAGCGAGGTCGGACACTTGGAAGTACAGGAGAAGCGCACGTATCAGGCGGTCATCGGATTGGAGTTTCACGTCCATCTGGCGACCGCGACCAAGATGTTCTGCGGATGCCGCGTGACCTACGGCGACCCGCCGAACACCCACACCTGCCCGGTCTGTCTCGGGCATCCCGGCGCGCTGCCGGTTATCAACGAGAAAGCCATAGAGCTTGGCGTTATGGCTGGGCTCGCGCTGAACTGCGACGTGGCCGGAAAGGCTGAGTTCGCCCGGAAGAACTACTTCTATCCGGACCTGCCGAAGGGGTATCAGATCTCCCAGTTCGACCTCCCCATCTGTACCGGCGGCCACATCGACGTGCCGACCTCCGACGGGACCGTGCGCGTCGGCATCACGCGGTTGCACCTCGAAGAAGACGCCGCCAAGAACGTCCACGTCGGGGAGTCGGGCCGGATGCATGGGTCGGTAGGGTCGATGGTGGACTTCAACCGCGGCGGGACGCCCCTCATGGAGATAGTCACGGAGCCGGACATCCCTTCGCCCGAGGCGGCGAGGGCTACGGCCAACCAGATCAAATCAATCATGCGCGCCATAGGCGTTTCGGAAGCCGATATGGAGAAGGGCCAGCTCCGCTGCGACGCGAACGTCTCCATCCGCAACCCCGACGGCTCCTTCGGCACCAAGACGGAACTGAAGAACATGAACTCCTTCCGTTTCGTCGAGCGCGGTCTCACTCGCGAGCTGGAACGCCAGCGCGAAGTCCTGGAATCCGGCGGCAAGATCGAGCAGACCACGCTTCACTACGACCCCGAGACCGACGAGGTCCACGAGCTTCGGAGCAAGGAATTCGCCCACGACTACCGCTACTTCCCGGAGCCAGACCTGCTCCCGCTGGAACTGTCCGAGGCGTGGGTGAGCGGGATAAAGAGCCGTCTCCCAGAGTTGCCGGACGAGATGCGCGCCCGCTTCATGCAGGAGTACGGTCTCTCCGGGTACGACGCGGGTGTCCTGACCGCCGACAGGGACCTCGCCGCGTTCTACGAAGAAGTCGCCTCGGAGACGGACGCGAAGCAGGCGGCCAACTGGATCTCCGGCGACCTGCGCGCCCGGCTCAACGACGCGGGCGTAGAGATCTCCGTCTCCAGAGTAACCCCGCAACACATGATAGAGCTCATTGGGCTAGTCTCCGAAGGATCGATCTCCCGATCCGCGGCCAGGGACGTACTCGGCCACGTTTTCGAGAGCGGCGAGTCACCATCCGCCATCGTCGAGCGCGAGGGACTCGCCTCGATGGGCGGCGACGAGCTTGCGGACACGGTGGGTGGAGTCATCTCCGCCAACCCGGAAGAGGCCGAAAGGGTGCGTAACGGCGACAGGAAGGTCATCGGCTTCCTCGTCGGACAGGTGATGAAGGCGACCCGGGGCAACGCCGACGGCGGACGGGTGCGCGAGCTGCTCATGGAGAAGCTGGGCTCCTAGAAACCTTGCCTGGGACAATTCCCCGCATCGGCGTGCCGTTCTTCGAACCGTCAGGCTACCCGGACGCCATCCACGAGGCCGGGGGAGAGCCAGTACCTGTGCGCTTGCCACGGGAACGTCCTGACGGAGGGGTCGCTCTTGTACGGGAGTGGATCTCCGACGTGGCCGAAGTTTCCTGCGCCGGACAGAAACTCGATGCCCTGCTCCTCACCGCCGAGCACCCGGAAGAACTCGTGGGTCTCCTGATAGCTGCCCTGCGACTGGATCTTCCGGCCGTCTGCGCGGCTTCGGATGCGACACCCTTCTCCGTTGCGCTCACCGCGCTTGGTTTGATGCCGCTCTCGGAAGACGCGGCGGAAGTAGCGGTGCGGCTCGGCAAGGATGGCGAACCGCTGCCGAAGTCGCTGATCGAGGAATTCTCCCTGGCTAACGCGCTGCGGGCCGGGCTCTCGGTGGGCGGAGGCCCGGAGTTGATGGTTCACCTATGCGCCATAGCCCGGGAATCCGGCGCGATCGGCTCTTTCATGCGAATGGTAAGAGTGCTGGTTCCGGAGACGCCCTTGCTTGCAGATCCAAAATGGCTGCGAGAGCATGGGGTCGCCGAACTCCTATCCCTCATGGGCGATACGCTTCACGATACCCCGACCATCACGCAACGGCTGAAAGAAACTCTGCCACCCGCGCCACCGGCCCCAGAGTGCGATAGTTCCCGCATAGTCTTCGTGCGGGGCCGGGCCTCTGGAACGGAAGCTGTCTGCCGGGTCCCGAAAGATGTGTCAGAGGTGACCGGAGAGTGCCGGGTCTTCGACTCGGAGGAGGGCGCCGTCCGGGTGGTGCTCGACGCCGAAGTCCAGCCCGGCTCTTTCGTAGTGGTAAACGGCTCTGGGCCGAGGGGGGGTCCAGGGCTCACACGGCTGGATCAGCTTGGAGGAGCACTTCAAGAGGCTGGATTGGAGCGGGAAGTCGCGGTTCTGACTGACGGATTGCCCCCTCTCGAGGTACAGGGACTCTGGATCTCTCTGTTAACCCCCGAGTCGGCGGCGGATGGTATCACGGGGCAACTTCGGGATGGTGACGCCTTGAGGATAGACTTCGAGGAAGGCCGGATCCGTACCGCCGTCAAGGCGAAAGAGTTTGCGGAAAGGGAAACCATGGGAGGCACAACGCCTGTCGGCATGGGGTACGCTGCCCGATACACCCGCTCGGCGCTCCCGGCTCTCGAAGGAGCCGGATTTCGCTAACGCGGCGATGCCGAACGGTCTTCGAAGAGTTTATTCCGTTGCCTTAACCCGTCGTTATGCAAAAGTAGAAAACCCAAAGGATCTCAGTGGTTCAGTGTTGCGTATGCTACTATCAATTTAGGTGTTGAGGGCAAATTGGCTGGCTTCGTTACCGTTTAGATGGGAAGTGAGACTTGCAAGAACAGGAGATCCACGATCCTAAAGACAAGGAAATCAAAGACAAGGTTTCTTCGGGACTTAAAGAGGCCAAGCAACTCGCTAAAAAACTAGACTTTGAAGAAGTTAAAAGCGGCGCTTGGTTTCTCAGTCTGTTGCAAAGTGTCGTTCGCGCTTACGACCGTAATGCCAAGGCGCGGTATTTTCAGCAGAAGTATCCTGGGCTGCCGCCTGATGACATTGCTGACAAACTGATATCCGTAACAGTACGATACGCCGCTATCGCCGGAGGAATAGCAGGAGCAGCGGCAACCGCAAACCAGATAGCTACTATAGCCTCTGCGGGAATGACGGCCTCATTGTTTGTCGGTACTATCGGGGCCGAGATGATTTACTTGTCTCGAATTCAGATACAGCTGGTGCTCGATCTGTCCGTAGTCTACGATCTTCAACTCGACGCGGAAGATCCGGAAGACGTACTCATGGTCTTTGGCTACGGGCTGGGTATCGCCCCTACGGAGATTATTGGTACCGGAGCCGGTAAAGCTGCCGGAGAGTTAACAAAAGGAGCCATCAAGAAGTACATAAGCAAGGATGTACTCAAAGCCATACAAGACTTCGCGCGCCGACTCGGCTTCAAGATTTTGCAGCGAACCATCCTCAAATATGCGGTCCCTGTAGCCTCTGCCGCTGTGGGGAGTAGTTACAACTACGCAACCACCAAGGCGTTAGGCAGAATAACCAAGACTCATTTTAAGAGTAGAGGCAAAGTTACCGAGGAATTGCGGACGCTGATATCACGCCGGAATGCCTACGATCTGGTGTTTCCCGCTGCGGCTATGTACATAGCTAAGGTCGATGGCGAGTTCTCCTCAAGAGAGCAAGAACTCTACAGAGCCATACTTTCGCGAATGTCGTTCGACGAGCACACACAAGCCGAATTCCAAAAACTGGTAACCAACGAGGCCGGCCTTCTAGAAGCGGCGGTTCATATTGAAGATGAGGATGTAAGACGCAGTTTGGTCGACGTGCTGGAGTTGATGGCTGTCTATGACGGTAAGCTGGAGGCCAAAGAGCGTGAATTCCTGAGCAATATTGCCGAGCGCTTGAATGTGCCTCTAGATTTGAACGAAGTCGAACGAAAAACTCAAGATTATCGAGTGGTAGTCGGGCAAAACATCTTCGATAAAGTAGCGGAGACCGCTGGCGGAGCATCTGGCAGAGCTAAGGGGATGTTCAGTAAGATCCTCAAGCGCAACAAAGACGCGGATGCGGCAGAGACCCCCCTCACTTAGGTTCATCGCTTCAAGAGGCTACCCGGCAGTACAAACGAGAACAAGAACCCAAACATCTCTCGAAACCAAAAGCAACAGCTTGTAGATCATCTGCCCCAACATGTAGCCATCGCGATCTATTAAGCGTAAAATGGGCGTCTAGTTGTCCGCACTGAGAGAGGAATCCTTAAAACCCATGATGAACAAGTACCGTC
>JBBPZZ010000142.1:0-8655 GCA_038198445.1 Rubrobacterales bacterium
ATCCAGTACCCGGTTACCTCTCTGGATAGCGTCAGGATCGACTCGACCGTGGATTACGTGAATACGCTGGCCGTCGTGCTTGGTATGGGGATAGCGCTGGCCCTCGCCCGGATGACGCAGGTGCGGAACGCGGCTTTTCGGGGCCTCTACGCTGTATTGATTCTCGCCTTCCTCGTCGCGCTGTACCTCACTGCTTCCCGTGGCGGCATCGCCTCGCTGGGGATGGGTTTGATCTTTCTTTTCGTCCTTTCCAGTCACCGGTTGCGGATGCTCACTAACCTGCTGTTGCTCTCAGCTCCCGGAGCCTGGCTGGTCTTCGAGATGCGGAGCCTGGACGGCCTGTGGCGGGCAGACGTGCCGGACAAACTCAAGATTGCCGACGGGACCACCTTCAGGAACTATCTCATAATGGCGCTCGTGGTGGCCTTTGTGTTGCAACTGGTCTACTCATTGTTGGCTAATAGATACGAGCTAATGCCAATGGGCCGCCGCGTGCTCGGTATTCTAGCCGTGGGAGTCATATTGCTCACGTCCTGCGCTGGGGCATTCGTGGTCATAAACCACTATGGAGGAATAGGCAACACTTACAGCACCCTCGTCACCAAGCCGGACAATACCAAAGACGTAAACAAGCGGCTTGCCTCGGCCAGCATAGGCTTCCGGCAGGATTACTGGAAAGTAGCCTGGGAGTCATGGAAGGAGCATCCGCTGACCGGCACTGGCGCTGGTACTTTCCAGTTCACCTGGCTCAAGGACCGTCCCATAGATACCGGGGTGAAACAGGTCCACAACCTGTATCTGGAGCAAGGTACGGAGACCGGCGTGTTCGCATTCCTGGTGCTCATCGCCTTTGCCGCAGCTCTCGTCGGTTATACGGCGCGGGCCATCTGGAGATCCAGGGCGGAAGGTGACCGGCGTGTGCTGCTGGCGGGGCTGGGGGCGGTGGTCGTGACTTATCTCATCTCTTCGACTATCGAATGGCACTGGTATATACCGGCTTCGACGCTCTTTTTCTTCTTCCTGGCGGCGGTGACCGTGAAGTTTGCAGCGAAACCGGAGTGGAGCGACTCCGAGGCGGAATCCACTCCCGTTACTGGCAACAGCGCCCCTGAGGAGCATCCCAGGCAGCAATCTCTCTGAACGCTCGATTGAAGCGTTGTGGGGGAGAGCATATCATCGGGACCGATGAGCACCGGGCAGCCTCGACTGGATAAAGACTATAAAGCCTATGTGGGACGGATCGCCCGCGGGGCCGGGGTCAGTTCCGCCGGTCAGGGCGTGGGGCGTCTGCTGGGCTACGCCACGCGCGTCGCGATAGCGCGAATGCACGGCCCGGCGCAGCTCGGGTTCTACGCGCTGGGAGTTACGCTCGCGCAGGTGGTGAACGTACTCGCCCAGTTCGGTATGGACAACGGCGTAGTGCGCTACGTCGCCCACTACAGAGCGGGAGGCGACACTGCTCGGGTCCGTGGGACCATATTGCAGGCCCTTGCAGTGACCTTCGCATTAAGCGTGGCGCTATCGGCCGGTACGTTCCTCGGGGCGGGATTTCTCTCGGATCAGGTCTTCGGCAAACCTTTCCTGGAGACAATGTTCCGGGCCTTCGCCGTCGCCATACCATTCCTTACGCTAATGAGCATGACGCTGTGGGCGAGCCAGGGTTTCCAGACGGTGAAGTACGCGACCCTGGTGCAGCAAATCCTGCGTCCGCTGGTGAACTTGGCGCTCGTCTTCGTCTTCTACCTGTTCGGGGTGCAGGTACTCGGGGCGGTCGCGGCGTACATACTCTCGATGGTCTTCGGTTCGGCGGCGGCGCTGTATTACCTGACGAAAGTCTTCCCGGACCTCACCGGGAGCAGGATAGAGCCGAAGTACGAGAGCCGCGAGCTTTCGGCGGTCTCGGGACCGATGATCGTCGCGAACCTCACACAGTACGCGAACCTCTGGACGGCGGTTATATTACTCGGGATCTTCGAGCCCGCGCCGGTGGTTGGTATCTACGACGTGGCGGCCCGCACGGCGGGGCTCTCGACGCTTGTTTTGATATCTTTCGGCGGTATCTTCTCGCCCATGGCGTCGAGCCTTCATCGGCAAGGGCTGCTCCGGGACCTCCGCTACCTCTACGAGGACGTCTCCCGATGGGCGTTTACCGGAGCCCTGATCTTCTTCCTCATAACGGCAATGCTATCGAAGGACATCATGCGGGTTTTCGGGGACGAGTTCGTCTCTGGTTGGCCGGTGATCGTGGTGATCTCCGCCGCCCAACTCTTCAACTCCTCCGTCGGGCCGACAGTCCGCCTTCTGGCGATGACCGGCCACCAGAAAGCGGTCATGGTCTCGACGGTCGGCTCCGCCCTAATCGCCGCTGTTCTGGGTCTGCTGCTCGTACCGGCCTTCGGAATTCTGGGAGCGGCAGCGGCGACGGCGGCGGCCCTCGTCTCCGCGAACGCCGCCACCCTGTACTTCGTCCGCCGCGGGCTGGGGTTCTGGCCCTATGGACGCCTGTACGCGAAGCCCGTGCTGGCCGGTATCGCCACGGCGTTGATGATCCTCGCCGCTCGCTCGTTTGTACCAGCATACACTGGTCTTCCGGCGCTTCTGCTTCTAGCCCCGCTTGCCCTGATCTCTTTCTTCATGCTGCTCTATCTCCTGGGTCTTAGCCCGAGTGACCGCCAGTTCCTGTCTTCGTTCCGGGCCGGGCTCGCCCGGACGTTACACTGGCCCATACCGGAGAAAAAAGGTAGATGAGAAGTTCCGGGCAACTCGTAGCGCGTAGCATGGGCGAGCGATTGCTTTCCGGACTCTACGTGGACTCGAACAGGGACCTTCGCAACTCAACTTTTCTGGCGGGAAGTGGCCGGAGCGGGACGACCTGGCTCTCGGAGGTCATCAACTACAGGCGCGACCATCGCTATATCTTCGAGCCGTTCAACCCGGAGAAAGTAAGCATCTGCCGTCATTTCCGGTCCAAACAGTACCTCAGACCAGACGATAAGAGAGAAGAATTTATCGAGCCGGCGCGGAAGATCCTGTCGGGCGGATTGCGGAACGGCTGGACGGACAGGTTCCATCGCGTATTTATCGCGCGGCGACGCTTGATAAAAGACATCCGGGCCAACCTCTTGTTGGGCTGGATGCGGGCCAACTTCCCGGAGATGCGGATAGTCCTGCTTCTCAGGCACCCTTACGCCGTTGTTGCCTCCAGGCTCGCGTTGGGCTGGAGAGACAACCTCGCCGAGACGATGGAGCAGGAGGACCTCGTCGCGGACTATCTCTCTCCGGTGGAGGATGAGATACGCTCCGCGCGCGACGACTTCGAGCGCCACCTCTTTCTCTGGTGTATAGACAACTACGTGCCATTAGCGCAGTTTTCGCCCGGAGAGATCCAAGTCGCTTTCTACGAAAACCTGCTTGTCTCCCCTGAGAAAGAACTCCAGAGCCTCTTCACGTTTCTCGGCGGGCGGGTGGACGAGAGAGTCTACGGACAGATGTATCGTCCTTCGCCATCGAGCCGCGAAGATACGAAGCGGGCTTTAGATGGATGGCGAAACTCCGTGAGCAAGGCCCAAATCAGGCGGGCTGGAGAGATCCTCGGTCTCTTCGGCCTGGACCGGATCTACGGCGAAGACTTGATGCCTGATCCCGAAGGCGCGCTCGATTTGATGCGCGCGGGACCCGAGGAGGCGTCCGGTTGAGCAAACCGCCGGTGATTCTTCTCTCGGGGATACGATGGAACTTCCTCTGGCAGCGTCATCAGGCCCTCGCTACCCTCTTCGCCCGCGCCGGATACCCGACGGTCTTCGTCGAGACCACGGGTTTCGCCAATCCTCGTCCAAGCCGGGACGCGCTCCGCAAGGTCGCCGCCCGGATCAGGGACTCGGGACGCGCGGATCGCGTGGATCCGGAGCACGGACTCACTATCTACGCGCCGCTTACCGCGCCCCCGACCAACAAACTCTTCCGGCGGCTCAACTCGAAGCTCCTGGCGCCGCGAGTAGTCCGGGATCTCCTCTCGATTACCGGGCCGGACCCGGTAGTCGTCGCCTACCCGCCAACCCGGACGACGTTGGATCTTATCTCCGGTCTGCGTCCGCGACTCCTGCTCTACGACTGCTCCGAGGACTACGAAGGGTTTGTCGGAGTGCCTGACGACATCGCAAAGACCGAGCGCGAGCTACTCCGGCGCGCGGATCTCGTCTCCTGCACCTCTACCCCCCTTTTGGAGAAGCTGCGCTCCATCCGGGCGGACGCTTTCCTCAGCGGTCCCGGTGTCGAGTACGAACGCTTCGCGGTCTTGCAAAGCGGGCGACCCAAAGATATTCGCACCCTTTGCTTCTTCGGACATCTGAGCCGCGAGCGGATAGATTTCCCCGCGCTCAGAGCCCTGGCCGCGGCGGGGTTCGAGGTGCGCCTGATCGGCGGACTGGGCCGCGTGGAGAGAAGTTTCCTCGAAACACCCGGAATCGACTATCGGGGAGAGGTCCCTCATGCGGATCTCCCGGCGGCGCTCGAAGGTGTGGATGCGTTCGTGCTCCCTTACCAGATGAACAGGCTCACGCGGGGGATCTCGCCCGCCAAGACTTACGAGTGCCTGGCAACGGGCCTGCCGGTGGTGGGCGCTCCGATACCGGCTCTGGCGGAGTTGGAAGAGCACGTCTATCTCGCCAGAAGGCCCGAAGAGTATGTGGAAGTCTTGCGAAGTCTGCGAGAGTTAGAGACCGAAGAGAGGATTCGGGCGAGGATGGATCTCGCGCGCCGGAATTCCTGGGAGCGGCGGTTCGAGGAACTGGAGCGTCGGCTGTGGAACAGGCTGTAGGCAGCGTTTGAACAGGGTAAAGGTGCTTGGCGTCGGGATGGACCCGCTAACTGTGGAGGAGCTCGAAGAGGAGATTCGGCGCTTCATCACGGATGGGGAACACGCTCTCGTGCTAAACGCCAACGCGCATTGTCTCAACCTCTGCTACGAGGACTACAGGTTGCGGGGTTTCTTGAATGGCGCTTCCGTGGTCTTCTGCGACGGAGCAGGAGTGATGCTCGCCGCGAGGATTCTCGGCCGTCGAATCCCGCAGAGGATCACCTACGCCGACTGGATCCAGCGTCTGGCCGCCCTGGCCGAGACCGAGAGTTTCTCCCTCTACTTTCTCGGCGCCCGGCCCGGTGTCGCGGAGAAGGCCGCCAGGCGTCTTAGAGCTCGGCATCCCAGGCTGAAGATCGCCGGTACGCGGCACGGTTACTTCGATCACTCCGCCGGGAGCCCGGAGAACGAGGCGGTGCTGGCCGGCATCAACGCCGCCGCGCCGGATATTCTGGTGGTCGGTTTCGGAATGCCGCTCCAGGAGTACTGGTTGATGGAGAATTGGGACCGGGTAAACGCGAACGTCGCCCTCACCGGCGGAGCCGTCTTCGATTATGCTGCTGGAGAGTTGCGGCGGGGTCCACGTTCCATGACGGCGCACGGTTTCGAGTGGCTCGCCCGGTTATTCATCGAGCCGCGAAGGTTGTGGCGGCGGTATCTAATCGGCAACCCGTTGTTCCTGATCCGGGTACTAAGACAACGCATATTTCCCAAAAGGGACAGTCCACAAGAGCAAGATCAAAGGTAGACGAGAATCATGCGGTGTTTCGATCCACCGTGCGGATAGGCGCGCTTCACGGCGGTATACTAGGTTTTCGTAGGCAGTGCGGAACAAACCTCGAAGTGCGATCTGAAGAAGCTATTTGACATAAAGTCCTTGAGAAGGTTCCTCAGCATCTCGGTCTTGATGCTGGCGGATTCGGCGGCGCTGATTCTGGGCCTGGCAGCGGCGGCATTCGTTGCAGGCGGCGGCGTAAAGGTAAGAGAAGTTTTGTACTACGCGCCGGCCTTACTCGCCATCTGGATCCTGCTTCTCTTCTCGTTCCATCTGTACGACCGGGCCAGAGTACGGAGAGACCCTGGAGCGCTGCTCGCGTCCACGCTCTCGTGGGCCGGCCTGATGTTTCTGGCAGTGGCGATCTATCCCGTGGCTGGTCTGGGGGCGGGGGAAGTGTTGCTGGCGGCGGCCTTCGCCTTGATCGCGAGCAGCATACTTCGTTTGCTCTACGAGCAGGGTATCGAGATGATCTTCCGCAGGGGACTTGGATTGGTCCCCACCATCGTTATCGGCAACGCGGAAGAACGCGCCCGCGTGCGCCGGATGATGAGACCGTCTTCCGGCGCAAACCCGGTAGTGGGGGAGGTGGACCTCGGTGAGAGTATAGACCTCCCGGCGCTGCGTAAGACGTTGGACGGAACCAATGCCCGCGGCATCATACTCGCCGGCGCGGAGCGGATACCGGACGAGGAGCTCCTGGATCTCCTGCGCTCCGTGCGGCTGCGCGGCGTTCGGATGAGAGTCGTACCTGGAGCCCTCGCCCTGATGCGGAGCCGCCCGGTCCTCTCCCACAGTATGGGCCTGCCGCTCCTCGAAGCACACTATCCGCGCCTGGACAACACGCAAAGGTCTATGAAACGCGCTCTCGATGTGGCCGTTTCGCTTGCGGGTCTTATCCTGCTTTCGCCGCTCTTCCTCATAGTCGCTCTGGCGATCAAGCACGACTCGCCAGGCCCTGTCTTGTTCCGTCAGAAACGGGCCGGGGTCGACGAGAAGGTCTTTATCTGCTACATGTTCCGCTCCATGTACCAGGATTCCGAACAACGCCAGGAGGAACTCGAGAGACTGAACGAGGCGGATGGACCGGTCTTCAAGATAAAGGAAGATCCTCGCGTAACGAAGGTCGGGCGTTTCCTGAGACGCTGGAGCATAGACGAGTTGCCGCAGCTCATAAACGTCCTGAAAGGCGAGATGAGCGTGGTCGGGCCGCGCCCGCTGCCCATGCGGGACTTCGAGAGGATGGGCGAGTTGCACAAACGGCGCCTCGCGGCCATCCCAGGCATGAGCGGCTACTGGCAGATCAGCGGCAGGAGCAAGCTCTCGTTCGAGGAGATGGTGCGCCTGGACTTGTACTACATAGAGAACTGGTCGCTCTCTTTCGACCTCAAGATCATCCTAAAGACTCTGGGCGCCGTCCTGCGCCGCGATGGCGCTTACTGATAGTAGTTCGTCTCCGGGTAGTCCGAGCGCGGATACTGCCTGGGCTACGGTTCTTCCGGCGCTAGAAATACTCTGATCGGGCTGTGGTACATTTTATCGGCCGCGGATGCCGGGGCTCGATAGTGAGAGCCAATCCATCTTGTATTAAAGTATGCCGGGCTCGCGGACTGGCGGCAGGAGATGAGACGTAGTGGGTCATACTTTAACGCGAAGAGAGTTTCTCAAGGTAGCCGGGGCCGGTACGGCTGGGGCGGCTCTGTTGGGCACCTCGGCGGTCAGCGCGGGGTGCAGTTACCTTCCAACTGGGGGTTCGAGGATGAATGTCGTGGTGGTTATCATAGACAGCCTTAGGAAAGATCACGTCGGGGCATACGGCAACGACTGGATCCAGACCCCAAACCTCGACGCCCTCGCCAAGGACAGTATGCTATTCACCCGCGCATACCCGGACTCCATCCCCACCATCTGCGCCCGGCGAGCGATTCACACCGGCACCCGCACCTGGCCCTTCAGGAACTGGGCCCCGGTCAAGGGCGACACTTTCCAACCCTACGGTTGGCAGCCCGTCCCTCAAGACCAGACCATGCTCTCGGAGATCCTCAAAACAGAGGGTCTGAGCACTAACCTCGTCACCGACACCCATCACATGTTCAAGGCGTCCTACGACTTCCAGCGGGGCTTCGACACCTTCGACTTCATCCGGGGGCAGGAGAGGGACCACTACCGCCCGATGTCGTTGGCCCCACAGAAGAAAGTCGACCGTAACACCGTCTCCGGCAACGACAACAGCATGGTGGACAAGGTACGCCAGTACGTTGCGAATACCATGGACCGTAAGAGCGAAGAAGACTGGTTCGCTCCGCAGGTCTTCACCTGGGGGGCGAAGTACCTGGAGGCGGTCAAGGAGACAGAGCCGTTCTTCCTCGTCGTTGACAGCTTCGACGTACACGAGCCGTGGGACCCGCCCAAGAAATACGTGGACCTCTACGACGACTCCTACGACGGTCCCGAGCCCATCGTGCCCAACTATTCTGACGCCGGTTGGATCTCCGACCGCGAACTGAAGAGGATGCGCGCCCTCTACGCCGGTGAAGTGACGATGATGGATCACTGGCTAGGGACTTTCCTCGACAAGATGGAGAGTCTGGGCCTTATGGACAACACCCTGCTCATCCTGCTCTCCGACCACGGCGTCACCCTCGGGGAGCACAACGACACCGGCAAGCCTTACTGGGCGCTCTACCCCGAGCTTACGGACATCACCTTCATGATCCGTCACCCCGAAGGCAAGGGAGCCGGTAAGACCAGCGACTACTACGCCTCCACCCACGATGTAGCCCCGACGATACTGGGTTCGATGGGCATGGAGCCGAACCCGCAGATGGAAGGCCAGGACCTCTCGGTGATCCTGGAAGGCAAGAAGCCCACGCCGCGCCCACATTTCACCCTGGGCTACGACGAGTACGTCAAGACCCGCGACGACGACTACGCCATGATCAGCCTGAACGACAGCTCGGATGCGAAGCTCTTCGACCTCAAGAGCGACCCGAATATGGATAAGAACATCGCCGTGAAGCACCCG
>JBBPZZ010000143.1:0-11461 GCA_038198445.1 Rubrobacterales bacterium
CATCCTTTGTGGGATTACGTACGTTTTTACTCGGTCGTTCAGACGCAGAGGAAGGAACTTCGAGAAAGGTGGCGGGAGAAATTACGCAACAACACAATGGAGATCGACTCATCCCGAAGCCTTCCCGTCTCTACGGAGCACACCAACTTGTTCTTCGACTACCTACGTCAGCGTGACCGGGATTTCGAGGTGGCGACCGCCCTGCTAAGGACCGAAGAAGAAGCCCTGGCTTGTTGCAAACGGATCGGAGCGGAAGTCACCAGGACCAGAACGAAGAGCCAGGATCACCATCAGTCCTCCGCTGCTATGGTTGCGGCGGTGTCTTATGTCGCGGGAGAATATTGTCTGGCGCAAGAACTTACCTTCAGCAAGTCGCCGCAACGTCGTTGCGTGTGGCTAGTCGACAACCAGCTTCATGTCACGGCACGAAACCTCGATGGCGCTATTCCTTCGTTGGACTCTCCCGAGATGGTGTGGGAGATCAAAGAGTACTGGGGCAAGACCAAAGGTGGCAGCAAGATGAGCGATGCTGTTTACGAGTGCGCGCTAGTCGGTCGAGAACTGCGAGAATTTGAGGAAAGATCCGGTGCGGATCGTGTTTCGCATGTTGTGTTCTTGGATGGTGCGGCGCAATGGTCTCATCGCCAATCAGACTTGAAGCGTTTCGTCGATTTGTTCCATCAAGGGCTCATCGACCATCTTATCGTCGGGCGTGAAGTCGAGTCAGAATGGGAGGAACTGCTCCGCTTATCCTTTCCGTAACTCGATTACAGCTCAAGTTACGGAAAGATTCCGCATCTCCTCAACGGCCCGCCCGGCGCGTAGCAAGCTGCGTTCGCGGCCGAGGAGTTGCGTGGTCTCGAAGAGGCCGGCGCTCACGGTGCGGCCCGTGACGGCGTAGCGTAAGGGATGTATGAGGTGCCGGGCGCCCTTCTCTTTCTCGGCGGCGAGGCCACGAATGCACTCTTCTATAGCTTCTTCCGTCCATTCTGGCAGGGCTTCGAGACGTTCGACGAGTTCCGGGAAGTTCTCGCGGACGAACTCTTTGCCGAACTGCTTCTCGAACTCGGCGGGATCGTAGGTAAGCTCTCCGCCGTAGAAGTAGCTGGTCGCGTCGGGGATCTCGTTCGTGAGGGCGATGCGTTCTCTGAGGAGCGACATGATCTGTGTGAGACGCGGCATGTCTTTCTGCAATTCTTCGGGTGTGGCCGCGCCGGACTCGGCGAGCATGGGGGCGGCGAGCATCGCAAGCTCTTCCGGGCTCTGACGGCGCAGGTAGACGGCGTTTATGGCCCGGAGCTTCTGCTCGTCGAAGACGGCCGGGTTGCCGCTGACCTTCTCGATGCGGAAGCGCTGCGCCAGCTCGTCGGGGCTGAAGATCTCCTCGTCCGCCGCATATCCTGCCCCTAGAAGTGCCAGGTAGTTGAAGAGCGCCTCCGGCAGATAGCCCTTCTCGGCGAAGTCCTCGACGCTCGCCGCGCCGTGGCGCTTGGAGAGCTTTTTCTTGTCCGGGCCGAGCACCTGCGGGACGTGGGCAAACGCCGGAAGCTCGTGGCCCAGAGCCTCGTATATGAGGATCTGACGCGGCGTGTTCGAGAGGTGGTCGTCGCCCCTTATGACGTGGCTTATCTCCATCAGGGCGTCGTCCACCGCCGCCGCGAAGTTGTACGTCGGGGTGTCGGAGGACTTCATTATGACGAAGTCTTCTATGTTGGAGTTCTCGAAGGTTACGGGTCCCCGGATGAGGTCCTCGACCACCGTTTGTCCCTCGCGCGGGGTCTTGAAGCGGACGGTGTGCGGTTCGCCGGCCTCCATCTTTCTCCGCGTCTCTTCGGGGGCCATGTCGCGGTACTCGCCGCCGGTGTAGATGGGGGGACGCTTCTCGGCCTGCGCCTGCTTACGCAGTTCGGCGAGCTCTTCGGCTGTGGCGAAGTCGAAGTAGGCCGCGCCGGAATCGAGTAGCTTCTTCGCCGCCTCGCGGTAAGTATCGAATCGCTCGGTCTGGCGGTATGGGGGATAGAGGCCGCCGATCTCGGGACCTTCGTCCCAGTCAAGACCGATCCAACGAAGGGAGCGCTTTAGCTGCTCGACCGACTCCTCTGTGGAGCGTTCGAGGTCCGTGTCTTCTATCCGCAGCACGAACGTGCCGTTGTTCTTGCGGGCGAACAGCCAGTTGAAGAGCGCCGTCCGCACGCCGCCGACGTGCAGGAAGCCCGTGGGGCTCGGCGCGTACCTTACTCTAATCTTTGATTCATCCATGGGATAAACCTAGCACACAGTTCCCTGGCGGGAAAGCCACGGTCCCACTGTTTTTACCGGCTCGGGTGAGGTTCAAACGATATACTGGCCGCCTGTAGCCCGCTTACTGAAAGGCGGCGAAACAATGGCTGATATTACTGTTACTTCTAAAGGACCGCGCGAGTTCGAGGTTGCAGTCGGTAGCTCCGGGACGGAACACCGCGTCACGGTGCCGGAGAGCTTGATCGAGACGCTGGATCTCCCCGAGGACGACCTCGAACGGGTGGTGCGGGAGTCATTCGAGTTCTTGCTGGAGCGGGAGCCCGCCTCCTCCATCATGCGTGAGTTTTCGCTCGACGTGATCCCGCGCTACTTCCCCGACTACGAAGAAGAGTTGCCAAAGAGGCTCTAGCGGGCCGCCTCCATGCATTGCACGCCCTCGGGACCGACGGTCGCCGCATGCTCGGTGCCTGGTTCCACGTCCAGCCGGTCTCCGGGGGCGAGGTCGAAGTCCCCCTCCTTCGTGTGGAACACGATGCTGCCGGAGACACAGTAGAGTACCTTGTGGTAGCCGTGCGAGTGCCAACCGTACTGGTAATGAGGACCGTTGCCCCACTCGTGGGGATCAAGGCCCTCCTCCTCGAATTTCGACCCGATCTCCTCCCGGCCCGTCGCTTCTTCTCCCGTCTTATCCATCCATGCGGACATGCCCGTCTCCTCTTTTTTCGCTGCCTGTCTCCCTCCAAGTATGCCATCCACCGCTGGTAGCCGGCACGGGGCCACCACGACCCTGCGCTTTGCTCTGTCCGAAAAAGAGGTACGTGTCAGCGCAGCCTCACCCGCCGACTATCAAGACCTCCAGCGTGCGCGGTCCATGCACGCCCTCGACCCGGTTCAGCTCTATATCCGAGGTCGCCGATGGCCCGGAGATGAAGGTCACGGCCCGTCCTTCGCCTCTCACCGTCTCTTCTAGCTTCGCGAAGGCTTCGGGGACGAGGTCCACGATCTGGTCTTCGCGCACGACGCACAGGTGGTAGTCGGGCAACAGCGTCAGCGCCCGGCGGCCCTGCACCTCCCCGGCGTCGAGCACGATGGTCCCGGTCTGGGCGATCCCCAGGGCGCAGCCGGTCAGCACCCCGCCGCTCCCATCCAGCTCTTCGTTGGTGAGTCTTGGACGCGCGGCGTCACGCAGGGCCTCGACGTCTTCTGGTATCCACTCCTCCGGCAGGAGTGGAGGGATGACTAGCTTCGCGATGCCTCGTTGTTTCAGGAGGTCTTCTATCGCGGCGGACAATTCTGCCTCATTTATACGGTGGACGGTCGCCTTGTACTCGGCCACATACTCGGCGAAACGGTCTACGATCTCCTCGCGCGAAGCCTCGCCTTCCTTACGGTAGCCGCGCTCGACGGGCACGTCCTCGGCGTGCTCCTCCGCCGGCACGTCGCGGGTGGCGCGGCGGACGCGCCAGAGGATCGTCTCCTTCGCACCCGCCATCAGCCCGGCCTCCGGTTCTGCTTCCACCACTTGCGGAAGCTCTGATCCGGGACGGCCTTGAGGTCGCGGGTCTCGGTCCAGCCGGCGAGCTTGCCGGGGAGGCGGTGGATGGAACCGTTACGCGCCAGGGGCCACTGGCCTATACGCGCCGCCTTCTGCGCCTGTTCGAAACGCGCGGGGTCGGAGAAGACATTCGCCACCATCCGCATCGCCACGTTCTCTGGGTCGAGCTTCGAGAGCCGGCCGCCCCGGTCCTGCTTGTGCCGCACGACCTTGCCGCGCAGTTGGATGAGGACCTGAGGGATGTTGATCTTTACCGGACACACCTCGTAGCACGCGCCGCACAGCGACGACGCATACGGCAGCGAATCCGATCCTGGGTTCCCGATACCGGCCAGTTGCGGCGTCAGGATCGCGCCAATAGGACCAGGGTAGACGGAGTTGTAGGCGTGGCCGCCTACCCGCTCGTAGACGGGACAGACGTTCAGACAGGCCGAGCACCGGATGCAG
This sequence comes from Rubrobacterales bacterium, assembly GCA_038198445.1. GTDB lineage: Bacteria > Actinomycetota > Rubrobacteria > Rubrobacterales > Rubrobacteraceae > JACDDK01. The sequence goes on from JBBPZZ010000143.1 coordinate 4,244, forward strand.
TTGAGGGTCTGACGGCCGATCTCATCGGCCAGCACGTCCGTCCTTCCGTTGTCCAGGAGGACGAGGTGAAACTCCTGGGGGCCGTCACCCTCCGAGACGCCGGTCCAGAACGAAGTGTAGGGGTTCATCCGCTCGGCGGTCGAGGAGCGAGGCAGTAGCTGCATGAAGACCTCGAAGTCCCGCCAGCTCGGGATGACCTTCTCTATCCCCATCAGGGTGACGAGGACCGGCGGGAGCGTCGTACACATCCGGCCGTTCCCCTCGGACTCGACGACGCAGACCGTACCCGTCTCGGCGACGGCGAAGTTCGCCCCGGAGATACCGACCTTCGCGGAGAGGAACTTCTTCCGCAGGTACAGGCGGGCGGCCTCCGTGAGCGCCCGCGGCTCGTCGGAGAGGTCTTCCACGCCGAGTTCCTTCAAGAATAGCTCCCGGATCTCCGCGCGGTTTTTGTGGATCGCCGGTACCAGGATGTGCGACGAAGTCTCCCCGGCGAGCTGGATGATCAACTCCGCCAGGTCCGTCTCGAACGCGTGTATCCCCTCACGCTCCAGGTGCTCGTTTAGCTTGGTCTCGTCGGTCGCTATGGACTTGACCTTCACGACTTCTTCGGCGCCGTGGCTCTTCGCTATCTCCGCGATAATGCGGTTCGCCTCTCCGGCGTCGCGTGCCCAGTGGACCTGGCCTCCGGCCTGTATGACGGACTCTTCTAGCTGCAGGAGGTACTCGTCCAGGTGGCGCAGGGTTCGCTCCTTGAGGGCGCGTCCCGCTTCGCGCAGTTGCTCCCAGTCGGGAATCTCCTCGACGGCGATCTTTCGCTTCTCGCGGATAGTCTGGGTGGCCTTGCCGAGGTTGCGGCGTAGCTGCGTGTCGGCGAGGGCGGTCTTCGCGGACTGTTCAAAGGTCGGGGACGTGCCTCTGGAGAATGCGTCGGGTGCTTTCGCTTTCATGGGTTGGCGTCCTCCTCCGTTGTGGCGAGTATCTCCGCTAAGTGGATGGTCTCGATCCCGGCCCGTTGCCGGTGGAGGCCGCCGCCTATGTGCATCAGGCACGAGTTGTCTCCGGCGGTGCAGACCTCGGCGCGGGTGTCGAGGACGTGACGGATCTTATCCCCGAGCATCGCCATCGACGTATCCGCGTTCTTGACCGCGAACGTCCCCCCGAAACCGCAACACTCTCTCGCCTCGGATAGCTCCACCAGATCTATGCCGCGCACGGACCTCAGCAGCTTCAGCGGCGCGTCCCCGACTTTGAGCATCCGCAGCGAGTGGCAGGTCGGATGGTAGGTGACGCGGTGCGGGTAGTATGCGCCGACGTCCTCGACGCCGAGCTTGTTTACCAGGAACTCGGATAGCTCGAAGACCTTCGGGGCGAGCGCTTCGATCTCTTCGGCCAACACGGTATCTCCCGCGAGTTCGGCGGCCATCGGGTATAGCTCGCGGACCATGCCGACGCAGGAGCCGGAGGGGGCGACGATCGCCTCATAGGGTCTGAAGACTTCGACGAAGCGTCTCACGAGAGGGATGGCCTCGCGCTGGTAGCCGGTGTTGAAGTGCATCTGGCCGCAGCAGGTCTGCTCCAGCGGGAACTCGACCTCGTGACCGAGACGCTCGAGCAGACGCACCGTTGCGCGGCCTGTCTCCGGGAAGAGCGTATCGTTGAAGCAGGTGATGAATAGCGCTACGCGCACGGCGATTCTCCGTCCATGCCGAACCTCCTATTATTCCCTTACGTCACACTGCCATAATAGCTTATACGACGAGCAGCTTTACGCCGAGGTGATGCTCTTCGTCTGGCGCGGGGATGATTACGCTCTACCTGTTCGTTGGCTCAGGCACGCTCGGAGTATCGCGTTACGTTCACATGCGAAGACCAACAGAATCTCGCACTATGGAGCGTAAGGTCAGTTTTCTCTCCCTGCGTCGTGGGTCACGTCCCAGGTCGTGATCCAGCCTTCGGAGAGCGCTTTTCTGGTGGTTTCGCCTCGTGAGGAGACGTCGAGTTTGGTGTAGATGTTGGCGAGGTGGCGTTTTACAGTCGCCTCGGAGATGTGGATGGCGTTGGATATCTGGCGGTTCGTGAGGCCGCGGGCGACGAGCAGCACGATCTCCAACTCGCGGGCCGTGAGTTCGTCTACTTCTCCTTTTTCTACCTGATCCAGTATCCCGCGTGGCACGGAGACTGTGACGTTGTCCCGGTGCGGGTTGTTTGCCGCGGTGTGGACGGCGGCGAGAAGCTCTTGCATGGAGGCGCTCTTCACGAGGAATGCGCTCGCCCCGGCGGCGATCATCTCGCGGATGAGGCGCGGGTTGTCGAACATGGTGACGATGACCACCTTTGGGATGGGGGAGATCTTGAACAGCAGCCTCATCGTCTCCCGCGTCCCCGGCCCCGGCATCTCCATGTCCAGAATGGTCACGTCGGGCTTCGTCTTCTCCGCCAGCGCCAAGACGTCGTCGCCGTTCTCCGCGTCGCCCACTACCTCTATGCTCTGATCCGTGGAGAGCATCTCCGCTAGTCCCTGGCGGAACATGGTGTGATCGTCCGCGAGAAGGACCCGTATGAGCTGACCATCCATCAGTGCCCATCCCTTTGTCCGTTCGTGAGCGGTATGGACACCCTGGCCCTGGTGCCGCCGTCCGAGGTGGATTCCACCGCGAGTCTCCCTCCGAGAAGCGAGGCACGCTCTTTCATGGACTTGAGACCTACGCCGTCCCCCGAATGCGCACCCGCGTCGAAGCCGCTTCCGTAGTCGGCGATGACGCCCGTAACCTCATCGGGGCTAAACCGCATGTCCACCTCTATCCGCTTGCTCCTGGAGTGGGTGACAGCGTTGCGTATACCTTCGCGCAGGATCAGGTAGAGCTGGTCGCGGACGTACTCCGGGAGAGAGGACTCGTTGCCTGCGGTGGTTACGCCGTACTCCATGCTTCCCGAGACGCTGGTTCTCAGGAGGTTCTCCAGGGCCAGTTCCAGGCCCTCATCCGCCTCCGCCCCGCGCAACTCCACGGAGATGTTACGCACCAGATTGATCGAGTCCCGGACGAGCGTCTTGGCGCGCTGCAGCTTGCTCTTGGCTTCGACGGGGTACGTCGTCTTGAGAGCGTCGTGCATCTCCAGGTTCTGGCCCACCACCGCCATGGAATGGGCCACCCGGTCGTGCAACTCCCTGGAGAACCGGCGCCGCTCTTCTAGCCGCGTCTCGTGGATCTTGGTAAACAGGTAGTTTGTGTAGGAGATCGTCGCTACCTGGCTTATCTGGTCTAATATGCTCTCCTGGATGATGAGCCCCATCTTCAGGACCTCACCCGGCGGTGTTTCCGGCGGAACGTCGCGCACTATGGTTTCTATGGCGGCCCGCGAGAGCGCCATCCCGGCCCGAAACGACTCGTCCGGGTGGGCGTTTACCATCTCTTCTCTTTCCCCCATGTTGGGGTATCTATCTACCGCGAGCAGCGAAGGGTCCTCCCCCCGCAGCGCGCCCGCCGCGTTCCTGAGCAGGAGACGCTCCCACTTCTCAAGCCGCTTGCGATCCTCGCCCTCGCCCGCCACCAGCAAGTTCTCGGTCTCGCGCAGGCGACGCTCGTAATCCGCGAGGATCTCCTCTACACGCTCTTCCAAGGCGTCGGCGGTCCACGAAAATTTGATGGAGACCCACCGTATTCAAAATCGGTCACGAGACCGAACACCGCCAATCCTCAATTACTCACCAAGGTTGGCCGAACACTGGCAAGCCCCAAACGGGGGTGATCTATAAGTGCGAGCGGTCCGGTACGGTCCGGCCTCTTTGTTCCCACTCCTCGGCCGCCGCCCTCGGGACCAGGCGCGGCGCCAGCTACGTCTATCTTGTCCGTTTGATCCGGCTCCGCACCCGAAACAGACCCGGCTGAGATTCAAAGCCCCGCCACCGACATCCGGCCTCCTTCCAACTTCCCATCGCTTGTGAAAGACGCTACCATCGGCGAGGACGTGACTTATGTAGCAATGGTAACACGCCCACACGGCATGCACAGCCGATCAACCCTCGAAATGCTCGCATATAACCAAATTCTTAAACATTCTCAGAACTATGCAAATAGCATACATACTTATATGCAAGTACATTGCACAGTTTGTGCCAATTTCTGAGTATGTTCGTCCGGTGGCCTTCCCCGTGGTGGCTTACAGCGTTATACAGGTAGGTGCGGGGCGGACAGGCGAGGCTAGAGGCGGTGCAATTTCGCGGGGTCGGAAGACTAGTCGGCTGGTTGTCACGTTCCTGGGGTCGCGATTGCGTAGGGAGAGGTCGTCTTTGTAGCGGCAAGAGCTTCACCAGGTCTTTCGAGTCCGCCGGGAAGGGCTAGGAATGGCGGGAACGGAAGTAGAAGGACTACCCGCGTTGCACGCGGGTTGGTTGGAGCCCTGGATCCTGCTGGTCCTGAAGGATTGGGGTCAGCGCGGTCACGAGTTGATGGAGAAGATGGCGCTTCGGCTTTGACGCGTTGCGTTCAGGAGAGCTGTACCGGACTCTGCGCGGGATGCAGAGAGAAGGAATGGTCGTCTCCGGCGCGGAGCGCTGGCCGCCTTCGAGGAGGTACGAGATCACGGGTATGGGCGAAGCCCATCTGGAGTTCTGGGCCAATTCTTTGGAGCAGTACCGGAGGGAGACGGACCTGTTCCCGCGGATCTACAGCCGAGGGTCCGCGAGGAAGTAGACGGATGAGAGAAGGCAAAAGCGTGGAGGACAAGACCGGCGCCGGTATGCGCGGAAGGATCTCCCGGTTCCTCAACCGGCGAGACTCCAAGCCTGATGAAGGGCGTTCCGAAGCGCGGGAGTGAGGCGTCTCAGGGAAAGTATTCGTTCTGGCCGGTGGCGGCCTGCGTCACATGGGACGCGCTGGGACGCGGGACGAGGCAGGAGAGTTTTTGGACTACGGTGCGGAGGATCTGTTCTGGAAAGACATATTCGAGGTAGTCCATCCCGAAGAGGTTTCCAGGTTTAGGGATTGGTAATTATCCCTTGACTGTAGGTAGTGTAATGATATGATACGCTACCCACGCGAAAGGGGCAACAACGTGGACGCGACGCTTGCCGTCGCCGCCGACTACGCGAACGTTGCGAGCGACGGCAAACTGAACATCATGGGAATCTTCCAAGAAGTAAACCCGTTTGGGTTGCCGTTCCAACTCCCCCAAATGTTCCTAGTCGTTACTTGGGATGCGGGACCGGCGGAATTCGGTTCGCAAAAGGATTGCCGGGTTATCTTTATGGGGCCAGATCGAAACGAAGGCGAAAACCTCACTTTGGAGTACCAAATGGTGGTGCCAGAGGTGACGCGGCCCGGTACGCGGGCTATTTTCCACCAAATCCTGGGTATAGGAGGATTACCGATAAACAGAACCGGACCACACGCCATGCACGTAGTGGTCAATGGAGAGACAAAAGCGGAAGTGCCGTTGTACGTAAACGAACCGCAACAGGAGGTGTTGCCGAATGGCTGAGTCCACGATTTTAGAAGCTAGAGAAACCTTGCACGCGCAAAAAACGCAAGTGAGGGTTACGCAGGGTGCGCCGGTTACGGTGTCTGCGGTCATAATTCCCGCCGGTCCTCAAAGCACGGTGGTTGCGGAGAATTTTACTCGCAACTTCTTTGAGAAGACGTTGGATAAGGTTAGCAGGCCCACCGGTAGAGGCAAGCTCGCGCATCTGCGTCCTACCAGCGAGGAGTTCGCTAGGCGCAAGCAAGAGGAGATAGACCTTGAGGAGCGTCAGCGATAGCCGTTGTGCTCGACGCTTGCGCGATGATCGCGTACCTGAAGGATGAAGACGGCGCGGAGGTGGTCGAAAGGTACCTTGCGGGCGACGAAGAATGTATGGCTCATGTCGTTAATTTGTGCGAGGTGTATTACGATTACTTCCGTGACGAAGACGAAGATGCCGCGAAGTTGGCGGTAGAAACCCTTAAAAGCGACGGCCTAGTAGTGCGAGAAGACCTTGATGAGTCCTTTTGGAAAGAGGTCGGTAGGCTCAAGGCTACGCCTGTGAGGATATCCCTAGCCGACTGTTTCCTGATAGCTCTTAGCAACCGTACCGCTGGGCGGCTGGTGAGTTCCGATCACCATGAACTTGATGCCGTAGCTGAGCAAGGTATTTGTGAGGTCGAGTTCATCCGCTAACCCGTGAGAGCATCGTGAGGAACATGGGTCGCTCATCCTTACGGTGGTTATAGCGGAACGCGTACTCGTCCAGGTAGCTTTGCAGATGCTTGGAGGATACCGAATGGTACACCCCACCTATCCCGCGCTTTAGTAGGCTCCAGAAGCCCTCTATGGTGTTCGTGTGAACATCCCCAACAACGTAGACTTCTTCGGCGTGGTGTACGCGACTGTGCCTGTAGCCGTCCCTGTTTAGGCGGTCGTATACGCGGTATTCGTCCGTGTACACGATGCTTTCAGGTAGGATTTTCTTGCGAACGTGCGGCATCAGTGTAGCCGCTTTCGCGTTCGGGACGGCTTTTGCTACCACGCGGCCTTGACGTTGCGCCATGCCGAAGACCGGCGTTTTGTGGCTATCCTTACCGGGACGCCCACGCTTGGTTCCACGGCGACGCCCGCCAACATAGGTTTCGTCCATTTCGACCGTACCAGAAAGCGGTTGGCTATCGTCTTCCGCCAACATCTTGCGTATCTGATGGAACATGCGCCATGCGGTTTTGTAGGTAACCCCAAGTTCCCGCTCTAGTTGTTTGGCCGATATACCGCAACGGGTTTGGGCTACCAAAAATACAGCATAAAACCAAAGCCTGAGAGGGGTTCTGGACTTGTGAAAGATCGTTCCCGCCGTAGGGTGAACGTGATGCCCACACCACTGGCAAGAGTAGGACTTGCGCCCCGCGTCGCGGTGGTACTTGGTTTCCCGCCCGCACTTCTCGCAGGCGCTACCGTCCGGATAGCGGCGGCTCCGAAGACGCTCCAAACAAGCGTCTTCGTCGGCATAATCATGATGGAAGTTCTCTATCGTATAGCGTTGCATCAGGTTCTTACCTCCTATGAAGGTATTTTACCCGATTCATTACCTACAGTCAAGGGATAGTTGCCTAGGGATTTAGTCTCGGACGTCATCCGAAAGCCGGGCGCTTCGGTAAGCGTCAAGTTGCGGATGCTCGATGCTTTCGGCAGGTGGCGCTGGACGGAGGCCGCGGTCCAGAACGTGCTCGAAACTCCAGACAAATCCGACGG
>JBBPZZ010000144.1:0-4208 GCA_038198445.1 Rubrobacterales bacterium
CGGCACGGGGCATGGTGTAGGGTTGGAGATCCACGAAGCCCCGAGGATCTCCCTGGCCGACGAAGAGCTAATCCCCGGCGACGTGGTCTCCGTCGAGCCCGGCGTCTACGACCCAACCATCGGCGGCGTCCGCATCGAGGACCTCGTCGTCGTCACCGAGGACGGTTGCCGCAACCTCACGCAATTTCCCAAGGATTTTTCCATCTGATACAAACTCGTCGAAATCTTCAATGACCTCGTTAGACAACACTTCGTGGACTTCTTCGTCGAACTGCTCTGCGCCTTCGAAGAATAGGTTCTTTGCGACCTTACCCGCTGTGTAGGTTGTCATACCGTCGAACGTGCCTCCGACCACTCCACCGGCCAAAGGAATGGCTTTGCCCAAGTTAACGAGCCCCGTCTGACCAAACTTGGTGATAAGTCGAAATCCGACAGCCTGATTGATCTTCACGATAACCGCGTAAGGCAAGCGCTTGATAGCTTGTTCCGTGAGCTTTCGCCCCAGAGTAATTCCTGTGCCCTTTAGAATGTTCTGTGCTGAGTCGCCGCAAAGACAAACAAAGCATAGAGTCTTTACCTGATCGCTCCGGACATCGTAATCGTTCATTCTCGCGATCGCCGCAATTGTACGCAACTGTATATACAGGACACTAGAGAGATTAGCGGGTATCGTTACCGGGAGCACCAGTAAACCACCCAAACCAGTAACAAAGCCGGATGCCGAAGCCTTCGCAACTTGCATGCTAATGAGCTTGTCAATCTTCTGTTCGAGCGAACCGTCACCTCTAAGATAGTCTTGCGCCATCTCCTCCACGGAGGAGAATCCTGGCACACCGTTACCATTCAAAGCCGGTATGCCATTCAAGACTTTACCGTAAAGATAATCTAGGGTCTTGTTGACAGTATCTGGATCGAGCTTCATCTTACGAACCTCTCATTAGGGACATAAGTTGCCTTCAGCATGACACATTCGTTTAGATTCGACCAGGACAAATATTTGTTTGAGTGAGCTTGAACAGGGGTCAACCCTTAAAACTAATCTAACCACCTTGCCGGGAGTTGTAGATGTCGCCGCCGCGTTCGGCGTACTCGCGCAGCACCGAGACGGCCTCATCCCGGAGCACGTCCCGTTCGACGGTGATGCCGCGCTCTTCCAGGGAGCGGACCCATTCCGGCGGCTTGGTCCCCTCGTCGAAGCCGATGTTCTCGGCGTCTTCGCCACGGGCGCCGCATATGAGACGCCGCACTCCGGACCAGGGCGTCGCGCCGAAGCACATGGCGCACGGCTCGGTGCTCGCGACCAGCTCGTAGGCGAGGACGCCCTCCGCACCGAGGTCGAAGTTCCCGAGCACCTTCTGGGCGACCATGATGGCTACCATCTCCGCGTGGAAGACGGAGCAACAGGAGCCGACGACCATGTTCACGCCGGGAGCTACTAACCGCCCTGACTCGCGTTCGAAGATTGCGGCCCCGAATGGACCGCCGGTACTACGCTGGACGTTCTGGCGAGAGAGTTCGACCACGAGCCGCATCCGGTCTTCCACGGTTGGGTAGATACGGTCTTCGGCAAAGTCCTCCACCCAGTCGGGCAGGCGCAAGGTTACTTCAGGGAAATTCACGTTTACACTCCTTCCACGGAGAGCGCATCATAACAATATCCCATCGAACATTCGGCGGGATGCTAGAGTGAGGCTCGTAACGGATACCATAAAAGGAGCATACTGTTGGAGACGAGATCCATCCCGGAATCCATTGTTTTCTCGGAGGAGAAGATGAAGAAGAACGCCCTCTTCGACTCCCCGCACCTCTTCTACGATACCTACTGCCTCCTGCCCGGCCAATACCAGAAGGTCCACGCCCACGAAGGCTCGGATAAAATCTACTACGTCCTCGAAGGCGCCGGACACTTCACCATCGGCGCCGAGGAGCAAGACCTCGACGCGGGCCAGGCAGTCATAGCGCGCGCTGGAGAGCCTCACGGCGTCCGCAACGACTCCGGCGAGAACCTCGTCCTACTCGTAACGATGGCCCCGCGCCCCTCCTGAAAATGCCCGCCAGAGAAGCCCCCCAGCCGCCTTACGTTCTCCTCTTCGAAGAAGCCGCGCCCGGCGCGGAGCCGTTGATGGTCTCCGTGGACGACCACCCCGCTCTCCCGCTCTTCGACTCAAGCGAGAAGGCCGAAGCGTTCCTGTTCTCGACGGATTTCGGTCCCGGCTTGAAGCCCGTCGAAATCTCGGGCGCGGGCCTGCTCACCGTGCTGGAGGCGTGCCGGGGCAGCGCGGAGTACGTCGCCCTCAACCCGCCGCCGGCAACGGCGGGCGGCATGAAGGTTGAGATGGGCAGTATCGAGGAGTTGATCGAAGCGCTCCAGACGAGCCGGGAGGACGACCTCTTCGGCCTCGGGGGACTCAGCCAAAACTAGCTTTCCGCTACGCCTTGAGCCTTTCGAGGTGCTGCTTGCGGAACTTGGCGACCTTCGGCGCGATGATAACCTGGCAGTACGGCTGGAAACCGTTGTTCCGGAAGTACTCCTGATGGTAGTCCTCGGCCCGGTAGTAGACATCGAAGGGAACGACCTCCGTCACGATAGGCGAGTCCCAGACGCCTTCCCGCTCTATCTCGGAGATGACCTCCTCCGCAATCTCCTTCTGCTCGTCCGAGTGGTAGAAGATCGCCGAACGGTACTGCGTCCCCACGTCAGCGCCCTGCCGGTTCAGGGTCGTGGGGTCGTGAATGGTGAAGAAGACTTCCAGGATCTCCCGGAACGAGACGGCCTCCGGGTCGAACGTGACCTGCACTACCTCCGCGTGGCCCGTCGTCCCCGCGCAGACCTGGCGGTAGGTCGGGTCGGGGACGCTGCCGCCCGAGTAGCCGGACTCGACTTTCTCGACGCCTCGCAGCTCTTCGTAGACCGCCTCCAGGCACCAGAAGCAGCCGCCCGCGAGCGTGGCGACTTCCGTGTGGGATAAACCGTTAGGCGTGTTCTCTTCGACCGTCATGTGTACCAACTTTCTGCTCGTGGAGGTCCAACCACAACTGGTATACCGCATCCGACCGCCGGATGCACGATAAAGAGTGTCGAGCTTTCACGCTTGGGCGTGACGCACCGGGGACGTGATATAAGGGGGGCATGTTCAAGAAGATAAAAGGAGACTGGCGGGAGTTCGCGGACGACGAAGCGGGCCAGCGTTTCCAGAACCGCTACCGCCGGCGCAGGGAGAACGAGAAGGACCACATAATTCTGAGGGTATTCTTGATCACCCTCGGCGCCATCATCGCCCTCAGCAGCCTCGTCCTCGCCCCCCTGCCCGGTCCCGGCTGGGGCACCGTCTTTATAGGATTGATGATCCTCGGCGGCGAGCTCCTCCCCGCCGCCCGCCTCCTCGACTGGACCGAGGTGCGGCTGAGAAGGTTCTGGGAATTTATCCGGGACATCTGGAGGACATCCGTGCTGGGCAAGATCGCGGTAATCGCGGTAGCCGTAATCCTTGTCGCCGCCTTCGCATATCTCACCTACTACTTGCTTTTCAGCGGATAAAGGCTCTTACTTCCGCTGATGATCGGACAGGATCGCCTCAAAGGCGTTATCTCGAAGGCGAGAGAGGGCTGGCGGCACTGGCAGACCTTCAAAGAGATCAAAGGGGGCCACCGCTTCCAGAGCCGTTACCACCTCCACCAGCGTCGCCGGAAAAAGGGTGAGATCCCCGGATATTGGACACTCATCAACCTCATCGGCGGCCCCATACTCATCGTCGCGGGTTTCGTCTTCCTGCCCACGCCCGGTCCCAGCTACATCATTATCGTCATCGGGCTGTGGATGCTCTCCGGCGAGTTCCTCCCACTCGCCCGCGCCTTCGACTGGACCTCCGTGAGGCTTGGAAACTTGTGGGACGGATCCAACAAGACAGAGAGAACTCTCGTCATCCTGGCGATAGCGGCCTGCATCGTCGCGCTAATATACTGGCTCCTCTAGCTCAGGCGCGAGGATGAGAAGCGCGCCACACCCACACCACGAGCAAGACCTGCAGCGGCAGCCGCGCCCACAGAAGCGCCACCCACCACGAGGGCTTCTCCGCGGCCCGCGCGTCCAGCAGCATCTGCAAGTTCGCCGGCCAGACCGCGACGAGCAACAGCACCAGCCCGATCCCGGCAATGGGCCGGGTACGTTCCCAGAATAGTCCAATCCCACCCGCAATCTCCATCGCCCC
>JBBPZZ010000145.1:0-16892 GCA_038198445.1 Rubrobacterales bacterium
CCTGCCGGGCTCCTAAGAAACTCTATGCTTTTGCGGGTAAGCTGAATTGGATGAGGTGTTACTTTAGCAGGTGCCGATAGCCGACTACGGTGTACCAGCTCTCGTAGGGCGTGATCTCCACGTCGGTCTGCTCGTTGCCGGGGTGGATCATCAGCGGTTGACCGGAGCTATTCTTTCCGGCATAGATCCCAACGTGCTGAATCCCACTACCGCCCGCGTTGCCAAAGATCAAACCTCCCGGCTTTAACTCGGACCTGGAGACCGAACGCCCGTAAGAGTACTGGCTCTTCGCCGAATGCGGCAACGAGATATTTGCGACCTTCTTGTAGACAAACTGGGTGAGTCCGGAACAGTCGAACGCGTCGGGTCCGGCGGCACCGTAAACATACGGATCTCCTATCTGCTTCCGCGCAAACGCGACGATATCCGAACCCGTCGCCGCACTAGAGGTAGAGGTAGTGCTCTTACTAGTAGTAGCCTTCACGACCTTCACGGCGTCGGCGATTATATAGCCTCTTCCAGCGCTCTTGCTGGATACCTGCACACGGTAAGAGTCGCCCGCGTCCAGCGTGTATGTCCCCAGGCTGACCCACTGGCCGCCGTTCTGCCTCTGGTTTACGACCTTGGCCTTCCAGCCGCTCGCCGCCTTTATGTAGAAGCGTGTCCGGTTGTTGTAGCCTGGGTCCGACGGCCAGCGGGCGAGGACTCTGTACGAGGCCTTCGCCGGAGTTTTGATCTTGTACTTGGCGTTGGTCGAGGTCGAACCTGGCCTCTTCAAGACCCGGTTGTTGCTGCCGTAGTTGGTCCGGGGATGGTAGTTGCTGGAGATCCACTTGCTAGAAGCGGAGAAACGCCCCGAGGTCGCATTATCCACCACCTGATAGTACGTTGCGGAGTGGGCTTTGGGAGCGGCAAGGAAGGAGATCAGGGCTGCAACACCCACCGCGAAGAACATAGTTAGCAGAGTTATTCCCTGACGCCGCAATGTCCCCCCTCCTGAGTTCTGCATCGCGTTCGCTTAATAATACCCGAACTTCGGTATAAAAGCTCTAAATTATTGCGAATTCTTTAAGATTTTATTACAGATCCGTAACCAGGGCGCGCAGCCAGAGTACAGAGGCTGTCTGAAGGCGTGAGCATGGACCTTGGCAAGCTGCCCAGGTGCCCGGCCTTCGAGAGTCTGCCGCGACGCTGGGTTACGAGCGCACCCTCGCCTGGGTCTCCCACAACCGCCGCATGAGCAAGGACCACGAGAGGCTGTGCGCGACTGACGATACCTTGCCTTGTCTACGCGGCGATGACGCGGCTCATGGTGTGGCGCCTAGCCCGCACTTAGCGCCTCCGTAATGCGGCCACGACGGCTGGACTCTGACGGCCAATCACGGCACGACCGGCATCATCACTCACGTATAGTAACCACCTACGGGTATGACCCCGAACCAATTGATGCCGCAGACGGAGTACGTGTCGCTTCCGGGCCACACCAGTAGATCCATAGCGATGCTCACAGGGACTATCACGGCGATAAGCAGGAGGAGAGCGACCAGAAGTCTTTTGTCCATATTTTCTACCTACCTCCGATACAAGAAAAGCTTAACGACGATCATACAATCGTTGCGGCGTCCCGATTCCAAAAAGGTGTGAACTGCCTAGAGGAACGGTTCAGAAAATGGCCGGAGGGCGTCTCGGGCCCGCGTTTCAGCGGCGCGGAACGGCGATCGGGCGCGTTCGGCTCCTCCGAGCCGCATTTGGGTTTCCGCTCTCGAGTCGGTTCCGATTTTTCAGACTGTCTCACAACCGCGCCTTCCCAGAAATTATCGCACTAGGCTCTCAGGCGCCCGTCTCGATAGGACGCTGTACGGCATTGGTGACGCCGGGCTCGGATAACCAGCGCACCGCTTCGACCTTGTTCTCCGTGAAGAAGCGGACGCCGTCCTTGCCGGTGGCGTGAAGATCTCCGAAGAAGGAGTCCTTTATACCGTTGAACGGGAAGAAGGCCATGGGGGCGGCGACGCCTATGTTTACGCCGAGCATCCCGGCCTGCACGTTTTCGCGCCAGTGCCTGACGGCGGCGCCGTTCTCGGTAAAGATGGAGCAGGCGTTACCGAACGGCGAGCCGTTGGTGAACTCTATGGCCTCGTCCAGGTTGGCTACGCGCACTACCGAGAGTACGGGACCGAAGATCTCCTCCCGCCCAACCCGCATATCGCCCGTCACGTTGTCGAGCAATGTCGGCCCCATGAAGAAACCTTCGTCGAGCGGCGGCGTGCGGCCGTCGAGGACGACCTCGGCGCCTTCTTCCTCGCCAACGTCTATGTAGCTCTTCACCTTCTTGCGGTGCGAGTCCCGGATCACCGGCGTCAGCTCGCTCCCCTCCTCTTTGCCCGGCCCCACTTTCATGGCGGCGGCGCCCTCCTTGAGCTTCTCCACCAGCGTGTCGGCCACGTCTCCGACCGCCACGAGCACGCTCCCGGCGAGGCACCGCTCCCCAGCGTTGCCGTAAGCCGACGAAACGATATTCGGGACGGCCTTATCCAGCACGGCGTCGGGCATGACGATCATGGAGTTCTTCGCCCCGGCAAGCGCCTGCACCCTCTTGCCATGCGCCGCGCCGTTCTTGTAGACGTGCTCGGCGACGGGCTTCGAGCCGACGAAAGAGACAGCCTTTATACCGGGATGCTCCAGGATGGCGTCCACCGCTTCGCGGGCGCCGTTGACGATGTTGAAAACGCCGTCCGGGAGTCCCGCTTCCGCGAGCAACTCCCCGAGCCGCTGCGCCGAGAGCGGCGTCCTCTCTGAGGGCTTGAGGATGTAGGTGTTGCCGGCCCCTATAGCCACGGGAAGGGTCCACAGCGGCACCATGCACGGGAAGTTGAACGGCGTTATGGCCGCGACCACCCCGAGCGGATAACGGTAGGAGACGTTGTCTATGCCGCGCGCCACGTCCCTGACGGACTCGCCCATAACGAGCGTGGGCATACCGCAGGCGAACTCCACCACCTCGATGCCGCGCCTCACTTCGCCGCCCGCGTCCTTCGCGTCCTTGCCGTTCTCCAGCGTCACCAGGTCTCTTAGCTCATCGAAATGCTCTTCGAGGAGCATCTTGAAGCGGAACATTATGCGGGCGCGCTCCCCGACGGGCGTCCCGGCCCAGCCCGTGAAGGCTTCCTCGGCCTTCTTCACGGCCCGGTCGAGGTCTTCAGCGGTGCTGAGGGGGGTCTCGGCTATGACCTCGCCGGTCGCCGGGTCGTAGACCGGCTCCGTATCGCGGCCGTTTTCCTCTTCCCAGCTACCGCCAATGAAGTTTCGGACCTCGAAATTCCTGTTTTCTATCTGCATCCGCATCGCCTCCTTGCGCGGTCGTGCCTCTCACGGGAAACGTCCACCGCGCGGGCCGCTCCCTGACTGGCCTGACTACCCGCAGCATACTCCAATCACAGCCGCGAGGCGCTCGTTACTCGCTCTTCTTCCCGAACGCCTCCATCTGCTTCTGGTAGAGGGCAAACGGGGCGTTCAGCAGGCTGGTGTAGGAGTCCATCGCCTCACCCATCATCTTCTGGAACGCCTCCATCTGCTTCTGGGAGTCGTCCATGATGTTCTGGGCGGCGGTCTGGCTCTCCTCGACCCCGCGCTTGCAACTCCGAGGGCGCGCCGCCGAAGAAGTTCCGCACCAGGTCTTCGTTCCTCTCCTGCATGCTCACGGCCTTCTCCAGCACCTCCCGATAGGCGTCGAGGCTCTCGGCGAGGGCGCGGCTGGTGCGCTCCTGGCTCTTTACCGTCTCGTCGGCCAGATTGACGAAAGACTCCATCGCGCGGGTCAGCGCCCGGTTGGTCTCGGCCTGGCTCTCCACGACGCCGGTGACCGCCCCGGCCCACCCCTGGGCGAGCTTGACGTTACGCTGCTGGGCGTCCACGGCGCTCTTCATGACCGTCTGGTAGGACTCGCCGAACGCCTGGGCCAGCGTATTCGCCGCCTCCGGCTGCTGTTTCTCGGACATCTCGCTCCCCTCTCTTTCCGCTGCTTTCTCGTATTCTACCCGTCTCGGGCAGGTTTGAGCCGCTACGGTACGCTACTTGACTGGGTGATATGGTGAGAGACGTTCAGATATATGCGCGAGAAAGGATTTCACATGCGGGCGATGGTAACACCAGAGTTCGGAGGCCCGGACCTCTTCGAGGAGCAGGACGTGGAGCGGCCGCGGCCGGGACCGGGAGAGGTCCTGGTGAGGGTAGTCGCGGCCGGGACGAACCCGGTGGACACTAAACTACGCGCCGGGGACATCCCAGGCGCCGTGGAGACACCCGTGGTGCTCGGCGCGGACGCGTCCGGGGTGATCGAAGAGGTCGGCGCGGGGGTTACGGGCCTCCAGCCGGGCGACGAAGTCTACTATTCGCCGGAGCTCTTCGGCCCGGTCTCCAACGGCTCCTACGCCGAGTACAACCTCGTACCGGCGGCCATAGTCGCGCCCAAGCCCCACTCCATCTCGCACGAGGAGGCGGCGGCCGTTCCGCTAGCCGGGGGAACGGCGTGGGAGGCGATCGTGCGGAGGCTCGGCGTCACGGTGGCAGAGACGGTCCTCATCCACGGCGGAGCCGGCGGCGTTGGCTCCTTCGCCGTCCAGATCTCAAAAGCCGCCGGGGCGCGGGTCCTCGCGACCGCCGGCTCCTCCAACCAGGATACGCTGCGGCAGCTCGGCGCGGACGTGTGCCTAGACTACTCCTCGGACGACGTGGCCGGTACCGCGAGCGCGGAGAACGGCGGCGAAGGCGTGGACGCCGTCTTCGACACCACGGGCGGGCAGGTGTCGGATAGCGCCCAGTACACGCGCCCGTTCGGGAGGATAGCCACGATCCTTCCGCCGCGGGGCGACCTGACGCAGGTCTACCTCAAGAACCAGAC
Source organism: Rubrobacterales bacterium (assembly GCA_038198445.1). Lineage (GTDB taxonomy): Bacteria > Actinomycetota > Rubrobacteria > Rubrobacterales > Rubrobacteraceae > JACDDK01. The sequence continues at coordinate 4,901 of JBBPZZ010000145.1, forward strand.
CGTCCACGGCGTCTTCCTCACCCGCGAGCGGCGCCGCCTCGTGGAGCTATCCCGGCTCATCGAACGCGGCCAGGTGGAGCCGCTCGTGGATGCAGTCCTCGACCTCTCCGAAGTCGGCAAGGCCCACGAGCGTCTCGAATCCGGCCACGGTCGCGGTAAGGTCGTGCTGCGAGTATCCGAAGGTTAAAAATTTCTTAAACACGAGATGCCGTCTTGAAATAGGGAGGCGACCTCTTAACATTCACTCATGGATACCAAGCGTGGGAAACTAACGGAAGCTTTTGTCCATCAACTAGAAGAAGCGAGAGAGAGGACGCGGATGCTGTTGGGTCCCGTCTCAAGCGAAGACCTCGCGGCGCAGCACAACCCTATAATGAGTCCCCTGATCTGGGACTACGGCCATATCGGCAACTATGAGGAACTGTGGCTCCTGGAGAAAGCCTTCGGACGCGGGCTCTCCAAACGCGAGCTTTACGATATGTACGACGCCTCGCTCCACCCCAGAGAAGAACGTCCGTCCCTGAACCTCCTCGACCGCGACGACGCCGACCTCTACCTGGACGCCATACGAAAAGCCGTTTTGGAGGCACTGGATAACGCGGACCTCGACGGCGAAGACCCGCTGCTAAACGGCGGCTTCGTCTACAACATGATCCTTCAGCACGAAGCCCAGCATAACGAGACCATGCTCCAGACCCTCCAGTTGATGAAGGGCCGCGGCTACAGGCCGGAGGCGCTGTCGGACCTCCCTGAAGGCAACCCGACGGGCGAGATGGTCCACGTCCCCGGCGGCGTCTTCGTCATGGGTACGGACGACCGGGCGCTGGCCCTGGACAACGAACGCGGCGCGCACGAGATAGACGTGCCGGACTTCCACATAGACAGGACGCCCGTCACGAACCGCGAGTATCTGGAGTTCGTGGAGGACGGCGGCTACGAGTGCGAGGAGCTATGGAACTCCGAGGGGTGGAGGTGGATCCAGGCGGAAAACATCTCCGCGCCGAAGCACTGGTATCAGCCCGAACCTCACTCCTGGTGGACGGAGCGATTCGGCTTCGACGAGCCGCTGCGCCCCGACGCCCCGGTCGTACACGTCTCCTGGTACGAGGCCGACGCGTACGCCCGGTGGGCCGGCAAACGCCTCCCGACAGAGGCGGAGTGGGAAAAAGCAGCCTCTTGGGACCCTGTTACGGAGCCCAGGAGGCTCTTTCCGTGGGGCGACGAGCCGCCGACGCCAGAGCGCGCCAACATAGACCAACTCGCCTTCCAGACGGCGGACGTTGGGGCGTATCCCGAGGGGGCGAGCGCCTACGGAGTCCTCGGCATGATCGGGGACGTGTGGGAGTGGATGGCGAGCGACTTCGAGGCATATCCGGGCTTCGAGAGCTTCCCGTACCGCGAATACTCGGAGGTCTTCTTCGGGCCGGCGTACAAGGTGCTGCGCGGCGGCTCCTGGGCCACCCCCCCCATCGCCATCCGCAACACCTTCCGCAACTGGGACTACCCGATAAGACGCCAACTCTTCGTGGGCTTCCGCTGTGCGGTGTAGCCGCCAGCCGGCCGGTTCCTGATGTGCCGTATGGTCGGCTACCTCGGCGGGCCGGAGGCGTCGCTCTCGTCGGTCGTGCTGGAGCCGGAGCATTCGCTGCTCGTCCAGAGCTACGCGCCGGAAGAGATGATAAGCGGCGTGGTGAACGCGGACGGGTTCGGCGTCGGGTGGTACGTCCCGGAGATAGACGAGGAACCAGCGGTTTATCGTTCCAACGGCTCGTTGTGGGGCGACAGGATTTTCGCGGGGATAGCGGCGAAGATCAAAGCCAAAAACATCTTCGCCGCCGTCCGCAGCGCGACGCCGGGTCTTCCGGTGGAGGAGAGCGGAGTACCGCCCTTCGCCTCGGGACGGTTCATGTTCATGCACAACGGCGCCATCGAGAGTTTCCGGCAAACGGCGATGCGGCCCCTGCGTGACTCCTTGAGCGACGAGGCTTATTCCGGGCTGCTCGGCGCGACGGACTCGGAGACGATCTTCGCCGGGCTACTAGACCGACTCAAGGACGGCGCCACCCTCGCTGATGCGCTCTCCGCGACCATCAGGCACGTCAGCGGAGTCTGCGCCGTGCTCGGTGTAAAAGCGACGCTGAACCTGGCCGTCACGGACGGAGAAGCGATGGCCTTCACCCGCCACTCAATGGAGGGACCGGGCAACTCGCTGTACTTCCTGGAAGACGGAGAGGCGTTTCCGGGCGCGTCCGTCGTTGCCTCCGAGCGTCTCGGCGCGGACGCGGGCTGGCGGGAGGTCCCGGACCGGCATCTGCTGCTCGTGGACCGCGACAACGGCGCCACGCTGCGCCAACTCTAGGGGAGGACTATATAGTGTCTCAAGGAACGATACGCATCACGGCGCTCGACGGGGTTGGGGTGGACCTGGACCAGATGGCGCGGGACGTGAAGGCTGGTCTCTCCGCCGATCCGAAAGACCTCTCGCCGTGGCCGAAGTACTTCTACGACGCGGAAGGGTCACGGCTCTTCGAGGAGATAACGGAGCTTCCAGAGTACTACCAGACCCGCACGGAGCTTTCCATACTGCGCGAAAAAGCCGAAGAGATAGTAAGTGTCTCGCATTGCCGGGAGCTGGTCGAGCTAGGCTCCGGGTCCGCGAGCAAGACCCGCGCGTTGCTCGACGCGATGCTGGAGAGCCGCGACGGACACGCCGTCCGGTACGTCCCGCTGGATGTGAGCGAAAGCGCCCTGCGAGAAAGCGGGGAGATGCTGCTGACGGAGTATCCCGAGTTGGAGATACGAGGCTACATCGGCGACTTCGAGCGGTCGCTCGGCGGTCTTCTCGGCTGGGACGTGGATGGCAAAGAGTCTGGCGGACGGTTGGTGATCTTCCTCGGCGGCACCATCGGTAACTTCACCCCAGATAAACGGCGCTCGTTCCTTACAGAGATACGCGCCGGACTGCGCTCCGGAGACCACGTCCTCATCGGCGTGGACCTCGTCAAGGACCGGGAAGTTCTGGAAGCCGCCTATAACGACGCAGCCGGGGTCACCGCCCGGTTCAACACGAACATGCTAAAGGTCCTGAACGACCGGCTCGGGGCGGATTTCAACCCGGAGCTATTCGACAACCGCGCCATCTACAACTCCGGAGAATCCCGCATCGAGATGTGGCTCGACTCGCGGGTGGAGCAGGAAGTCCACGTCTCTGGTCTCGACGTGCGCTTCGAGGAAGGCGAGGGGATGCGGACGGAGGTCAGCGCCAAGTTCACCCCCGAATCCGCCCCAAAGATGCTCGAACAGGCGGGCTTCGAAGCCCTGAACCTCTACACCGACGAGCGAAATTTCTTCGGCCTCGTCCTGGGCAAGGCGAACTAGAGTCTCTTTTCGAGAGCCCACGAGAGCAAGCCGCCGGGTTATAGTGTGGTGGGAAAACTGACCAGGGAAGGTGGATTATGGATCTCCGTTCGACGCAGAAGCCTCTGAAGGACAAGTATCGGAGCGAACCCGACTCCTCGAAGATAACGCTCAGAGCCACGGGTAGCGAGACGGATACTCCGGTCTCCTGCTCCGTGGACATCGGGCGAGCGGTCTACGCGGCCGAGGCCCACAGCGGGGTCGGCGGGATGGGCACGGCGGCCTGCTCGGGCGACCTGCTGCTCGGCGCTCTGGCGGCTTGCGCCCAGATCACCTGCCAGATGGTAGCCACCGCCATGAACGTCCCCACCAACCACATAGAAGTCGTCGCCGAAGGAGACCTGGACCTCGCCGGCACTCTCGGAATCTCGAAAGAAGTGTCCGTTGGGTTCGAGGAGATACGCCTCACCCTCAAGGTAGACGCCCCCGAAGCCACCGCCGACCAACTCGACGCCCTGCACGAGAAGACCGAGCAATACTGCGTGGTGATGCAAACCCTGGCGACTCCGCCAAAGCTAAAGACCGAATGGGTCCGGGAGAGCGAACCAAGATCCTCGGTGTGAAGCCCGTAGCACCCGCCACGCTCCTCTCACTCCTGGCGCTCATCGCTACGATAGTGATTGGATGCGGTGGGAACCCGGACTCCGGTGACAACAAACAGAGTGACAGCGGGAGTACAGCGGGAGCGAGACCTCCGGTGAGCGGGTAGAGGTCGGCGGCACAGAGGCCCTGGTGTGGGGCGTTGGCGAGCGTGGAGTAGTGCTCTCTCATGGAAGCCACAGGCGCGCAAGATCGCCAACAGCGGAGTCGTCACGCTGGCGGTCGAGGATACAACCCAGGAGAACATCCAGGCCGCCGCCTGCTACCTGAAAAAGGAACACGGAGAAGAGCATCACGCTCCTCGGGGCCAGCGCGGAGTCCGGCCCCACGCTGGACGCGGCGGGTGACTCGGGCCTCGCTGAGCAGGTGATCCTACTCTCCGGCACCGGCGACGTCGCGGACCTCGGCGAGTACCCGAAGCTCTTCGTCGCCAGCGAAGGCGAAGGTCTCGCCTCGCAGGTCCGGCGGATGGCGAAGGACGCTCCCGGCGACGAAAACAAAGCCCTGATCTTGGACAGCGGCGCTCACGCCCAGGCTATCTTCGACACGGACCAGGGCGATAAGCTCCTGCAGACACTCATCGAACGCCTGCGGGAGTACGGCTAGACTGGAAGGTTGTTCAAGCCGGGGTCAGCCTTCATCCCGGCCGTGGACCTCGGCGGGCGGGCTGGTCGCCTCGACGGCGGTGAATACTTCCAGGATGTTGTAGGTGTGAGAGGCGTTCTTCGGCACGAGCCAGGAGTCGCCGGGCTCAAGGATTATCTTCTGTCCTTCGAGGTGTAGTTCCGCTCTGCCCTCGATCACGTACCCGACCGTCTCGTAATCGCGTCGGGCCTCCGGCTTTGAATCGCCCGGCTCCTGCTTGTCCCACATCCGCATGGAGACTCCCTTGCCGGTGACCAGATACTTCTGCCCCATCTCCCCGGTCGGCGAGGTCTCCGAGTTGACTTTCTTTATACTCTTGTCTTCCGTCATTGGTCACTCCTAACCTTGCTTCTACGCCCAAGGGCGTTACCCGAGAAAAGCAAAAAGTACACGTCTCCGAAGACCAGAACGCGCTCCATGCTGACTCCGGCTCCCTCTATTCGCCGCGGCGCTCTGACTACCTCGCAAGGACGATGGTGTACACCTTGCGCCTCGCAGTGGAGATTGAGGCCATGGAACGGGGACGACGAAGTCTGTAAAGAGCTTGTAGCAGATTCCTGGACCGAGCCGCAGCCAGGACCATGATCAAGGCTTTACTCTCGCATCTCTTCCTCCAGATGCCGGAAAGACCGCCCCGCAACGAGAGACGGTCCTCCGTATGAGCATAGAGCGTTCGTCAGGAGTGCGGTCCGGCCTCCCGGACCTCGTCCGAGACCTCCGCCTCGAACTTCTGGAAGTTCTCGCGGAAGAGGCCGGCGAGCTTCTCCGCCTGCTCGTCGTAGGCTTCCTTATCGGTCCAGGTCTGTTTGGGGTCGAGTATCTCCGTCGGGACTCCAGGGACTTCCGCCGGCACATGCAGCCCAAAGAAGGGGTCTTCGCGGGTCTCCACGTCGTCCAGGTCTCCGTTTATGGCGGCCCGGATTATGGCGCGGGTGGCGGTGATGTCTATGCGCTCCCCCACTCCGTATGGTCCGCCGGACCAGCCGGTGTTTACGAGATAGCAGCGCGCACCGTGCTCGCGGGTTTTCTCAGAGAGCATGGTGGAGTATGTCGTGGCCGGGAGCGGCAGGAATGGCGCCCCGAAGCAGGTAGAGAAGGTCGCCTCGACATCCGATTCCATGTCCGCCTCGGTCCCGGCGAGCTTGGCGGTGTAGCCGGAGAGGAAGTAGTAGGCGGCCTGCTCGGGGGTGAGGAGGCTTATGGGCGGCAGGACTCCGAATGCGTCGGCCGAGAGGAAGAAGACGGCCTTCGGGTGGTCGCCCCGGCTGGAAGGCACGGCGCCCTCTATGTGCTCCAGGGGGTAGGCGGCGCGGGTATTCTCGGTGAGAGAGCCATCCGAGAAATCCACCTCGCGGGTCTTGCGGTCCATGACGACGTTCTCCAGCACGGCCCCGAAGCGGATGGCGTCCCATATCTGGGGTTCTTTCTCCTTCGAGAGATCTATGGTCTTGGCGTAGCAGCCGCCCTCGAAGTTGAAGACGCCTTCTTCTGACCAGCCGTGCTCGTCGTCTCCTATGAGCCGCCGCTCCACGTCGGCCGAGAGGGTGGTCTTGCCGGTGCCGGAGAGCCCGAAGAAGAGCGCGGTATCCTGGCCTACTTCCCCTGAACCTTCCGCCGAGGCGTTGGCGGAGCAGTGCATTGGGAGTACGCCATGCACTGTCGGCAGGACAAAGTTGAGTACGCTGAAGATGCTCTTCTTCATCTCTCCGGCGTAGCCCGAACCGCAGATCAAAACTACCTTACGCGCGAAATCAAGCGCGACGAATGTCTCGGAGTTGGTGTCGTCTTCCTCGGGTTCCGTGAGCAAACCGGGGACCGAGATGATCGTCCACTCGGGCTCGAAGCTCTCCAGGGCCTCACGGCTCGGACGCCGGAAGAGCTGGCGGGTGAAGAGCGCGTGCCAGGCGTATTCACACACTAGCTGCACGTTGAGCTGGTAGCGTGAATCAGCGCCGGCGTAGGCGTCGACGACGTATACCTCGTCGAGGTTCTCCAGGTAGGATGTGGCGTTTTCGAGGATCTCGTCGAACTTCTCGGTCGAGAAGGGCTTGTTCACCGCGCCCCAGTCGACGGTATCTTTCGTCAGATTGTTCTGGATTATGAAGCGGTCTTTGGGGGAGCGTCCGGTACGTTTTCCGGTCTTGGCGACCAGGGCTCCGGTCTCGGAGATCATACCTTCCCGCCGCCGTACCGCCGCCTCCACGAGACGGGCCGGAGGCAAGTTCTCATGCACCGCTCCGAGACGCGAGAGCCCGAATTGTTCCAGCGTCATCTTGCGTTCAGCTACATCCATGTATTCCCTTTCACCCGATAACGTCCGGTCCCATCAGTCCATCCGGCGCATCCGCGTTCATGCCGACGCGAGGACACCGTTCGCTGGCTGGATTCTAACAAACGACGGGTCCCGACGCCGCCGGACAGGGTGATCAAGAAGTAAGCCGGCGGGGAACCTTCTTCGAGAACTTCGAGACCCGTGTCATCTACGAGCATCCTCCTGGCCGGACGGTTACGATCATCGACGGCCTCTGGTTCACGCTGCTCATGCGGGACATAGCCCCGATCCACTTCGACCACTACTACGCTTCGTGGGTGTGGTGAAAGCGAAGATGGCCGGCTACAGCCAGGCCAGGGATACGGTTATTGTTTTCCAGGCGCGTGGTTTTGATAGATAGGCAGGGCCATCAGCCGCAGGCTCCGCCTCCGGAGCCGTAGAGCCTCTAATCCCGCGAGGCTTGCCGCTAGAGTCGGCCGCTGGTAAGTTTCCGGTGCGGGCGGGCAGGTCGTTCAGGCTCCGGAGGAGTGAAACGTGGCGGGTGGCAGGCTGGAAGGAAAGGTCGCGATAGTTACCGGCTCGGCGTCCGGGATCGGCCGCGCCTCGGCAGAGAGGTTCGCCGCCGAAGGAGCCTATGTCGTGATCGCGGACCTGGATGCATCCGGCGCGCAAGAGGTCGCGGACGGCATCACCGGAGACGGGGGCGAAGCCACCCACGTCCGGGTGGACGTAACGCGGGCGGACGAGACGGAAGCGATGGTGAACGCGGCGGTCGAGCGGTACGGCGGCCTGGACGTCCTCTTCAACAACGCCGGCCTCGCCACGTCGCCAACACCCGTCGAGGATACGTCGGAGAGCGTATGGGACGCGGCGATGGCGGTCAACGTCAAAGGCGTGTTCCTCTGCTCGCGGGCCGCGGCGCCGGCGCTGCGGAGCGGCGGCGGGTCCATCATCGTCACCTCCTCGATAATGGGTATCCGCGCCCGTCCCGGTTACACGGCCTACGCGGCGTCAAAGGCGGCGGTGATCCAGCTCGCGCGCACGCTCGCTCTGGAGATGGCGTCCGACGGCGTGCGGGTGAACTGCCTGGCCCCGGTCGCCACCGACACCCCGATGCTCGGTACATTCATCGGGGATCGGGACATGGACGAGGGACGCTCGGCGTTCGTCTCGACCATACCGCTAGGGCGGCTGGCGCTGCCTGCGGACGTGGCCGAGGCGGCGTTGTTTCTGGCGTCCGACGAATCGGCGTTCGTTACGGGGACGGTGCTTCCGGTGGATGGCGGGCGCGGGATCTAGGGGGAAAGATGAATTGAGAGACGATTCGAGAGACATGCCGTAAAAGCACTTCTACGAGAAGGAGCCGATAGATGGACGTAACCGCGGCGGTAGTACGCGAGAAAGAGCAGCCCTTCGTCATCGAAGAGTTGGAGCTTGGGCAGCCGCGTTCCGACGAGATCCTGGTACGGATCGCCGGGGCGGGAGTGTGCCACACGGACCTGATCGTGCGCGACCAGTGGTACCCGGTGCCGCTGCCCGCCGTGCTCGGACACGAGGGCTCCGGCGTCGTCGAGAAGGTCGGCGACGGCGTGACGAAGGTGCAGCCCGGAGACCATGTCGTGTTGAGCTACCGCGCCTGCGGCAAGTGCATCAACTGCCTGCGCGGGAGACCACCGTACTGCCTGAAGCTCTACGACGAGAACTTCGGCGGCGCGCGGCCCGACGGCTCGAACGCCCTGAGCAGCAACGGCGAGGTCGTCCACGGCCACTTCTTCGGTCAATCCTCGTTCGCTACATACGCCCTGGCGGCGGAGCGCAACGTGGTAAAGGTGCGGGAAGACGTGCCGCTGGAGTTGCTCGGTCCTCTGGGTTGCGGCATCCAGACGGGCGCGGGCGGGGTGCTCAACTCCCTGCACCCCGAGGCGGGCAGCAGCATCGCCGTGTTCGGGACGGGCTCGGTGGGGATGAGCGCGATCATGGCCGCGAGGGTCGCCGGGTGCGCCACGATCATCGGCGTGGACGTGAAGCCTAACCGGCTGGAACTGGCGATGGAGCTCGGCGCGACCCACACCATCAACGCGGCGGAATCCGCGAACGTGGTCGAGGAGATACAGGGTATCACCGGTGGCGGCGTGGACTACACCGTCGAGACGACCGCCTCGCCGCGGGTCTTCCGACAGGCCGTGGATTCGCTGCAACTGCTCGGTGTATGCGGCCTCATCGGGGCGGCGGCGCTCGGGACCGAGGCGACATTCGACATGAACAACATCCTCTTCGGGAGGACTATACGCGGGATCATCGAGGGAGATTCAATACCGGACATCTTCATCCCGCGCCTTATAGAGCTGTACGCCCAGGGACGCTTCCCGTTCGACCGTCTGATCGCGTTCTACGACCTGGACCAGATAAACCAGGCCGCCGAAGACTCGGAGAGCGGCGAGGTCTTCAAACCCGTGTTGCGAATGCCGCGAGGATAGAACGTGATGCGGCCAGAACGTCTTCGCTAAACGCCACGTAGAAGGAATGCTATCCTGATACCTGTCAAGATCAGGAGGAGGCGCGCGGGTTGCGAGATGTATCGGCGGAAGCGGTAACTAAAACGGTGCGCGACCTCTGCATCGAGGCGAACACACGCCTGCCCGAGAGCCACCTCCGGGCGCTGCGCCGGGCGCTAGATGACGAAGAATCCCCTTTAGGCCGCGAGGTGCTGGCACGGCTGCTGGAGAACGCCGATATCGCCCGCGAACGGTGCGTAGCCTTCTGCCAGGATACGGGCTACGCGGTCTTTTTCGTGGAGATGGGGAGTGAAGTCCGCGTAACGGATGGAGAGATCGGCGCCGCGATAGACGAGGGCGTCCGCCAGGGCTACGAAGAGGGCTACCTGCGTAAGTCCATCGTCAGGAGCCCCATTGACCGCATAAACACTGGGGACAATACGCCGGCCATCGTCTACTACGATCTGGTCCCCGGAGAAGACTTGAAGCTGACGATGCTCGTAAAAGGCGCCGGATGCGACAACATGAGCGCCCTGAAGATGCTCACCCCCGCCGAAGGACTCCCGGCGATGAAAGAGTTCGTGGTCGAGACCATAGAGAAGGCCGGCCCGAACGCAAGCCCGCCCGTCACCGTGGGGGTGGGCATCGGCGGTCCTTTCGAGAAGGCGGCCCAGCTCGCGAAGAAAGCCCTCACCCGCCCCTCGGGAGAACCAAATCCCGACCCGGCGCTTGCGGAGTTGGAGCGGGAGTTGCTCGGCGCCATAAACGCCACTGGCATCGGGCCGGCGGGATACGGCGGCACGCAGACGGCTCTCGCGGTCCACGTCGAGAGCTTTCCCACGCACATAGCCGCCTTCCCCGTCGCCGTTAACCTGGACTGCCACTCACACCGCACCGCCTCCATCAAGCTATGAGCAAAGAGCCCATCTACCTCGAAACGCCACTCTCGATGGATGATATCGAGCCCCTGAAGACTGGCGACGTTGTCAGGTTATCCGGCGCTCTCTACACCGCGCGCGACGCGGCCCACGCCCGGATGAAGGAAGCCATCGAAAAGGGTGAGAGGCTGCCTTTCGACCCCGATGGACAGGTCGTGTACTTCACCGGCCCGGCTCCGGCGCGTCCCGGACACGCGCTAGGACCAGCGGGACCGACGACGGCCTCGCGTATGGACCCTTATTCGCCGCTCTTGATCGAGCGTGGTCTGCGAGGCATGGTCGGCAAAGGTGTACGTTCCGGGGCGGTGATCAAATCCATGCGTGAACACGGCTGCGTGTACTTCGGAGCGGTCGAGGGGACAGCGGCCTTGCTGGCCGACTGCGTAAAAGAAGCCGAGATCGTCGCCTACGAGGACCTGGGCGCGGAGGCGATCCAGCGCCTAGTAGTGGAGGACTTTCCGGTCGTCGTCGTCAACGACCTGTATGGCGGAGACCTCTACAGTGAGGGACGGGAACGCTGGCGGCGTTCGGTAGGCTGAGGGGCCGGCGCTAGCCAGCCTCCTCAATCCTCTTCTCGATCTTCTCCACATATTTCTCGGGCTTGGATTTGCGCTCCAGGCCGCCGGCGGACATGTAGCGGACCTTGCCGTAGACGGCGCGCTCGGTCCATCCCCGGTCGTGCTGGCCGAAGACCCAGGCGACGTTGGCGAAGGAGTTTGGGTCGCGGCCGTCGAGGAAGTACTTGTTGTTGAGGTAGAGCGTGGTCTTATAGGCGTACTCGGGAGTCTTGGACCACTCCAGAATCTTCTTTCCCCAGTACATACGCATGTAATTATGCATGTATCCGGTGTGGACCATCTCTTTCATCGCCGCGTTCCAGTAAGGGTCGTGGGTCTCGGCCGCTTCGAGCTGTTTCCGGGTGTAAGTGTGGCCCCGCTCGTCACCCTTGTGTTCTTTTACAGCAATTTGCAGAAGAACTGAACGTCAGAGAAGCTGAGCGATTCCGTGTCCTGTATCGGCAGCCCAGTGCCGGGTTCATGAGGCTCAACGAAGCGACAGATCAGTTGTTTCGAGAAATGCTCTAGGGTCTTCTTCGCCCAGTCTGGCAGGCAGGAGTAGGAGTCGTAGTCCGGGGTGTAGTGGACGAAATTCATCGTGAGTTCGCGCCGGACGATCAACTCTTCGGTAAAGGAGTCGATGTTCTCGCGGCCAACGCTGGCGTTCTTCGCTTCGAGGGCCAGATAGATTGGGGAGACATGGCCGAAATGGAGGTACTTGCTCATGTGCGATACGTCGTCGGTCTGCGGCTGGTTGCGGTTCTCGTCATAGCCAACGAAGCTGTTCTTCAGGAAGCGGCGGAACACCTTCTTCGCCTCCGAGTTCCCGCCCCGGTAGAGGTGGCTCAAAGCGCCAACGCTCCGGTCGAGATCCAGGCCGTCGAGCACTTTCTGGATGTCTAGGAGATCCAGGCCGTCAACCTTCATGTTGACCGCCTGCTTCTCGGGCTTTGTTGGTTTCAGCTCGACCAGGAAGTCTTCGAGATATTCGTGGATCTTCGGCCTCAACGTCCGGGCGGCGTGCTCTTGCTTGCCTGAAACCAGGTCTACCGGCACGACCACGTCGGC
>JBBPZZ010000146.1:0-20777 GCA_038198445.1 Rubrobacterales bacterium
AAAGCCCAAGCCCGCACCCGCGATGCTCTGGTAGAGGTGATGGGCCAGGCACTCTCTACGGTCAGCACCCAGGATGCGCTAGGTTTCTTCGAGCACGCTGGCTACCGTCCACAGGTTCAGCTTCTTTGAATAGTGCTGTATACTGCTGCCGTACAGTCCGCTAGACGCACCCGAACCGCTCCGGCTCCTCCCGCGAGCGCCTCGTCTGGCGCTCGCCCGAACCGAACTTGTCTGCTCTGAACCAGTCCGCTCCGAACGAGATTCTTCGTCACGCCGGTCGACGTTCATCATCAACTCGTCATTCTCAGGGCGGTCCTCGCCGCCTTGCGGTCGGTTGATCCGGCGCTGTTCGTACTCCCTGGCCGGGTCCCACCCTCCTTCGCCACCTCTCTCGGACAAGTTGCCTACCCCTCTCTAAAACGGCGCGGCAGCATAGGGCGGCCCCGCTCTCTGGACGGATTTCAAACACGAGGTGTACCCGCAAACTCGCATTACCATGCCCAGTGAAACACAAGCGGCGGAATTGAACCCAAATCTTCCGTCATGCGTATAAGGATAAAGATCCTAGAACTCCAGACTAGCGAGGGTGGTTCACTGGTGAACGGAATGACGTGGGTGCGAGTCCTGATCGGCGCCACCTGGCTCAACGGCGGTCTCGAGAAGCTCCTTAGCCGGGACTTCACGCACCAGTTCGCCGAGAGCCTCAAGGCGGGCGGCTTCGTCTCTCAGGCGCCGCCCTTCTTCCGGAGTTTCATGCAGAGTACCGTGGTCCCAAACGCCGAACTCTTCGCCCAGGTCACAAGGGTCGTGGAACTATCGCTGGGCGTGGCTCTGATCCTGGGCCTCCTTACCAACCTTGCGGCCATCGGCAGCATAGCAATGAGCGTCAACATCATGCTCTCCCAGGGCGGCGTCCGGTTTGGTAGCGGCCTCGGCGCGCCGGAGTTCATGACCATAAACGTGCTGGTCGCCCTGATCTCTCTGGCAATCCTACTCAGCCCCGCGGCGAAGGCAATCTCTATCGACTCGGGACTCGCCAGCCGGAGCCCTGGTCTCTCACCACTGCTCGTGAACCGCCGGCAGAGCACCAGGGAGTAAAAAGGCCTCGTTCAGCAACGAGCCCGCGGGTTCTTGCTCACGGCTGCTACCTGATACCCGGATCTTACAAAAACGCCGGTACCAGCTCGCCCTTTATGAGGTCGGCGTTGTGTTCGCGCTCGCGCACCACGGCCCAACGGTCGCCCCGAACTAGGACTTCCGCGGCACGGGGCCGGGAGTTGTAATTGGAAGCCATCGAGAAACCGTAGGCTCCGGCGCTCATGACGGCGAGCGTGTCGCCCTCGGCTGCATCCGGTAGCTCGCGGTCGCGGGCGAGGTAGTCGCCGGATTCGCACACGGGACCGACGAGGTCCGCGTTCACCACCGAGCCGTCCTCTTTCACGGAGCGTACCTCGTGGTAAGCGTCGTAGAGGCTCGGGCGCAGGAGGTCGTTCATACCGGCGTCAGCGACTATGAAGTCCTTCTCGCCGCTCTTCTTCCGGTAGATGACGCTCGTCAGAAGGGCGCCCGCGTTACCCGCGATGTAGCGGCCCATCTCGCAGAGTATCTTCGTTCCGGTCGCCTCCAACGCGGGCCGGATGGCGTCGACCAGGTCCTTCGGGGATGGGGTGTCTTCATCCTTGTAGCGGATGCCCAGGCCCCCGCCGATGTTGAAATATTGGATGCCGAAGCCGCGGTTTCTTAGCTCCTCTACGAGGCCGGCGCTCTTCTCTATGGCCTCGACGTGAGGGGCGAGTTTGGTGATCTGGGAGCCGATGTGCTGGTGTACCCCGATCAGGTCCACGCACCTGAACTCTCCTATCCGCTCCGCCAACCGCATCGCCTCGTCGACCGGGATGCCGAACTTGTCCTGCTCCCGGCCCGTGGTGATGTGGTCGTGGGAGCCGGCGTCCACGTTGGGGTTGACGCGCAGCGAGACGCGGACGCGCTTCCCGTGGCGGGCGGCGAAGCGTTCTAGGTGCTCAAGCTCGGAAGCCGACTCGACGTTGAAGAGCAGGATGCGCTCCCCGAGCCCGGCCATCAACTCCTGCTCCGTCTTCCCTACCCCGGCGAAGACTACTTTCTTGGGATCGAACCCGGCGCGCATCGCCCGGTAAAGCTCGCCGCCGGAGACGATGTCCGCCCCGGCTCCGAAGGATGCAAGCGTCCGCAGAACGGCGAGGTTAGCATTCGCCTTGACCGCGAAGCAGACCAGGTGATCCAGGCCCGAAAAAGCCTCGTCCAACTCTCTGTACGCTCTCTCCAGAGCGGCGTGGCTGTAGACGTAGGTCGGCGTCCCCGTCGTCTGGGCTATCTCGGAGAGCGGTACTTCCTCGCAGTAGAGGCCGCCCTCCTCGTAGTGAAAGTCGTCCAACACGTACCTCCTTACGGCTTCTATTGGAAATGTTATATTTCTGGCTCCTGCACGACGAGCCGTAGGGAGAATATACTCCGTGCCGGAACCCGGCGCGACACGAATATGGAAGATCCTCTCAGACCCGCAACCGCCGCGACCTCGCCCCTGGTCCTCAATCCCGTGCTGGAGCGGCAGGGCGCATATCCTCTCCTGCGCCTGGATGAGCGCCGGCAGAAACTTCAGGAGAGGGGCGTGGATCTCTTTGACTTCGGGACCGGCGACCCGCGCGAACGGACGGACGGGGAGATCCGTCAGGCTCTAATAGAGGGTGTCCCGGAGGTGAGCCAGTATCCGAGCGCGGTCGGCAAACCGTCGCTGCGCGAGGCTTTTTGCGGCTGGATGGGCCGCCGCCACGGCGTCGCGCTCGACCCGGCCACCGAGGTCATGCCCGCGACGGGCTCGAAGGAGGCTATCTTCCACGCGCCGCTCGCCTTCCTCCATCCTTCGCACGAGCGCCGGGGCGCCGCCTATGGCACGCCGGGATATCCGGTCTACGAACGGGGGACACTCTTCGCCGGAGGCGTGGCGCTGCCGCTGGAGTTGACGCGGAAAGATAGTTTCCTGCTGCCACTGGAGGCCGTGGACCCGGAGAGGACGCGGATACTCTGGCTCAACTACCCCCACAACCCGACCGGCGCGAGCGCGGACTACGCGTACCTGGAGAAAGTAGCGGAGTTCTGCCGCGAGCACGACATACTGCTCTTCTCCGACGAATGCTACAACGACATCTACTCCGGCGAACCGCCTCCCTCGATCCTGGAGGTAACAAAAGAGCGCGCGCTCGCATTCTGCTCCCTGAGCAAACGTAGCGGCATGACCGGCTACCGCTCGGCTATGATGGCCGGCGACCCGGAACTCATAGCCGCCCTTAAGAAACTGCGGCCCTCCGTCGGAGTCGCGCCTCCGGCATTCGTCCAGGACGCCGCGACCGCCGCCTGGAGCGACGACGAGCACGTAGAAGAGCGGCGGCTCATCTTCGGCGAGAAGCGTAAACTCTTCACCGATTTCTTCGAGCGCGCCAACCTCGAATATCTGTCCACGGACGCGAGCTTCTATCTGTGGGTCACGGTGCCTGAGACGTTCATCGACGACGAAGCTTACGCCCTGCGACTGATGGAAGAAGGAATCGTCGTGGCGCCGGGACGCGCCTTCGGACCGGGTGGCGAGGGATACATCAGGGTCGCCCTCGTACCGAACCTAGAAGATTGCCGGCGGGCGATAGACCGCTGGAAAAAGATAGAAGCCTAAAGAAACGGGAGATCGCTGGTGAACAAGTATGGAGATACGTAACGCTGTAGAGGCCGACCTGCCGATCATCGTGGAGATCTACAACTCCACTGTCCCGAGCCGGATGGTTACCGCTGATACAGTGCCGGTCTCCGTCGAGCAAAGGCTGCCGTGGTTCCGGGAGCATGATCCGGGCAGGCGTCCGCTCTGGGTTGCGGAGGAAGAGGAGGAGATCATCGGATGGCTCAGTCTGGGCGACTTCTACGACGGGCGTCCCGCTTATCATCGGACGGCCGAGGTCGGCGTCTACGTCAGGGAGGGTCATCGGGGAAGCGGCGTCGGCGGGTATCTGCTCGAAGAGGCCCTCCGTCACGCGCCGGGGCTCGGCATCGAAACCCTGACCGCCGGAGCTTTCGGCCACAACGAGCCGAGCCTGAAACTCTTCGAGCGCTTCGGGTTCGAGCGCTGGGCGCGATTCCCGCGGGTGGCCGAGCTAGACGGCGTCGAACGGGATCTCGTCGTCTTGGGTCTCAGGCTCGAAAGGTAATCACGCGGCATCGCCGCCTGGATCATCGTTCAACCGAGCGCCAGCGCCGCGATTCCCAGCACCATTACGCCGGCGGCGAGAAGGCGGCGAGACGTGTTGCCTTCGGCCAGGAGGCGGGCGCCCATCGCGGCGCCGATAAGTATCGAGATCTCACGAGCCGGGGCCACGTAGCTTAGCGGAGTAAAGACGAGCGCTGTGAGCACCAGCACGTAGGAGAGTGGAGAGAGCACAGCGATGCCGAGCGTCTCGAAACGGTGGGCGCGCCAGACGGCGGTGACTTCCTCCCACCGGCGCAACCCGAGAGGCGAGAGCAGCGTAACGAGGACCGTGTTGGCCGCCCAGTATTGCAACAAGGGAGGTACGTGTAGCGCGCTCACGGCCTGTTTGTCCACGAGGGTGTAGGCTGCTATAAAGCAGCCGGTCAGTAGACCGTACCCTGCGCCTTTTCCAAGGCTGAAGCCGCGACCGCTCCCGCCCTCCGTAGTCAACAAGAATACTCCGGCGGTGACCAGGGCTATACCTAATACGGCGACAGCGCCAGGCCTCTCACCCAGCAGCACGACTGCGGCAGCGGTCGCGAGCAGAGGCCCCGTGCCACGCGCAAGAGGGTAGACGACCGAGAGATCCCCCACCGCGTATCCGCGTTGCAGAGAGAGAAAATAAACGATGTGCAGAACACCGCTCCCAACCATGCAGACTATCACCAGTGGTTCCAAACGCGGCATCTCGAAGAGCAGGATAACCGCCGCCACGGGCGCGAAGATGAGCGAGGAGAGCGCGTTGAAGAGCCAGACGAAAGGAGCGCCGCCCTGGACCCTCTTGGCTAGGAAGTTCCAGGTCGCGTGGAAGACGGCTGCCGTGAGTACCAGGACCAAGGCGGAGAGGGTCATTCCGCAAGATTCCTTTCCGCGCGAGGTACGAAGGCTAGGGTGCAGGAGCAGAGTATAGCGGAGAAGAGATCCAGCCTCCTGCTAAACTGGCGCACGTGCCGGTACGGACTTACACATCTAAAGGAGAACCACCGAGATGAAAGAGAAAATAGAAGCCGCGTTTGATGACCGGGATCTGCTCGAGGAACATGAGTATCGTCAGGCGGTCCTGGATACTGTAGAGGCCCTGGACCGCGGCGAACTGCGAGTAGCGGAGAAGAGGCACGGCGAATGGGAATCAAACGCCTGGGTGATGAAGGCGATCAACCTGTACTTTGGGATAGCCGAGATGAAGACTATAGAGGCCGGACCTTTCGAGTACCACGATAAGATCCCCACGAAGAAGAACCTGGCCGAGGCGGGCGTGCGCGTCGTGCCGCCGGGTACCGTCCGCTACGGAGCGTTCGTCGAGCCGGGCGTCGTGGTGATGCCAGGCTACGTGAACATCGGGGCGTATGTGGGCAGCGGCACGATGGTCGATACCTGGGCGACGGTAGGTTCGGGAGCCCAGATCGGCCGCAACGTCCACCTCGCCGGCGGCGTCGGCATCGGCGGCGTCCTGGAGCCGCCGGGCGCGATGCCGGTCGTTATAGAGGACGGAGCATTCGTCGGCTCACGGGCTGTCGTCGTCGAGGGCGTGCGCGTCGAGGAAGAGGCGGTCCTCGGGGCGAACGTGGTGCTCACCGGCTCCACCCAGATCATGGACGTAACCGGCCCTGAAGAGGTCATCCACCGGGGCCGCGTCCCAGCCCGCTCGGTCGTCGTCGCCGGGACCCGAGCGAAAGAGTTCCCCGCCGGCTCTTACCAGCTCCAAACCGCCCTCATTATCGGACAGCGCCGCGAATCGACTGACCGGAAGACCTCTCTGAACGACGCCCTCAGGACGTTCGGGGTGAGCGTGTGAGGGACCGGCTCCTGGAAGCGCTTCTCTTCTTCCTCGAACGCCCGAGCGTTATCGGGGAGGAGAAACGGCTCTGCGACGACCTCGAAGCTCGTATAGCGGCCTCACCCGGCTGGGAGATACAGCGCGTCTCCAACAGCCTCGCCATCCGCCGCCGGACCTCGGACGCCTCTAACAAGAAAGTCGTCTTCGTCGGACACCTGGACACGGTGCCGGAGCCTGAGGGCAGCATCGAAGTGCGCGTGGATGGAGAGCGTATCTATGGCCGCGGCGCATCGGACATGAAAGCCGGGGACGCGGTGATGATTGCGTTGCTGGAAGATTTTCCGTGGGGGGAGAGCCGGGTCGAACCGCTCTTCGTTTTCTACGAGCGGGAGGAAGGACCTTACGCGGAGAACGGCCTGGAAGCGGTCTTCGCCGGAAGCCCGTGGGTGCTGGACGCGGACCTCGCGCTAGTCCTGGAGCCCACGGCGGGCGCGCTGGAAGTCGGATGCGTCGGGACCGCCCAGGTCGAGGTTACTTTTCGCGGGAAGCCGGCCCACTCGGCCCGTCCGTGGCAGGGAGAGAACGCGCTGACGAAAGCCGGAGAATTCCTGACGGCGCTGCACGGTCGACCGGCGGAGGAAGTCATAGTCGAAGGTTTGCCGTTCTACGAGGTCCTCACGCCGACGATGGCGCGGGGCGGGCGGGCGAAGAACGTGGTGCCGGACGAGTTCTGGGTCAACGTGAACTACCGTTTCGCTCCCGGCAGAGGCATCGAGGACATCCGGCAGCTCTTTGAGAGGCTGCTAAAAGGAAAAGCGTCCTACGAGATATCCGACTTCGCGCCGAGCGGGCCGGTCAACCTGGACAACCCGCTGCTGCAAGAGCTTATCGGCGCGGGGCTCGAGGTTCGTCCCAAGCAGGCCTGGACGGACGTTGCCCGCTTCGCGGAGCGGGGCGTGTCGGCGGCGAACTTCGGTCCGGGACTTCCGGCGCAGGCCCACCAGAAGGACGAGTACGCGGAGCTTCCGATGCTAGAGGAGTGCTACGAGCGCGTGAGGAGTTTCGTGGGGCGGTTCGCACTGTAGCGGCTACGGTCGAGCTTCTCTCGCCAGGAGTGCCGCCGCTTCTTTGGCCGGCAGGGGTTTAGAGAAGTAGTTACCCTGGGCCAGGTCGCATCCCAGCTTCCGTAGCCGCGAAGCCTGTTCGGCCCACTCCACGCCCTCCGCCACGACCCGCATATTTAGCGTATGCGCCAGCGCTATTATCCCCGAGATCATCGCCGTATCCTCAGGGTCTTTCTTTAGCTCCTCCACGAAGGAGCGGTCTATCTTCAGGTAGCTTACCGGGAAGCGCTTGAGGTATGAGAGTGAGGAGTAGCCGGTGCCGAAGTCGTCTACGGAGAGTTTCACGCCGAGCTCCTTGAGGTTCCGTAGCGTGGCCGTGGTGTGCGGCGCGTCCTCCATCACGACGCTCTCGGTAATTTCCAGACAAAGGGCGTACCCATCAGCTCTTGTCTCCCGGAGCACCCGTGCGACGTCGTGTGCCAAATTCGGGTGCTGGAACTGTCTCGCGGAGAGATTCACGCTCATCAACAAGGATGGAGCATCGGGATAGCGCCTTCGCCACTCGGAAGCCTGCCCGCATGCCTCTTCCAACACTCTCTGGCCAATAGGTAAGATCAGACCAGTCTCCTCCGCGACCGGGACGAACTCAGAAGGGGTCATCAGGCCGCGTTCGGGGTGTTCCCAGCGCACCAACGCCTCGAAGCCCGCGATCTTGCCGGTGCCGAGATGGACCTTGGGCTGGTAGCAGACCTTGAACTCATCTCTCTCCAGCGCCCGACGAAGGTCGTTGCCGAGCTCCAGACGTTCCAGGGCGCGAGTGTTCATGATCGGGTCGAATATCTCGTAGTGGGCCTTGCCGCTGCCCTTGGCCTGGTACAAAGCCAGGTCCGCGTCCCGCAGGAGGTCGCCCGGCCGGCTCCGATCCGCTGCGCCGAAAGCGATCCCGAGACTAAAGGTAACGAACAGGTCCTGCCCGTTGAGGCTAAAGGGGATTTGCATGGTCTCCGCGATCCGCTCAGCGACCCTGACCGCCTCGTCCACGCCATCAATGTGTTCGAGCAGGATCGTGAACTCATCCCCTCCGAGACGCGCGATGGTGTCTCCGGGCCGCAGACAAGGCTGCAGTCGATGGGAGGCGGCGCGGAGCAACTGGTCTCCTACCTCGTGTCCGAGAGAGTCGTTTATGACCTTGAAGTTGTCCAGGTCCATGAAGATCACGGCGACGGAGTCTTCGCGCCGGCTCGCGCGGGCCAGGGCGTGGTCCATGCGATCCATGAACAACGTCCGGTTCGGCAACCCGGTCAGGGGATCGTGGAACGCCTGATAGGCGAGTTGCTCCTCCAGAGCCTTACGCTCGGAGATGTCGCGAACGACGCAGACCATACCGCCGTCCCCGATAAGGGTGAGGGAGATTTCTTGCGAAAACTCCCTCCCGTCGCTCTTCTTGCCGATAGCCTCTCCCCGCCACTGACCGTTTCTCTGAAGCGCGGGCACAGCGTACCTCTCCAACAAGATTAGTTGCTCCTCGTCGTAGAAAATCCTCCAACTCTTGCCGATGAGGTCCCCTGGGTCCTCGTACCCGTAGATCCTCGCGTGGGCGTCGTTCATGTACACGTACGCATCGTTCTGGTCGAGGATAGCCATCCCGTCCATCGCGGTCATCATAGCCACGGACTGTTGCTTCAGAACCTCCAGCGACTTCTTACTCTCCGTGATGTCTATGATGGTGTGTACGGCCCCCCGAAAGTTCCCGTCGGCGTCCACGATGGGGCTGCCGGAGGCCGAAAGCTCTTTCCTCTCGCCTCCCCGAGACATTATGGAAAGCTCGTAGGAAGAGCGCACGCCGTTCCTACGCATGGCCGTTTGTTCGAGGGCCTTCCGACGTTCCCGCTCGTCCAGGAACTTGAGCAGCGACTTTCCCATCAACTCCCGCTGGCTCGTACCGAAGATCTCGGCATAGGCTTCGTTGCAGTAGACGATGATCTCTTCGGCGTCCACGAAACCTATGCCTTCCTGGACGGCCTCGACGAGCATCCTGTATCTTTCTTCGGATTCCCTGAGCGCCGCCTCCGTCCGCTCGCGCTCGGCCAGCTCTTGCTGCGCCCTGGTGTAGAGCCGGGCGTTGTCCAGGGCGACCGAGGCCAACCCGGCGAAGCGGGTCAATAGCTCCAACTCTTCCTTGCCGAACTTGCGCTCCTCTTCCAGGTAGGCCAGGCCTATGACGCCCACGACCTCGGATCCCGACTTGAGCGGCGCCCCGATCACGGCGTGGATGTCCTGGCTGAACTGCGGCAGGTTGCACTCCCAGGCGCGGTAATCATCAACCACCACCGGCCGGCCACTCTGCCACACCTGCCCCGGCACGCACTCGCCACGCTTCATCCGGTAGCCGGCGTACTCACCGAAAACTCCGATCCCCACTCGCATCTCTAGCTCCGTCTCGCCCGGTTCGAGCAGGTACATGTAACCGTGCGAGGTGCCTATCAGCGCCGCGGCCCGCGCGACCACCGCCTCAAGCAACTCGGACAGCTCAAGCCGGTTCATCAACGCCAGGGAGGTATCGTGAAGGGCGCTCAGGTACTCGTTCTGCTGGCGCAGCGCGGCCTCGTTGCGCTTCCGCTCGGTGACGTCCCGCACGGTGCAGAGGGCTTCGTCCGGGCCGCACACGACCAGACGAGCTTCGAAATCGACCACGCCTTCCAACACGTTTAGCTGGTATTCGTAGGTCTGTACCTCGCCCGTATCGAGCGTGCGGGAGATCATCACCAGAAACGGTTCGGCGACCTCGGATGGCAGCATCTCGCGTAGGTTGCTTCCCATCAACTCCTCGCGCGGAAGGTAGAGTTTGTCGGGGTCGTTGGCCTGGATGTCCAGGTATTCGCCGTCGCGGCCGTAACGAATTATCAGGTCTGGGGTGGCCTCGACAATGACTTTGTTTCTCGCTTCGCTCCTGAGCAACTCCTCCTCCGCCCACCGGCGCTCGGTGACGTCTCGGGAGTTGATGACGATACCCTCCACGCCTGGATCTTCGAGCAGGTTGCTCGCGAGCGCCTCCAGGATTCGCCAGGACCCGTCGGCGTGCCGGATTCTGGCCTCGATCTTCTCGCCGGTCGTCTTTGTGCCGTTCGTGCTGGTGGTCGTCAGTCCCTCGGCCAGAACTTGCCTCGTGTACGCGAGGTCTTCCGGGTGTATGTAGTCGAAGATGTTGGTAACGACCCGCTCCTCGGGCTTGTAGCCCAGCACCCGCTCCACCGACGGACTCTCGTAGAGTATGGTCCCCTTGACGTCGACGACCGTTATCAGGTCCGTGGAGTTCTGCACCAGCGAGCGGAACCGTTCCTCGCTCTCGCGCAGAGCCTCCTCGGCCCATTGGCGCTCGGAGATGTCGCGGACCGAGGCCAGTATCATCCGCTCTCCGTCATAATCCACAGCGCCAACGCGCACCTCGACCGGGAAAGTCGTCCCATCCTTGCGCCGATGCTCCCCGAGGTGCGCCTCCTCCAGGTTCGTACCGGGCTCGCTGTGCATCGTGCGCCGCCAGAGCGTATCGTCCCCCAGAGACTTCTTTTCTTCCTCGGAGAGCAGGCTGGTGGCGAAATCCCTTACGTGAAGCGAGAGCAACTCTTCCCGCGTATAGCCCAGCGAACGGCACGCCTCCGCGTTACAGTCGACCATCCGCCCCATTTCGTCATGCACCAGCAGGGTGTCCACAGAGTGCTCGAAAAGTTGTCTAAAGCGGTTCTCGCTCTCTATGAGGTTCCGTTCGACCTGCTTGCGTCCGGTAATGTCGCGGATGATGATGACGCGCCGCGTCCGGTCTTCCGGCAAGGGCTTTACGGTGACTTCCAGGTCTACCGGTCGCCCGTTCTTGTGGATCAATGTGGTTTCGTAGCGCTCTATCACCCGCTCTCCGCCGAGGCGCCTGGCGAAACGCTCGCGGAGCAATTCCCTCTGCTCGGGGACGACCAGATCATACAAAGACGGCATGTTCAATAACTCTTTCAGGCTGTAGCCACTGATCCGGGCACAGGCGTCGTTGGCGTAGAGGATCCGCCCAGCTTCAGCCATGAAGAAGCCCTCGCCCGCTTCGTTCTGCGCTTCTATGAGGGTTTGATACAAGTCGTCCATCGCTTCCGCGCTTCTTCCCGATAGCTCTATTCACCAAAGTAGCCCCCGCGCGTCCGTAGCATACCATCATGCTATTCACTCCCACACAGAGATGTACCAGGGTCTGCCGGGATCTCTTTTTACCCTCGTTTACGGAGGCGCGTGCGCGAACTCTAGCACCGTTTCTGTCATAATTAAGATAGGTGGGAAGACGGGCACGAAGGAAGGGGAAGTTCATGCAAGAGACACGGACCAGCAGTAACCGGGTCATGCGTGGCGCGGAAGGCATGAGCCGTAAGGACTTCTTGAAGATCGGCGGCGCGGGGCTCGCCGGGGCGGCGTTGCTGGGCGTCGCGGGCTGCGGTGGAGGCGGTGGCGGGGGCGATTCGGGGAGCATCACATTTTCGTGGATACCTGAGCAAACCGGGACCCTGGACAAGATGATCCAGCGCTTCAACAAGGAAAACAAAGACGGCGTCAAAGTAAAGTTCCGCGAGATGCCGACTGACAGCACGCAGCATTTCGACAAGCTGCGTACCGAGTTCCAGGCCAGCAGCGACAACATAGATGTAATTGGGGGAGATGTGATCTGGCCGGCCCAGTTCGCCGCGCCCGGCTACTATTTGGACCTCTCCGACCGCTTCTCCGAGAGCGCGCGAAGCAAGTTCCTGCCGGCGCCCATGCAGGCCAATACGTTCAAGGGCAAGCCTTACGGCGTCCCCTGGTACACCGACTCCGGCATGCTCTACTACCGTAAGGACCTGTTGGAGAAGAGCGGCTTCGGCGAGGCTCCCAAGACGTGGGACGAGTTAAAGCAGATGGCAAAGAAAGTCATGAAAGATCAGGGTACAAAGTACGGCTTGGTTCTGGAGGGGGCGGAGTACGAGGGCGGCGTGTGCAACGGCCTCGAATATATCTGGACGCATGGCGGAGACGTCCTAGATCCGGACAACCCAAACAAAGTCGTCGCCGACAGCCCAGGGTCCATCGCCGGACTTGGTACGGAGCGAGGCATGGTCGACGCTGGCGTGGCTCCCCAGTCGGTGGGCTCCTACAAGGAGCAGGAAGCGCAGACCACTTTCCTGAACGGGGACTCGGTGTTCATGCGAAACTGGCCCTACATCTACGGCCTGGCCGCTGATGAGAGCGAGTCGAAGGTAAAGCAGAGTCAGATCGGTGTGGCGCCGTTGCCGGTGGGCAAGGAGGGCGACAGCAGTTTTAGCGCTCTCGGCGGCTGGAACTTCTCCATCAACGCCAACTCCAGGAACCCGGACGCCGCCTGGAGCTTCATACAATATATGACGGCCCCCAAACAGGAAAAGGAGTTCGCGCTCAAGACCGCGAGGATACCGGCGCTAAAGGCTCTGCTAGACGACCAGGAACTCGTGAGCAAGGTGCCGGTCATCAAGTTGGGTAAGGACGCCATCTCCAGGACGCGGCCCCGGCCGGTCTCTCCCTACTACTCGGACATCTCTCTGGCGATGGCGAAGCAGTTCAACAGTTCGCTGAATGGGGAGACAGGGCCGAGGGAGGCCATCAAGAAGCTCGATAGCGAACTAAAAGACATCGTCAAGCAGGGGAAGAGCCAGGGCTAGGGCGCGGTAAAGTCGGCTTCCCGTCTAAGGTTCGGCGGCCTCGGGCTTCGCGCGGAGGCGGGCGCGGAAGAAATCGAAGAAGACCCTGACAACGGCGAGGGTCGGGACGGCGAAGATCACACCGGGAAGTCCGGCTAGTTGGCCGCCGCCAATAACGGCGAGAAGCACGATGATCGGATGGACGTGCAGGGCGTTGCCCTGGATGCGGGGTGTCAGGAAGTTGCCTTCGAATTGCTGGATCAGGACGTATGCGAGGACCGTCAAAAAGGCGATGGTCGGAGACTTGAAGATGAGGGCGATGATGATGGCCGGTATCGCCCCGAGGAACGGCCCTAGATAAGGGATGATGGCCGTGGCCGAGACCCACGAGCCGAGCAGGATAGCATAGGGCACATCTAAAATCTGGAGCGCTACAGTAGAGAGCACGCCCTGTATGACGATCACTAGAATCAACCCGCCCAGGTAGCGCGAGAGCGAGTATCCGAATGCGTCCCACAACTCGCGGGCGTCGCGCCGGTAGCGTGTAGGGGCCGCTTTGAGGTAGGCCGCCTTCACCATCCGCACGTCCGCCAGCAGATACACCGCGACGAAGAGTATGCTGAAGATCGTTATACCGAAGCTGAATGCCCCGGAGATAAAACCGACCAGCCCGCCCAGAACATTCTCTACGAGTTGCCGGGCGCGGTCGAAGAGGTCGCTCACCAGGCCCTCCATGACCCGCTCCGGCGGGACCAGCAGTATGTTCTGCTTGTGAAGCGGTTCGATGAGCCCAAGAAGGAAGTTATTAGCGTTGTTCGCTATGGCGGGCGTAATCTGGATGAAGTTCCTGAGCTGTCTGATGAGCGGCGGCGCGAGGAAGAAGAAGACCAATATAACGAGCCCGATCAAGACCAGGAAGGTTACCAGGATGGCGAGTGGCCGCGGCATCAGCCGCGAGAGAGCCCGCACTGGGAACGACAATACTATGGCGAGCGCCGTTCCCCCGAGCGAGATGGTTAGTATGCCCGGAGCCCTGTACAACACGAGTGCGAATGCCACGACGCATACCACTACTATGAGCGCCAGAACTCGCGGCGGGACGAATATCGGTGTCGGCGACCCGCCCGCTTCCCTGGTCCGGTTGTTGGACTTCTTGCGGGCTTTACCCTTGGCTGTCTTGTGTGGCTTCATCGCCCCCGGCTTCCGGCGCTAGGCATCATAAACTAGCTTTACCATATTCTAAGCCAAATCCAGCCGCATTCCGCGCTTGATTTACGCGTGATCCACCCACGCCAGCGGCTATGCGCGCGAAGGCAACCGCTCGTTAAGCGCCTTGATGTGTTCCGGGCCGATCCCGCAACACCCGCCGATAACCCGCGCCCCAAGATCCAACCAGTCTAGCGACTCTTCCGCAAAGTCGTCCGGGGAGATCATGTCCGTGAACTGCCAGTTGGGCATGATGAACTTCCCGGAGTGCGGATACGCCCCCGCCGGACCATCCCACCATGCCACCAACTCGCGCAGCGCCGGAACCGTGTCCTCTACCAGCGTGTGCATTATGGAGACAAGCGCGGCCCCGGACATGGGTATCTCCTCTAGCGCCTCCGCCAACGTGTGCTCTCCGGCCCAGAGGACGACCGTCCCGTCATCGGCCCTCTTGCAACTGAAGCCTACCCAGACCGGAAGCCCCGTCGAGACGGCGGCTTCCACCGCGTAGGACGCCTGCTCTACGTCTCTCATCATCTCAAGTGAGATCAGGTCCACTCCAGCCTCCGCCAATACCTCCGCCTGTTCCCGGTAGTTAGCCCGAGCCACCTCCCCGACAGGCGCGAGGCTGCTGTCAAGGCGGGCGGAGAACGTCGAGATCGAACCCGCAACCCAGACCTCGGCCTCCGCCGCGTTCTCCCGCGCCTCCCTCGCAAGCTCGACCGCCCGAACGTTCAACTCCCGAAACCTTCCGCCAAGCCCCGCCGGCTCCAGCACGTGACGCGCCGCCGGGAACGTGTTCGTGATAATGACGTCCGCCCCGGCCCGGATGTAATCCTCGTGAACCTCGCGCACCACCTCGGGATGCGTAACCAACGCCGCCGCGCACCAGGCAGCGTCGTCCATCGGCACCCCGCGCTTCTCCAACTCCGTACCCGTCGCTCCATCCAATATGAGGACCTCGCCACCAGCGAGTCGCCGCCCCAGGTTATCCATAATCTCTCCTTTTGAACTTATGTGTCATAACAATATAACAATACTCATTTTGTCTTGATCTTTACCCGGCTATGAGATATTGGCTACCGTCTCTGCGGGCGGTTTCGAGGGTTCTTGAGTCGAGTGGGACTCTCGCGGCTCCGTAGTGGAGCTTCGTCTCCTCGGCGAAAGCTTCGATCACTTCTTCCACCGTGGCCTTGTATCCAGCCTGGCGCAAACTACCGACGCTTTCGGCCCTAAAAGGGAGGTTCATGGCGGCGTAGACACGTTCCAGGACGTGGGCGAGATCCTTCTCTCCATGGACCAGCACGATGCCGCCCACGCTCGTGGCCCGGCGTGTTATGCGCTGCGCTATTCCGACGATCTTCGCGCCATCCCTCCAGCCTCCCAAGCGAATACTGTGGTCGCCCGGACAGAACTCATCCCGTACCTCCCCGACCTCGGCCCGTACTCCAAGCCGCTCGAAGGCGCCGAGCGCCAGGGCGGCGGCCTCATCGTAGCGGTCCTGAATACCGCGCTGTCCCTCCGAGTCATCCGTCGGGCGGATTATCGAGAAACCAAAGGTCCCGGCTCCGGCGGCGGTGGCGCCACCGCCCGCGCCCCGGATCAGGGCCGGATAACCTTCCTCGCCCGCGGCCCAAACAGCCCGCCCGAAGCCCGGACGAAAGGTATCGCGCCGCGTCACCCCGAGATGCCTCGTGGACGGCGTGATCGAGACAACCGCCGCGCGAACGCCGCTGGCGACCTCCTCGAAGACGGCGCGCTGGTAGCCGTAGGCAGTGGCAGGGTCCTCGAAACTTCCGGGCAGCAATATATCCACTAAGCCTCTCACCTCTTTCGCCGTCTCCGGGCCAATGCCCCCGAAGTGTAACAAGCGCAAAAGAATCGGAGCCACGCCCGGAGCTTCAATACCCACGAATCTACAAAACTCGGCCCGTCTCTTGACAGCGAGCGTGATAGATGTAATTATCATCCATGTGGATGGTACTTAGATGTTCAGGAGATGTCAGAGATGGCTACGAGTGAGTTGGAGAAGATCACGATCAATTTGGGGTTGGTGGATCTTGGGCAGATCGACTTGCTGGTTCAGGAGGGTTTCTATTCCAACCGCACCGATTTCATCCGCACGGCGATCCGCAATCAGATCTCTACTCACGCGGATACGGTCAGGCAGACCGTGGCCCGCAAGACGCTGGTGCTTGGTTTGCAGCACTACAACCGCCGCGACCTTGAAGACGTACGCGCGGCCGGCGAGACACTGGAGATCAAAGTGCTAGGCCTCGCGAGCATCGCGGATGACGTCTCCCCGGAACTGGCCCTGGAAACCATCGACTCCGTCGTCGTGCTGGGCGCCTTCCGGGCGAGTCCGGCCGTCAAGTCCGCGTTGGCGGGACGAATCAGGTCGTCGTGAGACACAACAAGAGAGGAAAACGTAGATGAGTGAGCAACTACAGTCTGGAATGGCGGAGGCCATGCGCCTCATGCAGGAGGGACGGCTCGCCGAGTCGACCGCCATCATACAGCGCACCCTTGGGGGCGGCCTACCTGGAGGCGCATTCTCTCCGGCGTCTCCGGCCGGTCATTCCGGCGGCACCGATGAGGATGCGATAGATGCTACCTTCGTAGTGGATGAAACTCCGCGGCCCGCCGCGCCCCCACGGCCGGAGAAAATGAAGTACACCCTACGGCGGCCTCCCGCCCCACCCCGGGACTTCCGCGGCGTGACGCATCACCCAGGCGGCCTGTTCAGTGGGCTATCCGGGGTAACGGATGTTCCTCCCGCCCCTGATCCCGTTTCGACTGGCGGACAGTTCGTCGAGCGTTCCTATACGAACCAGGCCGGTACCCGCTCCTACAAGCTGTACATACCGGGCGGCTACGTCGGACAGGCGGTACCCCTGGTCGTCATGCTGCACGGCTGCACCCAGTCCCCCGACGACTTCGCCGCCGGCACCAGCATGAACGCGCTCGCCGAGACCAATACCTTCCTCGTCGCCTACCCGGCGCAAGCCTCGGGCTCCAACATGCAAAAGTGCTGGAACTGGTTCAAGGACAGCGATCAGCAGCGGGATAGAGGCGAGCCTTCGCTCATAGCCGGCATCACGCGCGAGGTCGCCGAAGAGTACGGCGTAGCTGAGGGAGAAGTGTATATAGCCGGGATGTCTTCGGGTGGCGCAATGGCCGCGATCATGGGTACGGCGTATCCGGAGCTCTACGCAGCGGTCGGCATCCATTCCGGCCTTGCCCCAGGCGCCGCGCGCGACCTCTCCTCCGCGTTCGCCGCCATGCAGCGCGGAGCTCCGGCTACCGTGGCTTCCCGAAGCGTACCGGCGATCATTTTCCATGGAGACCGTGATACGACGGTTCACCCGAGTAACGCGGACCATTTGCTCGCGCACCTGTCCGCAGCGGGAGATAAGAGCCCACGGATAACGAAGCGTCAGGGTCAAGAGCCTGGCGGACATGCTTACACGTGCGCCACCCGCCAGGACGGCGATGGCCGCTCGGTCGTGGAGCAGTGGACCGTTAACGGGCTCGGGCATACCTGGTCGGGCGGCGACCCCCGCGGCTCGTACACCGATCCCAAGGGACCCGACGCCTCGGCGGAGATGGTCCGGTTCTTTCAACAGCACTCGACGCGAGAGTAAAGCGGCTAACCCGCCGCTAACGTCTGACGCGTTTCTCCTCGCCACCCGACAACCGGCGGTAGAGATAGATCGCCGCCAGCAGCCCGGCGACAACCACGAGGATCGCCACGGCCGGGACGCTTTGAGCTATTCTCTCTGCCCACTGCTCGGCGGCGAAGGCCACATCGGAAGCTCCGTTTGACTCGTAGAGACCGGAGAGCGCGGAAGTCCCCTGATAGACGATAAAGATCACTCCCAGGACGATAAACATGATCCCGGAGATGAGGTTGGTCGTGTGGAAGCGGAGCTTACCAACTCCGATCTCCCGGCCCCGGAGCCAGCGGCGGCGTCCGAGGTCGAGGCTGTCCCACAGCAGGGCCATGAGGAAGAGCGGCGCCGCCATGCCGGCAGCGTATACCGCCAGAAGGCTCGCCCCCCGCAACACCCCATCCGAGGCGGCCGCGACGGTCAGCACCGCCCCCAGGATCGGGCCGGAGCAGAAACCCGCGAACCCATAGACCGCGCCGAGGGCGAAGACCGCTCCGGCCGAGTCGCCCCGGACCTTACCGCGCAGCCGGGCGAGCGGCCCCACGGTAAACCCAAGCCCGAACAGTTGGAGAACCCCGAAGCCTATAAGCAAGATACCGGAGACCGTGATGAGCAGGCCGCGCTGCCCGTAGAAGAGCGCGCTGACCGCCGAGATGCCCATGCCGAGCGGCACGAGCGTCGCGGCAAGTCCGAGATAGAAGACGCCGGTCTTCTTGACGAGCTCTCCACCACCGCCAAAAGCGTAGGCAAAAAAGGCCGGCAGAAGCAAGGCGCTGCAAGGGCTTAGAAGCGAGAGGACCCCACCGAGAAACGAGACGAGGTAGGAGATATTAACCACTATTGGATTCTTTCTTCGCTTCCTCGATGGTCTTCTCGAAGACATCCAGCGGCTGCAACCCGACCAGCGTCTTGCCGTTCACGACGAACGCCGGGGTGCCGGAGATACCGCTATTCTGTCCCTCTTTGAAGTCCGCCTGAACCAGCGGTTCGTACAGGCCGCTCTTCAGGTCCTTATCGAACTTCTTCACGTCAAGTCCAGCCTCGCGCGCCAGCTTCGTCAGGTTCTCATCGGAGAAACCGCCGTTGTTCTCGGATTTCTGATTCTTATAGAGCAGGTCGTGGTACTCCCAGAACTTCCCCTGTTCCTGGGCGGCTCTCGCGGCCAGCGCGGCATTCACCGACTCCTGTCCCAGGTACGGGAAGTCCCGCCACTCCAGCCTCAGGGTGCCGCTCTTCACGTATTTGTCTACGAGCTTAGGTTCGACCTCACGGGCGAACTTTCCACAGAACGGTCATTGATAGTCACCGTACTCGACCATTACCACCGGCGCGTTCTTATCACCCAGAGCTGGATGTTTGAGCGTGCCCCCAGAGTCCGAAGACTGCGTCTTCTTTTGCCCGGAAGGTTGTGATGCCTGATCTTGCCCGCCGGTACCAGAACCCTGGTTCCCACAGCCCGCGAAGACCATGACAGCGAGGACTACTAGAGCTATAAATGGCACCTTTGCGAAGAGCGCCCGAGGCTGTCTCGCGTCCTGGGACCTCTTCTCACTCGTAAGGTCGTTTATATCTTGCAAGCAGGCTACCTCCTTTAGGAGCATGTCACGGAACTTACGCACGGGAGGCGGTTGCGGATCATGAGTTTATTTTTACGCCGACTGAGGGAAGTGCAAGTATCTGGTACCGGGACGCAGGGCCAATTTTGGATCTCACGTCTACATCATGTTCGCTTTGAGCGCGTCGGCTAGCTGGTGGACGGGATCCAACTTCGTCGGGTTTACGTGGTCCATGTACTCCACGAATTCTTCCTCCGAAGCAAAGTGCATCTTCGGGTTGCTCTGCTTCTCTTCTCCCAGGGTGGAGTGGCTCCGGTCCTTGTAGTCATGTCCGGGATAGACGAGCAACTCTTCCGGCAAACTGCTGAAAGTATAGTAGAGTGTGTGGAATTGCTGGGTCGCGTTGCCGTTCAGCAAATCCGTGCGGCCACAGGAGCCGATCAAGAGCGCGTCCGCCGTGAGTATCCTGTCCGGCAATACGACCGAGATGAGGTCCTTTGCATGGCCCGGTGTGTACAGAAACTTCAGCGCCAGCCCACCCAGATGCAGCCGGTCGCCATCCTGGACGCGGATGTCCACGCACCCCGACGGCGCCTTCTCGTGCATGACGACTTTCGCCACGGTCTTCGTCCGAAGCTCCTTCGCTCCCGATACGTGATCCGCATGGGTGTGAGTGTCGATAATGTAGGCGGGCCTCAGACCATGAGCGAAGATAGCGTCCAACATGGGCTCGACCATCTCTAGTTCCGGATCTACTATGGCTGCAAGTCTGGTCTCTTCGTCCGCGATCAAGTAACCGAGACAGCCCCGCGGCACACGGAACTGCTCGAATATGTAGCCAGTCTCCTCCATGGACAATTCCTCACTCTCCTCAAACTC
This sequence comes from Rubrobacterales bacterium, assembly GCA_038198445.1. Lineage (GTDB taxonomy): Bacteria > Actinomycetota > Rubrobacteria > Rubrobacterales > Rubrobacteraceae > JACDDK01. The sequence continues at coordinate 20,102 of JBBPZZ010000146.1, forward strand.
CCGCATATCAACGGGTTAGCCCCGTATTCTCTCGCATCATCCTCGATACTTCATATCCACCCTTCATGACCTTATACTACTACATACTTAAATAGTATATAAAGTATATTGGGCGTCGTGGATCGGGATTGTAGAATGCGATGTAGATTTATTACCGTATAGTTATACGATGCTTTGGATTAGATAATTTGGAGGGATGCATTGCCAAAATACCGCAAGGAGAACCTCAGTGACGAGGCTTTCGACATGATCGGGGAGCGGTTCAAGGCGCTTGCCGAGCCGATGCGGCTGAAGTTGATCTACGCGCTGATGGATGGTGAGAAGACTGTCTCACAACTCGTCGGGGAGACGGGAGGATTTCAAGCCAACGTTTCGAAGCACTTGAAGATGCTGCTGGAAGTGGGCATTGTGGCTCGGAGGAAGCAGGGGTTGAATTCCTATTACAGCATTGTGGACCAGACGGTCTTCGACCTGTGCGACCTGATATGCGGTTCGATCGAGGACCGTCTCCAAGCGGATCTCGGCAGTTTCTCTCGCTCCTAGAGAGCTAGAGCCAGCCAGAACGCTTGAAGGCGCGATAAAGGAAAAATGAGATAACCAGCATCAGCAGCAAGGCGAGTGGGTAGCCGAGCAGCCAGCGCAACTCGGGCATATATTGGAAGTTCATACCGTAGAT
>JBBPZZ010000147.1:0-2368 GCA_038198445.1 Rubrobacterales bacterium
GACTACGTTCCGGCTCTCTGCACGCTCTAACTCTCACGAAACCTATACCTCGATCTATCCCAGAGTCTATCGTGGTCATGTTATAGCTTGTTATGGGGTCCAGTACGTCACACGGCTCACGGAGCCCGTTCAGAAGGCTCTCAGAGATGCAGGACTTCCGCCCGAACCTCGCCGTCTTCGATCCGCAACAGTGCGAAAGTATGATACGGTTGCCGCCGTTTGTCCGTCGGGCTTCCCGGATTGAGGAGCATGAGCCTGTCCTCGTCCTCCAGCCAGGGTATGTGCGAGTGGCCGAACACGACCACGCGCGCTTCGGGGAAGCGGCGTTTCATACGGTTGCGGCGGCCCTTCTTCGGGCCGGAGTCGTGGATCATGGCTACCGGCACGCCGCCGAACTCGAACTCCAGCGTCTCCGGCAGGACCGAGTCCGCCGGATCCACATTCCCCCGCGCGGCCCTGACGGGAGCGTAGCCGCCAAGCTCGTCCAGCAGCGCCGGGTCCATCAGGTCGCCTGCGTGCAGGATGAGATCCGCGCGCCCCAGGTGCGGAACCAGCGATTCCGGCAGCTTCTTTGCCCGGCGGGGTATATGTGTGTCGGCGATGACGGCGGCGAGAAGGCTCATCCGGGCGGAGAAGACCCCCACGGTCGCCCGGAGATACCGCGCATCACACTTCCCCGCTCGGTAGCCGCGAGCCGGCGGGCGGCAAGCTCCACGAACCCTTCTTCCAGCTCCGCCCCGACGAAGAAGCGGTTCAACTCCTTCGCGGCGACCGCTGTCGTCCCCGAGCCGCAAAACGGATCAAAGACCAGGTCTCCCTCCCTCGTCGAAGCCAAGAGCGCCCGCCGCACGAGGCGCAACGGCTTCTGGGTCGGGTGGTAGCCGCGAAGCTTCTCGCTGTTCGGGACGGTCGGGATGCGCCAGACGGAGGACATCTGCGCGCCGGGGTTCGGACTGTTTATGAGGTCGTAGTTGAAGGTGTGGCGGGCGCCGCGGCCTTTGCTCGCCCATAGCAGCGTCTCGTGGGCGTGGGTGAAGGCGGTATGCAAGGCATTCGGGGCTGGGTCCGGTTTGGCCCAGGTAATATCGTTAATGATCCGGAATTTGAGGCTCTGGAGAGCGAAACCTATGCTGAAGATTATATGGTGCGTACCAGTTACCCAGATCGTTCCGTCGGGTTTGAGTATACGCCGCGCTTCGCGGAGCCAGCGGAGGTTGAACTCGTGGTCCTTCTCGAAGCTGCCGAGCGAACGGTCCCAGGCTCCTTTATCTACCGGAGCTAGTTGTCCGCTCTTTACGGTAACGCCGCCGGTGGAGAGCCGGTAGGGTGGGTCGGCGAAGACCACGTCTACGCTTCCGGCGGGCATCAGGCTCATGAGTTGCACGCAGTCTGCCCGGTAGACTACCGCTCCCGGCTCGCCGTAGGATTCGAGGTCTCTTAACTCCACCTCGCCATTTTAGATGCGCGGACGAGTTTCGTGGAACGGGCGGCGCAAATATAAACGCCGCCCCGAAAGTAGCTACTGCGCCTGGGGGTCTCCGTTGCCGCCGCTACGGCCGGATACCGCGCCCAGATCGACGGATGGCGTACCGGTGTCATTGCCCGCGTTGGGGCTGCCCTCGCCGGGAACGGTCGCGGGCTTCGCGGCGGCCCCAGAGGCGCCGGACGGGTTAGTGGCAACGGGGTTTGTGAAACCTCTCTGATCTGCCCCTGGAGAGGCGGCACCTATGGAGAGATGATCTCCGGCCAGAGCCGGCACCGCGGTGACGCTGACCAATAATGCCGAGGTTGCCAACACAGCTCCGAATCTCTTTGCTTTACGCAAGGGTTCTCCTTTGTCGGTTTGTGCTACGGTACTTTATACGCGCCGCTCGACAAAACAGTTTATGTGGTCCGGATTATCGAGATCCCCTCAAGCGCTCTGCTCACGGCGGACGGCCAGCCCTCCAGTGGCGGAGCTCACCACGAGTAGCACTACGACGTTGACGGTCAGCGCTACTATGCCGATGTTGGTATCCGCCACCGCCCGTGGCAGGAACGGCAGGAGCTGGCCGATGGTGGTCCCGGTGACGGTCACGTAGGTGACGGTCGCGACGCCCGCGATGATCCCGGCCGCGGCCCCCCACTTGGTGACGAGGTTGTTCGCCGAGGCTGAAGAGCAGGGACGGGAAGAGCTGCGTGACGAGGCTGTAACCGAGCAGGAGCAGCAGCACGATGGCCTGCCCGCTGTTCAGCGCGAAGAGCAGGGCCGCGAGCCCCACGAACGGGACCAGTATCTTGGCGAGCGTACCCACCCGCGCCTCCGTGGTCGATGGGGCAAACACCCTGTAGACGTTCTTGGCGAGCAGGGTGGATGACACCATCAGGA
>JBBPZZ010000148.1:0-31538 GCA_038198445.1 Rubrobacterales bacterium
CCCGCATGCATTCCTCGTTACCTCGGAGACCGCAAGGATACTCACGCTACAGACACCTGGAAGCGCCGAAGCCTTCTACCGTGACGCGAGCGAGCTGGCGACCGCCGACACCGACCCGGCGAGACCTCCCGACTTCGACCGTGTGCGCGCTGCCGCCGAGCGCCATGACGGCATAGAGCTTCTTGGTCCACCTCCCTTTGAGGCAGCGAAGCAGTTCGCCCTGAAGGCTGAAGCCTAGCACGAGCCACAAGCCCGTTTACCGGACGCAGTGTAAACAGGGTATCCTGGAGATAGGAGACGCATCAGGGCAAGACCCAAAAGTTACGCTGACGGGCGAAAACCGCAACTACATCACCTATGCTCCCACTGATCGGCATAACTGTCTCGGGCAAGGGCAGCATGTCATGACGTTCGCACATCGCGCCTCTAGGGAGCCTGATCTTCATGGAACGTCCGCTTTGCGGGTAGACTAGGGAGGTTGTGGAGGCGACGAAGGGCGCGGTGTTATGGAAAAATCCAGGGCACGGGTCATCTGCAACCCGTCGTCCGGTGGTGGGAACTACGACCCGGACAGGCTGCGCGAGGAGCTAGACGGTTTCGAGCTGGACTGGATCCAGACCGAGGGCGCCGAGGATGCGATAAGGGCCGCCGAGGAATGGCGCGATGGTCTGCTCATCGTCGCCGGGGGCGATGGGACAGTCAACGACGTGGTCAACGGGCTCGGTAGGGCGGGGTTCCCCGAAAGCGTAGTCCTCGCCCTTCTGCCAGCGGGGACAGGTAACGACCTGGCCGCGACCCTGAACATCCCCGAAGACCCGGAGGAGGCGAAGGCCGTCGTCCGCCAGAACCGGGTGAGAGTCCTCGACGCGGCGCGGGTGAGATCCGAGGGCGTGGGAGAACGGTATTTCATCAACGTCGCAACTGGCGGTCTTGGGGCGGAGATCTCCGACGCCAACGAAGGAGAGTTGAAGAAGCGGTGGGGAAAGCTCTCCTACCTGCGCGCCTCTCTGGAGGCCGCGAAAGACTTCGACGTGCGGGAGCTGGACCTGTACCTAGATGGCGAGTTGCGGAAAGTGCGGGCCGTCAACGTCGTCGTCGGCAACTGCCGCTACGCCGGCGGCGGCTGGCTCGCCGCCCCGAAAGCCAACCCCGAGGACGGCCTGCTCGACGTGGTTATTATAGAGACGCTGGGGCTCATGGACCTGCTCCAGCTCGCCCCGGCGTCACTCGCGAGGTCCAACTACCTGGACAAAGAGGGAGTCTTCTTCGCGCGGGCGAAAGAGATCCGGATCGAGACCCAGCCGCCGGGACTGGACTTCACCGCCGACGGCGAGGTGATCGGCGACGAGCCCGCGGAGTTCAGGGTCATCCCGCGCGCCCTGAGAGTAATAGTCGGTCCCGAGTACACCCCAGATCCCGCGGAGTAGAATACGCCCATGGTAAAAGTGTTGCTCTTCGGCGCGGCGGCAGACCGGGCAGGTACCCGCCAAATAGAGATTTCCGTACAAGACGGTGCGACCCTTACGGAAATCTGGCCGCTCCTGACCGACCGGCACCCGGACCTCGCTCCGATGCGCGACACCCTGGCCTTCGCCGTCAACGGCGAGTACGCCCGGATGGAAGCCAGCGTCGCGCCGGACGACGAGGTTGCGATCTTGCCGCCGGTCTCCGGGGGATAGAAGTGTTCGCCATCGTCGAGGAGCCGATAGACTTCGGAGCTTTGATCTCTGCCGCCCAGCGCCCGGACTGCGGCGCTATCTCCACCTTCCTCGGGACCACGAGGATAGACGAGTCCTCCGGCGCGAGCGTCGAGTACCTGGAGTACGAGGCGTACCGTCCGATGGCGGACAGGAAGCTGGAGGAAATCGGCGAGGAGATACAGGACCGCTGGGACGTGCGCCACGTCTCCATCATCCACCGGCTCGGCAGGGTAGACCCCGGCGAACCGAGCGTCGCCATCGTCGCCGCCTCACCCCGGCGCGGCCCGGCCTTCGAGGCCAGCCGCTACGCTATCGAGCGCATCAAGGAGATAGTCCCGATCTGGAAACGCGAAGTCTGGTCCGACGGTTACGTCTGGGTCGGCAGCCAGGTCGGCACCCGCTCTCAGTAAGTAGTCGAAGCCGCGCTCAACGGCCCAGCGCCTCCCGGACGAGTCCGAGCGTCTCCTCGGCGCAACCCCAGGAGAGCGTCACCCCGGAGCCGCCGTGACCGTAGTTGTGAACGCATCTCGCCCCGTTGGGCAGTTCTTCCAGTTCCAGCCGTATCTCCGAACGGCCCGGACGCAAGCCTACTTTATGCTCCAGCACCTCGACGCCTTCAAGGCGCGGCTCTAGCCTTATGCAGCGGCGCAGGATACTCTCTGCTACCTTCGGGTCCGGCTCGGTGTCGCGATTCCCTTCGTCGGCCGTGCCGCCGAGGATGCAGTCTCCGGAGCGGGGAACAATGTAGGTGACGCCCTCGGGGTCGTCTTCGTCCAGCGCGAAGTTTTCGAGGCCGGGGTTTTCGACGCGTATGACCTGCCCTCGTATCGGCGCCATCCGGTCGTCGCCAACAAGCTCCCGCGCCCCGAGCCCCGTGCAGTTGACGATCACCGGAGCGTCTTTGCCGGCTTCCTCTAGCGAAGAGAACACGCGTTGCTCGACGGTCCCGCCGGAAGCGGTAAAGCGGTCCATCAAATATTCCAGGTAGACAGGCATCTCGATAACAGGCGCGGTGAATATGTGGCCGTCGCGGTAGCCAGACGGTAACTCGTCCGCGGCGCATCGTCTGACACCGGGGACGGCGCTACCCCACCAGGGAGCGGGAACGGGCTTCCGATACAGCTCGGTTCCCTCGCGCATGAGCACACCGCCCTCTTTGTTCCGGGCCATCTCCTCGAAGACTTCGAAGGCGCGTTTTCCCCACTCCAGCACGCGGTCCTCGGGATAGGCCTTGTATGGGTACCAGATCGCCGCCGCCACGCTGGAAGTGGTCTCATGAGGCAACGCCGCAGTCTGAATATAGGCGTCGAGGCCCGATTCCCGCAACCGGATAGCAGCCGTCAGGCCGATAACGCCGCATCCAATCACCATCACGTCCAATCCTGACACCTCCTGCTGGTCACTATAGCCGAAGCCGTGAAGACACGATGTATACTCCGCTGGCATGGGCAAAAAGCGTGGTCAGGGTGATATGGATTTCGGCATAAGGGTCGCGGCGGTGATCTTGCGTGGCGATTCGCTGCTTCTCGTGCGCCACCAGAAACCAGACCGGCCCGCCTACTGGGTGCTACCGGGGGGGCGCCTGGAACCGGGCGAGACCGTGCCGGAGTGCGCCGAGCGCGAGGTCATGGAGGAGACGGGTCTCACCGGCCGGTTCTCAAGCGTTCTCTACGTGAGCGAGTTCATGCGAGAGGGACGCCATACGGTGGACATCACCGCCCGCGTGGCGGCTGAGAGAAGCGAGGAAGCGCTTCTCGGAAGCGACCCGGAGGTAGCTCCTGGCGCGGAGCCGACGCTGCGGGGGTTGCGCTGGGTAGAGTTCGACGAGTTAAAGGAGTTGGAGCTTTTGCCGGCCAGGATCAAAAACCGCATCCTGCAAGACTCCGCGAATGGATGGTCCGAAAGCGAAGTCTACCTGGGCGGTGACCGGGATTAGCGCGCAGCAAACTATCTACTTCGTAGTCCTCCAGAACGTCATACTCGCCGCGCTCACTATTGGTCTCTTCTGGGGCGGAATTTTCGTGGCGCGGAGGTTCTTCGGCAAGGGGTTCGACTACTCTCTGGCTCCTCTGGGTCTCTCGCGTCCGGAGAGCGGGCTCTTCGCCGGGGCCGCGACCGGACTGGTGGTTGGGCTTGCGGCTTTGATCCTGAGCTTCCCGATAAACCTGGCGAGTGCTTCTCTGCTCGACCGGCTCGGCTACTCGATCAAGAGCACGGTCCAGGGGCCGTTTATGGAAGGTCTTAGGGGTTGGATACAGGAGAGTCCAGGTCTGGCAATACCCGTGATAGTGTTGGTCGTGGTCATCTTTGGTCCCGCCGTCGAAGAGTTGGTCTTCCGGGGCGCCGTCTTCAACGGACTCTACCGTCTGGGGATGCTTGCGGCGGCGGGCAACGAGAGCAAGAGGTTCAAGAGCATAGTGGATAAAGTCTCATTCGTGGCGGCGGCGCTCGTCTCCTCAGCCGTGTTTGCCCTGCTGCACCTGGAGCCGGTGCTGCTGGCGGCGCTCCTCATCCTGGCGATGACCCTGTGTACGCTGTTCAGGCGTACCGGAAGCCTCCTGCCGACGTTCGTCGCCCACGCGACGTTCAACTCCTTCGCCACGCTACTCATCATCTTGAGCGGGCTGGGCGTATTCAAGATACCCGTATAGAAGAAGGTTGGGCTGCCATCAGTCCGTGTGTCTTCAGACAAACAAAAGCGACCCCCGGATACAATCTCCGGGGGCCGTACCCTTCTGAGTGCTACGCAGGTATCTGGTTTCAGCACGTCCGCCTGTAACTACCGAAGAGGCGGATGGAATATAACCCAGTATCCCGCAGGGTTTTCAGCGGTTCTTAGGTCAGAGCCACCTCTCCCAGAAGATACCTGCGACTACTACTCGGTACGTCGATCTGGATCACCTCCTCTCCGTGCTTTACAGGAAGAAGTTTACTATCGCGCTTTGTATACAGCAAGGGTAATTTTTAAGAATTATTTCTTTCTTCCAGTCGGTGGCGAAGGAGGTCGAAGGCCCGGTTGGCGCTCCGCTCCCGGATAGACTCCCTGGAACGCGCCCAGGCCGAGAGGTCCAGCCCCTCCACCATACTCCCTTCTCCGTCCGAGAACCCGACGAAGACGAGCCCCACGAACTTCTCTTCCGTGCCGCCGTCCGGCCCGGCGACGCCCGTCACGGAGAGTCCGTAATCCGCTCCGGAGCTTTCGCGCACGCCCTCGGCCATCGCCCGCGCCACGGGTTCACTTACGGCCCCGTGTTCCACGAGCAACTCGCGCGGTACCCCGAGCAGACGCTCCTTCGCTTCGTTGGAGTAGGTGATGAGTCCCTCCGCGAAGTACGCTGAAGAGCCGGGCATGTCCGTGAGGCGCTTGGCGAGCAGGCCGCCGGTGCAGCTCTCTGCGAGCGCCAGGGTCGCGCCATGTTTCTCCAGCAGCCGGGCCACGGCGCTTTCCAGGGTCTCATCGTCCTCGCCGAAGTAGTATTCACCGAGGCGGTTGAGGATCTCTCCGGCAACCGGCGCTATCTTTTTTTCGGCCTCCTCCGGGGCGGCGGCGCGGGTGGTGATGCGGAGGCGTACCTTGCCCTGTCCGGCCAGGGGAGCGACCGTCGGGTCCGTGGCGTCCAGGAAGTCCTGGACCTGTTCGGCGAGCGCGGACTCCCCGATGCCCGCGAACCAGAGCGTCTTCGATACGATAGAACCGTCGCTACGACTCTTTATGAGAGGTGTCAAGGTCTCCTCGAACATCCCCTTCATCTCGGAAGGAACGCCCGGCATGGTGGCGAAAAGCGTGCCGCCTATCTCCAGGAGAGCGCCCGGCGCGGTGCCGAGAGGGTTTGGGATCAGGGTCGTACCCTCCGGGAAGAGCGCCTGCTTGTAGTTGGAGGGCGTTGGCGTCCGCCCGAAGCGGGCGAACATGGTGTCCACGTGGTCGCGGGCTTCCTGGTACTCGACCATCTCCCGGCCCGCCGCCAGCGCAAGGCACTCGTTGGTCAGGTCGTCGGAGGTTGGGCCGAGGCCGCCGGTGGTTATAACGAGGTCGGAGCGGGAGGTCGCTTCCTTCATGGCGGTAATTATGCGGTCGCGGTTGTCTCCGACGGTGGTATGGCGGTAGATGCCGACGCCGAGTTCGGCGAGTCTTTGACTGATCCAGGCAGAGTTCGTGTCCACCAGGTCCCCGAGCAACATCTCGGTCCCGATGGTAAGTATCTCCGCTCTCCGTATGTTCTTCTCATTTTGCACACGTATATTCTACAATTCATCGGATGGAAGACCGTGAATCAAACTATGTATCTCTGGAAACAGCCGACGCCTTCACCCGCAGCAGGCTCTCGGAAAAACGCTACGACCACACTATCCGCGTAACCGACGCCGCGCGGGAGTTGGCTCGCCTCCACGGTCTGGACGAAGAACGCACGCGCCTGGCCGCCCTCCTGCACGACGCCGCTCGGGAGACGCCCGCAAAAGAGCTTCTACGGCTGGCCGGGAACCTGGGCGTGACTCTCGGAGAGCCTGAACGGGAGAGCCCCAAGTTGTTGCACGGTCCCGTGGCGGCGGAGCTTGCGCGGCGGGAGTTGGGCGTCGAGGACGAGGAAGTCCTGGAGGCTATCCGGGTCCACACCACCGGCGCGCCGGGTATGGGACCGCTGCCGCTCGTAATCTACGTGGCGGACAAGATCGAACCGGGCCGCGATTACCCGAGCGTGGAGCGGCTTCGCAAGCTCGCTACGGAAGACCTCCGCGAAGCATCCGCCGAGGCCCTGCGCCGCGCCATCGCCCATAACGAGGAGCGCGGCCGCCCCACGCACCCCGCAAGCCGAGAGACCCTAGCCTGGCTGGAGGAATCCTAGCGCTCCGCGCAGTGCGGGATGTAGCAGGAAGACGGCGTACCCGGCGAGCGCCAACACGGCCAACGCGATAACGAACTCCGCGGCTCCCCCTGACCGGATACCTCCCGGCACCAGCCTGAACCTCCAGCCCAGCGGCCAGAGAAACGGCACGCCTGGAGTGTTGATGGCGTCGGCGAAGAGATGCGAAGCATACCCCACGCACAGAGCCAGAAACAAGTTCGGATAACTCCCCAGCACCAGCCAGACTGGCAAGACGAACAGCGCCACTCCCAGCAGCGAGTGGGTCAGGGTGCGATGTCCCACGGTACGCACTAGAAAAAACGAGGTGATCCTCAAGAGCCAGCTTACCGGCCGGGTGATGAGGTTCAAGGCGGGGTTCTTCATTTTGCTCAAGCCGTTGCCGAGCGTGCTGCGCGGGTTGTCCACGTCGGGGAGCCAGGCCGCGACCGCCGCCAGCGGATAGGCGTATAGCGGTGGGTCCAGCCCGGCGAGTAGCGCGGTCCCCGCCAGGGCTCCAACCCCGAATATTGCGTGCGTCGTGGCGTTCATCGTCTCATCGCCGGGCAGTTTAACAAGTTCGGGTCATGTTAGAGGCCGCGGGCGGTTCTCTGCTAGGATGGACGCGTGCGAACCGTGGGCTTGTTGACGATCTTTTCCCTGCTCCTTTCCAGCCTGTACCTGGGCCTCTCCGGCCCTGCATATAGCGAACCATCCGCCTCTCCGGTGGTCCTCATCCTTGTGAAGCAGGGTCTGACCTGGAACAGCGTCGAGAACGACCCCGGACTTCAACGTACATTCGACGAAGGCTCGGCCGCCAGCCTCTCGACCGCCCAGGGAGCGAAGCCTGCGGACCCCCGGATGGGCTACGTCTTTCTCGGCGCGGGCTCCCGTGTCGATACTTCAGTCTTGCCGGAGAAGCTGCCGGAGCGCCGGGGGGGGATCCCTGGCGCGTTCCAGGGACCCGCCTCGACCGTCCATCCTGGCGCCCTCGGCGACGCTCTCAAGAGGGATCATGCGCGGGCGGCGGCTGTGGGAGAGAGAGCATCCCTGGTCGTCATGGACTCTGAAGGACAAGTTCCGTTCGAGTATAGCGATAGCAAGCCGGAGGCCCATCTCGAAGACGCACTCCGGCGCGGCGCGAAGTTCGTTGCGGTGGAAGTGGACGGACCACGGGAGGCAGCCAAGGTCTCAGCCGCCATCCATGAGAAGAGCGCCTTTGTAGCCATCGCCGCCCCGAACGCCAACGCTGGCTCACCGAATCTGACCCCGTTCGCCACGAGCAGCCCGCATGGCGTCCTCTACTCTCCCGGCACACGCACAAGGGGTCTCATAAGCAGCGAAGACGTGGCGCCGACGCTGCTCGCGCGGATGGGCCTCGCGATCCCGCCGGAGATGAGCGGGAGAACGGCCGGCGTCCGTCCCGGAGACGTCGAAGAGGTAGTGCGGTACCAGGAGCGCATCTCGTTCGTGGCCGCGAAGAGGCCCTGGGTGTGGACGCTTGTCGGCGGCGTAGCCATTGTCGCTTTGCTCCTGGCCGGTATCCTGGGTGGAAGTCGGGGCATCAGGCTGCTGATCCCGGCTATCGCCGCCCTGCCCCTGGGCGCCCTGCTGACCGCCGCGGTGCCTCTGACGAACATTCCGGGCGTGGCGGCCCTGATCCTGCTCTTCGCCGGAGGAGCGGCCGCCCTGTCCTGGAGGCTCTCGAACGAGACGTTTGATGCGTTGGGCGGCGTAATGCTTGCGACCGCCTTCTTTATCGTGGTGGACGCCGCCGCTGGCGGCAAGCTCATGGGGCTATCCATAATGGGCCACAACCCGGCCTCCGGTGCCCGCTTCTACGGCATTGGGAATGAGTATTCGGCGATTCTGGGCGGGGCGCTGACTGTTGGAGCGGCCCTCATGGCCGCCCGCAAGCCCTCGTTCGTCCGGGCGCTCCCGGTAGTTGGGGTACTCGCGGTGCTCTCCGTTGGGCTGCCGACGATGGGCGCGGACGTGGGCGGCTCGCTGGCCCTCGGTTTCGGTTTCGGGCTTACGATAGGGCTGCTACGCGAAGAGGAACTCTGGAAAGCGGGCCTCTGGGCGGCGGGTGGTCTATTCTTCGCGGCGGCGCTGTTCTTGCTCGGTGGACTCTTCTTCCCCGAGGCTTCTCATGGCACGCGGGCGGCGAGTGGGGAGTCGGGATTGTATGAGATCGTGGCCCGCAAGCTGCTCTTGAGCCTCGGGCATCTCCTCAACCCGGTGTGGACCGCGGTCCTGGTTGCCGAGCTCTGGATGATCCACGCAGGATGGCGGATGGCGCGCGGTTCAGTGCTCACAAAGGGAATCCTCGGGGCGGTGGCGACCGCTGGCGCGATGGGGGCTTTGAACGATTCCGGCATTATCGCGACGATCATCACCCTCGCCCATCCGGCGGCGGCTTGCGTAACTATTCTGATGTCGAAAGAGGAGCGAAGATCGTAAGCGGGCCATGCGAGCGACATCGCTTGCTTTAACTACGATTTAACTGCTTCCACGTAGACAAGCGCGATGGTAGTCTCTAATATGCGAATTCGGAATGAGAAGCATACAGGGCGCTCGCTCAGGGGGCTGACGCGTAACGGACTATCAATTCTTCCCACGGGTGGCCTATGCGGTGAGGAGACCTCGTCCTCGAGTGAGACCCCCACACCATCGTCGCCTCGTCCACGGTGGCGTTTGGAACCTCCCGCGCTCATCGTTCGTAAAGATAGAGCAAGCAGTCAACGGCCGCGAAAACTCCAGACGGGCGCCTGAATGAACGTCGCGGAAGACAAACCCACGATCCTCTTCGCCACCGTCGCCGTCGGCGGCGGTCACGTGGCGACGGCCAGGGCCATGTCCGAGGCCATCGAACGCTACTATCCGGGTCGCTTCGACCTGCCCGTCTCGGACTACATGGAGGACCTGGGAGTCGATGGGATCGACCGCCGGCACAAAGCCTTCTGGCGCTGCGCCCTACGCTACCCGACCATAGCGCGAACCGGTCAGCGGCTTATAGACACCTTCCCGAGGACGACCGTGGCAGGACAACGGCTCTTAGTCAGGGAATTTTCGAGGACCGCGGCTGATGTGTTGAAAGAGGAACCTCCGCTGCTCATCGTTTCTAATCATGGTTTGATCACGTCCGGACTCGTGGAGTCCAAACGCCTCTACGGCCTCAAAGTCCCGGTCCTCACCTACGCTACCGAACCATACAACATAAGCGCCTACTGGGCGGACCCGCTGGCGGACCACATAGTAGTGCCTTCGCAAGATGTCCGAAAAGACCTCGTAAACATGGGCGTTCCCGCCGATAGGGTGGCGGTCGTCAGCTATCCGGTGCGGCAACCGTTCCTGAACGCTCCTTCCAAGACGGAGGCGCGCGAACGTCTGGGCCTGGAGAACCGTTTTACCGCCCTCGTCTCCCTGGGCGGCGAGGGACTGGGTGGAGACCCTCGTTGGGTGATTCAGGCTCTTCTCAACTCCGAACTCTCACCCCAAACAATCGTCATTACGGGCCGCAACAAAGCACTAAGCAGCAGTCTGCGTAGGCTTCAGAGGCCAGGGCTAAGGGTCGAAGGCTTCGTGGAAGACATGGCCTCTTACCTGGCGGCGAGCGACGTGATCGTCGGCAAGGGAGGCCCCGCGTCGGTATACGAAGCCCTGGCAGTCGGTCGCCCAGTGCTGGCTACCCGCTACGCGGGGCTCAACGAGCTGGGCGTGGTGCGCTTCGTCGAGCGCGAAGGCTTCGGACGCTACGTGAAGACCCCGGCGACGCTCTTAGAGGCGATAGAGGGTTACGCCTCCGACCCGAACTTGCTCGAAGAGGTCGCGCATCGGAGCGAACAACTCGAGCTCACCTCGAAGACGGAGGCGCTTGCTCACTACATTGTCCGATACGCTCTGAATGGCGGGACCGGCGCGTGAATTGCTAAAGCGCATCATCGTCATGCTCGCCCTGAGCCTGGGGCTCGGGTTGGGCGGACTCTATCTGGCGGCGGGCGGCGCCCTCTTCAGGGCGGACACATACCGGATACAAGAACCGAGCTTTTCGATCTTCTTGGTCTTCCTTGCCGCGCTGATCATGCAGTGGTCCGCGCCGGCGGTCAAGATTCAACTACTGTGCATGAGCCAGGGCATCTCCATGCCCTACCGTCCGGCCCTCTACACGCATCTCGTCGGCGTATTCGGGGCGGCAATCACACCGAACAACGCGGGTGGGGTCCCGACCACCGTCGCGGCGCTGGGGCGTCTTGGCGTGCCGCTCGGTAAAGGAATCGGCGTCATAGTGCAGATATTCGTCCTGGATCTCATCTTCTTCTCCTGGACGGCGCCGCTGGGAATTGGTTACCTGATCTACTCAGGGACCATCCACCTGCCCGTTATCTCGAACATCCTGGCTTTCGCGGCCGTGATCCTGGCGATTGCCGCGGCCGTCATCCTGACCCGCTACCCGCGGGTGATCGTGCGCCTCATCCTCACGATGGCGAAGTGGCCGCTCTTCCGACGCTTCGACTCCCGGATGCTGAAGGCGGCCCGCGATTACTACCGGAGCGCCAACGCCTACCTGAACATGCCCGTATCCTACTGGCTCACGCTTCATCTGGTGACGGCGATCGGTTGGATTTCGGGGTTCGTGGTCCTCTGGGCGCTCCTGCAACTCTACGGGATCGGGGCCGGTCTTCTGACAACCCTCGCGCTCCTGAGCAGCATCACCCTGATCTCCAACTTCATTCCTACCCCTGGAGGCTCCGGCTTTATAGAAGCGGCGGTGAGCCTGAGCGTCGGCACGGGCGTAGGAAGCGTGGCCGCCGCCGTTCTCGTCTGGCGGCTGGCGAGCTTCTACCTCATCTTCGTGCTCGGTCCGCCGGCCGGCTGGCTGCTCTACCTTTCGCCTCCGGTAGTGTTTCCGAAGGGGAGCGAGACAACCCGGAAGCCCGCGCCAGAAAAGCGTCTCTAACGGCGGTAGGCAGCATGGACATGACTCTGGCGGGGACCGCGTCCAGGGTCGCCAGCTTCCTTCGGGAGACCCGCCGCGAGAGCGCCGACCGGACGATGAAACGCGCCACTTTCTCCGGGCTGGTGGCGGTCGTGGTCCCCCATAGCGGGCTGTCGAGGAAACCCTGGAGGTAGCTGCCCCAGCCATCGCGCGAGGTGGAGATCTCCTCTTTCAGCGCCGCCTTCGCGCGTTCGGCGAAGGGCGTCTTCATCGCGCCGGGCTCTATCACCATGACTTCCACCCCCCAGGGTTTTAACTCCATCCGCAAGGCGTCGGAGATGGCTTCGAGTGCGTACTTCGACGCGGAGTAAGCGCCCATGAAAGGCGTTACGATAAAGCCGTTGGTTGAGGTAACGTTGACGATCCTGCCCCCTCCCCGCCGCCGCATCCCCGGCGCGACCGCCCGCGCCAACCGCAGCGGGCCGTAAGCGTTGACATCGAAGTGCAACTCCACATCCTTGAACGGCTGGCTCTCCAGGGCGCCCGGCTTCGCCAGGCCCGCTACGTTCACCAGGAGATCCGGTGGTCCGCTCTCGGCCTCGATCTCACCTAACGCCTCTGCGATGCTCTCCTCCGATGCGACGTCCAGCGCCAGCGTGTGGACCTTTCCTCCTCTGAGGTCTTCGAGCCGGGTCCTCTCAAGGTCCGCCGCCCAGACGGTGATCCCTTCGTCACCGAGTTCCCGGACCACCGCCCGGCCAAGACCACTGGCCGCACCGGTAACGAGCGCCACCGAGGGACGCTTCAGCAGACCTTCGCCACGCAGCCAGTTCTCCGTCTCTCGCATCCCTTGTTCCAGACTGAAATCCGGCTCGAACCCGAGGACCTCACGAGCCTTCTCGCCCGAGAAGGTCGCCCGGCTCGTCACCACGCCGACCATCTCCGCGACGGCGCGGGGCCGTCGTCCCAGCGAGCGCTCGGCGCGCTCCCCCGCTCCTGCTCCGGCCAGTGCTATTCGGGCCGGGATACGCCGTAGCCTGGTCCCGGACATCGAAGCATAGGCGCCGAAAAACTCGTTCCAGGTGCGCGGCCCCGCCCCGATGTTGAACACCTCTCCGGCGGCCCGCGGCTCGAAGCCCGCGAGTTCGAAGGCTTTCGCCACGTCGTCCACGTAGACAGGGTCGACGAGGTCTTCTCCGTCGCCCACGATGGCCGGTAGTCCTCGGTAGATAGCGGCGAACGGCGCCTCCGTCCACGAGGGAGACTCGGGGCCGTAGATCATGGTCGGACGCAAGATAGTCAACTCGACGCCAACTTCTCCCGCCTCTTGCTTCGCCGCTTTCTCGGCTTCGATCTTGGTGTCGCCGTAGAGATCGCCCACGCTCCAGAACGGCGTCTCCTCCGTAATATAGCCCTCGCGCACCGGCCCGTAGACCACGATGCTGCTCGTGAGCGCCACCCTCCGGACGCCCGCCGCCGCGGCGACCCGCACCACGTTGGTCGCCCCACCGACGTTGACGGCGAAGGCGAGCTTTTCGTCGAAAGGCTTTCCCATCCAGGCCGCCAGGTGAAAGACGACCTCACAACCCCGTACCAGGGCTTTCAGCGCCTCGGTGTCGCGCACGTCTCCTGAAACCGGCGTCGCCCCCAGTTCACGCAGCCGGGCGGCATCGGTCTCGTTGCGGACGAGGGCCTTCACCGTATGGCCGCGCCGCAAAAGACGCCGCACCAGCGCCTTTCCGAGGGAACCTCCGGCCCCCGTGACCGCGACGGCCGCCGGTGAAGTCTCTGTCATAGTCCCATCCTTTCGAGCGGCTCTCCGGATCTTTCCACGCTCCCGGACCGGAGGCCGGTTAAGTCCCGGTAGACCTCTTGCAGCCCGCGACCGCTCTCGCGAACGTCGTGGCCGCGCGCCGCTCTTTCGGCATTTCGCTGCAGACGCTGTAGCTCGTCTGGCTGGCCGAGCAAGCTGCTGATGCTCACGGCGGCCTTTTCCAACGATTCCGGACGATAGCAGACGCCGCAGTCAGCCTTTTGTACCATCTCCCCGACCGCGCTGGTCTCGACATCGGCGGCTACCACCGCGCACCCCTGGGCCATGGCCTCTAAGGTGGCGATGCTCTGAAGCTCGGTCGGCGAAGGCATGAGGAATAGATCGCTGGCCGCCAGCAGGTCCTGTTTCTCGTTGCCGGACACGTACCCCAGGAAGCGTATCTCATCCGTCAGTCCGAGCCACGCGGCTTGCCGCTCCAGAGTCTTACGCAAAGGTCCCGTCCCCGCCACGGCTAGACGCACGTCCGTCCTCAACCGGCGAAGCTCCGAGAAGATGACGAGCAGGTCTTCGGGACACTTCTCGTGCGTCAGTCGTCCCATGTAAGAGAGTAGGTATCGTCTACCGGACAGAAGACGCCGCCGCATGGACGCGGCCCGCTCTCTCTCGGCCGTCCCACGTACCGGCAGGTGAATGCCATTTGAGACTACGTAGATCGGACGCCGCGTGTAGCGGCGCGCCAGACGGGCGGCGAAGTCGGTTGGCGCGACCAGGCGATCGGGCCGCTGGTAGAGATACCCGTACCAGGTTCGTAGCGCGGCTCTCACGAAAGGACGCAGCAGGCGGAAGTGCAGGGTCGCGCTCTCCTCCTGGGTATGAAAACCTATCACGGAAGGCACGCCCTTGCGTCTGGCGAAGCGTAGCGTTCGGAGCGCCAGCGGTGTTGGGGTATTGATCTGGACGACATCCGCCCAGTCGAGGAGAGCTTTTATCTTCCCCGCCTCCGGGAAGGCGACGTGCGTCTGCTTCTCGCCGGGACGCCACACCGGCAGTCTTTCGACCGTCACGCCGGTCGGCGGCATGGTAGGTGACGCCTCATCTCCAGCCAGGACCCGGACCTCGTGACCGAGCGCGAGCAGCGCCTCGATGTGTCCCTCGGTGGCGGCTGCCTGACCTCCGTACCCCGGATAGAGGTCATCGGCGACGAAGGCGATACGCATACTCAGGAGCCCGAGGAGCCGAAGCCGCCCTCGCCTCGTCCGTCGCTCCCGGTCTCCAGGAATTCGACCTCGGCGAACGCCGCCGCCGCGGCCCGCACGAGGACCAGTTGGGCTACCCTCATCCCCACCTCGACCGTGAATGCCTGATCCCGGTCGTGGTTTATGAGAGGAACCTTCAGTTCACCCCGGTAACCAGAATCTATGAGACCGGGCGTGTTGACTAGAGAGATGCCGTGCCTGACGGCGAGTCCGCTGCGCGGCAGCACCAGGCCCGCGTAGCCCTCCGGTATGGCGACCGATATGCCGGTCCCCACCAGCGCCCGGCTGCCGGGCGGCAGCCCCACTTCCTCCACGGAGCGCAGGTCGTAGCCCGCGTCACCGGTGTGAGCCTGGGCAGGCTCTCGCGCCTCCGGATGGAGCCTGCGGAAAGAGATCTTTATACATTCAGCGCTCATACCGGGCGCATCTTAGCACCTGGAAGCCCCCGGCTTCCGGCAGTCAGCGTTTCCGGGATCATACGCTACCGTCTCCAAAATCCGACAACTGATAGATGACAAGCTGAAATGCTATTCTAAAGCCATGATCGAGAAAAAAGAGCGTTACCTTGTCACCTCGGCGTTGCCGTACGCGAACGGGCCGTTGCACGTCGGCCAGATCGTCGGGGCGTACCTTCCGGCGGACGTGTTCGTGCGTTACCTGCGCGCCCGCGGCGACGACGTGGTGTACGTCTGCGGTACCGACGAGCACGGCGTCCCCATCACCCTGACCGCCGAACGCGAGGGGAAGGACCCCCAGGAAGTCGTGGACTACTGGTGGAAGCACATGAAGGAGACATTCGAGCGGTTTAACGTCAGCTTCGACAACTTCTCGCGCACTTCGACCGAGCTTCACGCCAGGAACACCCAGCTCTTCTACCGCAAGCTGAAGGAGGGTGGCTACATCTCGGAGTCCGAGAGCAAGCAGATGTACAGCCCGACAGAGGGACGCTTCCTGCCGGACCGTTACGTGGAGGGGACGTGTCCCGTATGCGGCTACAAGGAAGCTCGGGGCGACCAGTGCGACAACTGCGGCTCGTGGTACGAGGCCTACGAGCTCATAGAGCCACACTCCAAGGTCACGGGCGGGCCTGCGGAGGTCCGCGAGACGACGCACCTGTACCTGGACCTTCCACAACTCTCCGACCGCTTGAGGGAGTACGTCGGCGGGCAGGATCACTGGCGCGACTCGGTCAAGAACTTCATCCTCGGGATAATTGACGCCGGGCTGGAGAAGCGTCCCATCACCCGCGACATAAGCTGGGGCGTCCCGATCCCCGAGCCCGGCTACGAGGACAAGCGTTTCTACGTGTGGTTCGACGCCTGTATCGGCTACGTCTCATCGACGGTCGAGTGGGCGGAGAACATCGGTGAGCCGGATCGCTGGCGCGAATACTGGCAGGAGCCGGACACGAGGCTCATCCACTTTATCGGCAAGGACAATACCGTCTTCCACGCCCTGGTGTGGCCCGCGCAACTGATGGGCGTGGGCGAAGACGGCGAGGAGCCCTACGTCCTCCCCTACGACGTGCCGGCCAACGAGTTCATGAACCTCGAAGTCGTCGTGGACGGCGAGCCGCGGGCCATGCAGATGTCCACGAGCCGGAACCTGGCGGTCTGGCTGCACGAGGCGCTGGACCGTTTCCCGGCGGACCCGCTCCGGTTCTACCTGGCCTCAAACCTGCCGGAGACCGGGGACGTAGTCTTCTCTTGGCGCGAGTTTCAATCGAGGGTGAACTCGGATTTGATCGGCAACCTCGGTAACTACGTCAACCGCCTCCTCTCTTTCACCGAGAAGTACGCGAATGGCGAGGCGCCCCGCCCGGAGGAGCTTCCCGAGGACGCCGTGAAGGTCTTCGAGGACTTCAAGGGACTAGAAGCCCGTTACGAGACCCGGATGCTCGCGCCCAGGCCGCGCGACGCTCTCGGCGAGCTGCTCGCGATGGGCCGCCGGGCCAACCAGTTCTTCGATGCCTCGGCGCCGTGGAAGAGCCGCAAGGAAGACCCCGAGCGCACAAAGACCACGCTCTACGTCTGCTCCGCCCTGCTTGGTTCCATCGCATACCACGCGGCCCCCTACGTCCCGGACGCGATAGAACGGCTGCGGACGTTCTTCGACGGGCCGATCACACGCATCTGGGACCTCGATCTCCCGGACGTCTACCAGGTAAAGGACTCCAGGCCGCTGTTTCACAGAATAGAGGACGACGAGATCGGGGCGGCCGAAAAACAGCTCTCCGACGCAGTTCGTGGAGACTCCGAGGGGAGCGCTTAGCGGCTAACTCTTCTCCGCCGATAAACGCTTCAAGCGCAGCGAGAGCGCGAAGATCACCATCCCGGTAACTATCAAAGTCCCGAGCGCTATTCGCAGTCCGAGCAGCTCCGCGAGTCCGCCCACGATCACCGGCCCCAGCAGGAACCCTCCGTAACCGAGCGTGGTGACCACGGAGATCGCCGCCCCGGCCCTTCCCGGCGCGAGGTCGCCCGCCGTGGAGAAGGCTATCGGCACCACCGCGGATAGCGCGAGCCCCACGAGCAAGAACCCCGCGAGGACGAGCAGGGGTTCGCGGGTCGCGAGCGCCAGCGCCATGCTGCCAGCCGTGCATAGACCCGCGCCGAGTAGCGTCCGGCGATTACCGAAACGGCGGATAGCCCAGGCCGCCCCGAACCGCCCCGCGGCCATAGCGCCAAAAAACACCGCGACCCCCGAACCTCCCAGGAGCGCGGGGAGCCCGAGCGTCTGGCGAAGATACAACCCGGACCAGTGCTCCATTTCCCCCTCCGAGAGCAGGCCCAGGGTGGCTATCGCGGCGACCAGCAGCAGTGGCAGACTGCGATAGAGGCTGGGGTCTTTGACTCTCTCGCCATCCTCTGTTGGGCCGCCGGACATGGGGAACCGGGTGCCCAGAACGGCAAGTATCACGACGACGAGCGGCACCAGCACCCCGAGGTAGACGTAATGATAGTCCACCCCGATCTGCAAGAACATGCCGGCCGAGAGCGCGCCGATCACACCTCCGGTGCTAAACATCGCGTGCATGAAGGCCATGAAATGCCGGCCCGTACTCTTCTCAAGGTCCACGGCGGCGGAGTTGATGCCGACGTCGTAGAGCCCGGAAGCGGCGTAGAGGACCACGAGAGCCGCCACGAGAGCGGCGTAACCTCCGGCAAACGCGAGACCCGAGATCCCGGCCCCAAACACACCAGCCGACACCGTGATAAACACCCGGCGCCCCAGACGGTCCGAGGTCCAGCCGAGGGCCGCCATCGCCGCGATAGAAGCCGCCGCTCCCACGAAGAGCGCAAGCCCCAGAGGACCGGGCGAAAGCTCGAGCGCCCTGCTCAAGTCGGCCAGGAGTACGGCGAAATTCCCCCAGAAGAAACCAAAAAACCCGAAAGCTCCCAGAAGCACGGGAAGAGTGCAGGGCCGTGCCTTCGGATTCACAGCGTTGGCCGTGTCAGATCTCATTGACCAAGCGTATGCCCGCGCGGCCTGGAGTGCAACGGTCTCGTCCAGAGAAAAGTTTGAGAAGCACTTCGCGGACGTAGAAGCTGCCCGGCGTTTAACAGGCTGCTATCCCTCCTCTACCTCGTAACCTT
Organism: Rubrobacterales bacterium; assembly: GCA_038198445.1. GTDB lineage: Bacteria > Actinomycetota > Rubrobacteria > Rubrobacterales > Rubrobacteraceae > JACDDK01. The sequence continues at coordinate 18,107 of JBBPZZ010000148.1, forward strand.
TGTCCCGCCACTCGTTCATGCCGCCATCCATGTTGGATACGTTGGTGTAGCCCATGTCTTTCAGTGTTTTCGCCGCCAGAGCGCCCCGGCCACCGACCGCGCAGTGGACGACGATGCGGGCCTCTTTATCCGGGAGTTGCTCCGATGCTTGGTACTCCAGGAGTCCGCGAGGGATCAGCCTCGCGCCCGATATATGTCCTGCGTCCCACTCCGCCTGCTCGCGCACGTCCACGACGATGACGTCCTCGCCGGACTGGAGTGAGTTGTTTACCGCGTCGGCATCCGTCTGCTCAGTTTCCGCTTTCGCCCCGGCGACCATCTCCTCGTAGCTCTCAGGCATTTAGTATTTTCCTTTCGTGGTAAAGACCGGCTTTCCGCAGATTTTATGCCTTGCGGTGCTCGGTCGAAACAGTATACGTCCCATCTGGAAGCTCGCCGAACTTGTAGTCGCCAAAGAGGATGGGATCCACCGTGACCAGGCAAAGGAAGAGGCGCACGGCGAGGTTTCGGATCTCACTTTCGGCGTGCGCGTCGGCCCGCATCTCGATTATGTGCCTCAACGCCCGCACGTTGCCGGTGAAGACCATCGGCGCTTCGGTCTCGTTCGGAAGGAGAGAGCGCGCCGTTTGCTGCACCTTCTTCCTGGCATCCGTCTTGTAATCAGCGGCGAGCATACTATTACCGCCCTCCTGACGCTCCAGAAGCCGTCCCGCCATCTCCTCGTACTCGGCGGCGGCGCGGTCGGCCCGCTCCTCGAAGGTCCTGTGCAGATCCTCGTCGTTCTGGTACTCGGGGCGCTCGACGAACCGCAGCACGGAACCCGAGACGTAGCGCTGGCTGATTTGCGAGTTATGAGTGACGATGCCGTTGGCTACAAAGTTGTGGTTCGGGCCTTCCATCTCCAGGTCGTAGGTCATCTGTTCGCCAGCGTAGGTCACGCTCTTGATACGCCGGGCGCGGGGAACAAAGAGGGGAGTTTTGGCCCGCGGAGGGGTTTTGGCGAGGGTTGCCTCGTCGGGAACTAGATCGAAATGCCCAGCATACTCCATCTCTCGGCCATCTATCCCGAGGTGGCAAGGACGGCATACGGTAGCTATGTTGTCAAGGTCCACCACGAGTTCCGGCTTTGTCCACACAGGAATGACATGGTGCATTTCGAGTTGCCTGGAGCGCGCTCCGCATAACCGACACCGGTAACCGTCACGCTCCAACACTTGCGGGCGCAACTCGTTTACTCCCCGGCGTATGGTTACCGCCTGCCTCGTGATTCCGCTCCTCCACTGCGGGTTCTTGGCGCCTTTCTTGTGTTCGGAGAGCCTCAGCCGCATCTCGGGGGTGTGGCTCCAACCGGCTTTGTAACGCCTGCCTTTGTTCCAGGAAGTCTTCCCTATCGTCCAAGAACCCATAGGCTTCTGCAAACCGTGCTTTCTTATCCAGGAACGGATCGTGTGGGACGATACTCCGGCGAGCTTCGCTATGGACGCCTGGTCCAACCCCTCAACAACGTACCGCTCTTGCAGCCAATCTCTGTCCGCATACAGTTTGTCCTCGTTTGCAAAGGTCCAGCGAGTCCGTACACCCGAGCCTTTTCGGAGCCCGTACCGACGCAGCCACTTTTTGATGGTAGTGGTTGCGACACCGGCGAGTCCGGCAACCTCGGTCGTAGAGAGGTTGCGTTTTATGTAGTGCTCTTTCAACCAATTCTGGTCCCTGTAAGCGACTACTCCGTTGACCATGATCTCGGTATTGAGAGCACCGTGAACGGCAAATCCGCTAGGTGACAATTCGAGCCCGCCGATGATTCGATGGAGTGGCTTCCAACCATCGGGCGTCAAGAAACGATGGTCCCGCGAGCAGGTTATGCTCTTGCCATCTTCGAGATCTACTTTGTACACTGGCTTTACACCCGAGCATACGACTTCTCGGATCCTCCCCCGATCAAAAACCCCCGTTGCCTCGTCCAGAGAACGCGGGCGCACGAGCTTCAGTCGTGAGCGTCCGTGAGGCGTTTTCGTCATCTCGTAGAGATGAGCAACGCTGCGCTTCTTTACTCTCTCGCGCCGCCCGTTGCTGAAATGATCACTGTACACCATCGTATCCCCGGCCAAGCAAAACCCGGCGCCGGCGCGGTGCCGTACCAACTCGTGCGTCACGCTGCGGCTTATGCCGTAGAGCAGGAAGCTGAAGCTCGCGTGTTCGAGAACCGAGCCGTGGCCCGCGGAGGTAAGCCGCTCGAAGTACGTGGCGGCGTTCTCGTTGGTGGTTCGCCTGGGGCCGAATGAAGCGTAGCAGAGCTGTCCAGCCGTCTTGCAGAGTTGGGAGGAGTCCGGGAGACGCGTGGGGTCTTCCAGGTAATCAGGGAATTCCAGGTTGGGATCGAAGCCTTTGAGGAAACCTTCGAGACCCGCGACGTTTGTCCGCGGCCTCGCCAGCATCACCACGCCCGGCGCCCGCAGGTACGCGGTCCCAGATCTCGTATGTTGCGCTGGCGAGTGAATGGCGGGAAAACCGTCCTGGACGGTCCCCCCCAGGCTCTCGAATAGCTGCTGCTTACGCTCCGTCTCGCGCTCGGTAGTCTCCAAAAGGCTCCCTTCTTCGATCTTCTGATCCGAAGGTTAGCCTATTTGCTGTAGCTCTACACAGCCTCCGAGAGCGCGCGGCGCAGGGTGCTTGCGTAACGGCCGGTACGGATGGTCCTCAGGGCTTTTATCTCCACCTGCCTGGCACGCTCCTGAGAGATACCCAAAGTCTCGGAGACCTCGCGCAGCGTCCGGATCCCGCCGTCATCCAACCCGTGACGCATCTCAAGGATCTTCGCCTCGCGCTCGGGCAATCCCCTTACCGCCTCCACCAGCGCCAACTCCCACTGGCCGGCCTCGACACGAGCGTATTCCTCGCCCGCCCGCTCGTCCGGCAGCATCTCACCCATCTCGGACCCGTCGTCATCGGCCCGGCTGATCCTTGAGTTGATGCTGGATATTGGCTGGCTGACCTCCCGCAGCCGCCGCGCCTCCTCCGGCTTTATGCCGAGCCTCTCGACGAGCTCTTCTTCAGTGGCGTCGCGGCCCAGCTCGATGCTCAACTGGTTCTCGGCGCGGCGAAGGCGGAAGAGCGCATCTACTACATGAGCGGGTAGCCGCACAGTGCGCGCGTGATCCGCGATGGCGCGGGTGACGGCCTGACGGACCCACCACGTCGCATAGGTCGAGAACCGGTTGCCCATCTCGGGATCGAACTTCTCGACCGCCCGTATGAGCCCCGCGTTCCCTTCCTGTATGAGGTCTTCGAACGCCACGCCCCGTCCCCGGTACTTCTTGGCGATGGAGATAACAAGCCGCAGGTTCGACTCGATGAGCTTCTTTCGGGCATTCCTGTCGCCCTCGTGAGCGCGCCGCGAGAGATCCCGCTCCCCAGCGGCGTCGAGCAGCTTGCCGCCCCTTATATATCCGAGATACTGTGTAAGAGAGTCCTGCGCCTGCATCATCCCATCATCCCCTTTCTCTGAAACTAGGCCGCCGAAGGCCCATCTCCGACACCGCCGACCCGCGGCCCGCCGTGCATTACGAAACGCTCTAAAATCCGCTCATCGAGGCTGGATGTGACCCACCAGTTCTTCCCGCACGAGCACGCCAGCGCCAGCGAGCGCCGTCCAACCACCTCTGTCAGAGCCCTTTCCTTGAGCGACCGTAAACAACACTTCGGAAGCTCCCCGACGTAGACCTCCCGCCACGGCTCACCCGCGGGCGCAACCGTCGTATCGGCCCTCAGAGCGCTTTTCTTCCTCACGCCGCCCCCTTCTCCCGGTCTACGTTGCGCTGCATGAAAGCGTCCTGCTCGGGCTCTACCGGGAGCGGCGCCTGCCACGTCGCACCACACGACGGACACTCGAACGATTCGCCCGTGTTTCCGGCGGTGCGCTGGCAACAGGCGGGGAGGTCGGCCTCGTAGAGTGTCTCCTCGCCGAGGGCCGCTATCCAGAGCCGCACTACGCGGCCTTCCCGGAGAGACGTCCGATCCACTCACTCGCCTCCTCGCGGGTCAGCTCATTGACCGGCTTGCCGACCATCTCCTCGAACCTGGAGATCCCATCTTCCACGACGTCGGAGATCAAAGCCTCCAGGTAGTTGAGCTGCTTGCGAGTCGCCGGCATCTCTCCCTTGCCCTCCTCACTCGGCATCCGGGGCTGTTTCGCCCGCGGCGCCCGCTCGTCCTGATCGTAGAGCCGCGGAGCTTCCGCTTCGACATCGGCACTCTCTCCACCAAGCTCCTCAAAGGCCGTAACACCGACGTTGATAGCGTCCCTGAGGGCCCTGGCCTTCGCCCGCGTCTCCGCCATCCTGATGAGGTGTGGCGCGATAGCCCGGTTGACGTTCTCGGGGCTCGCGTCCCCGATACCGCCGTACTTCCCGTCCTCGGTCCGCACGACCGCCCTGACGATCGCCGTCTCGCCGTTCTCGGGAGCCGGTATCTGCAACAGCTCCGTCTCGATGCTCCGCAAGCCTCTCGCGTGAGCCTCCTCAAGAAGCCCCGCGTACAACACGAAGCGCTTGCCCTGCCGCTCGATCATGTACTCTTCCCGCATCGCTATACCTCCTTCGGCATATCTACACCGGTAATGCTATCTTCACTGATATGAGTGAGGATGTGGTCAAAATAAAACATCAGGCGATCCTCTCGTAGGTGTACTGGCGGCCGCCGGGGGCGGCTGTCTCTATTTTGCGGTGGATCAGACCGAGTTTCGCGAGCCTCGTCGCCCGGTTGTTGCAGGCCGTGTGATTGAGGCCGAGCTTCTTGGCGAGGTCCGCGTTCGTGATGGAACCCGCCGACCGGATCGTCTCCAGCGTATCCACCAGATGCTCCGGGACCATCCCGACGATGTTTGGCTCCCCGCCCATCTCGTCCACCCGGATCATGGCGAGGGAGCGCTGCCTGAGCGACGCCTCGATGTTCTCCAACATGTCCCGGTCTTCCTCGATCAGCACCAGCCGCCGCTCACCATACTCCCCGCCCGCGACCCTGGATACCAGAACTCCCAACGCCTCGTCCGCGAACGAGTAGTCCATCAACTCGACGCCCCGCGTATCCACGTACAGAGTGCCGCCCTTCGGCAACCCCTCCAGCGCCTCACCCAGCACCTCACGGATCGTGCGGCCCGTCGAACGGGTAACCATCAGCTTGCCCCCGAAGTCGTCTCCCGCGACCTCGTAGACCAGCCGCGACCGATCCTCAGCCACCGACGTTACCCTCACTGTCTTCAGTGAAATCATATAAGTGGATTGTACTCTCTGTATGTTGGAATATCAATGGCATATGGGGGGGTATTTTGCGCTCATTGGGAACTTTTTTCATGCGGTTCCTGGGCGAGGCGTGGGAGTGAGACGCGGGCGAAGGTACCGGGGAAGAATGGGACGTTGCGAGAATTTTTGCGGTCCTCGTAGGCGGTGACGCGGCCTGTGCCGGAGCGCAGGGAGAGGGAGCCTCCGGCGCGGCCAGAGATCTGGGCTACGAGCGCCAGACCGCCACCGCGCCCAAGTTCGCCGGTGCCGGAGACGCCCATCATCAGGGCGTGGCGCAGGGCGTCGTTGTCGGTAGTGGTGTGCTCGGCGTACTTCGGGTTGTGCAATAAGGTCTCCCTCACGCCCGGACCACCATCGGCGATGGCGATGAGCACCTCTTCCCCGCGCCGGCCCGTTCCGCTGACGACGTGGTGGTAGGCCTGGACTGCGGCGTACGCCCCGAAAGACGAGCGGCCGTGTTCGGCGGCGTTCGCGCAGATCTCCGAGAGGACGGAGCAGATAGCGACCCGTTCGCGCAAACGGTAGCCCTGGTTCTCAAGGATCTCCGAGATGCGACGTATGATGCCCGGTATCTCCTCCTCTGTGTGGAAGTTGATAAGTTCCTGCAAGGTGCCGGGGTTGTGCCGCTGACGCTCCTCCAGAGAGGCGAGGTCCGCGTTCGTCTTTACCCGCCCGCCGAAGTGCCGGAAGAAGTCCATCCGCTCCAGGTAGGCCGGAACGTCGCGTCCCGAAAGCGCCAGATCCACCTCCTCACAGCGCGGTGCAAGGAACTCCAGGAGCGCCGCCAGCCCGCAGATGCCGGCAGGCTCCACGAAGCTAACCGGACGGAGGTCCAGGATGACAGGCTCCCCTTCCACCTGCGAGGCAGCCTCGAACGCCGGGTCCAGACTCCCGAGCGTCAGCATCCCGCTCATAGCGCCCCGGCTTCGGACGTTCAGTTTGAGTTGCGTATTCAAGAGGAATTGATTCTACCGCGACCGTGGCTACAATCGTATCCGCGGGCGCTCAGTCACGCTTGCGCTCGTAGAACAGCTCGGTGTAGCGGCGGTTGTCGTAGCGGCTGAGGATTGTGCCGTCACCGACCTCCACGAAGCCACACTTCTCGAAGACGCGCTGCATACGGTTGTTGTGGGCCAGCGTGGATCCTCGCACTAGGTTGAGGTCCAGCTTCTCGAAAGCGTATTCAACGAGTAAGCTCACTGCTTCGCTGGCGTAACCGCGTCCGCGCAGAGTCTCGGGGCCGATCTTTATCCCGAGCTCGCAACCGTCCTGGCGGAATCCATAAAGTGTAGCCATCCCGATGGGATCACCTTCGGCCTCGATGATGAAGGTCTTGACGCTGCGGTCTTCCCAGCGGGCCAGATAATCACGCCGGGCGGCGGAGAGCGAGATGGAGATCGGGGAGCGGCCGTTCCAGGCGGCCAGTTCCGGGTCTCTGTCCCAGGCGTAGGCCGCCTCCACGTCTGACTCTCGCGGCGGACGAAGCGTGACGTACTCTCCGTATAAAGCTCTGACTTCCTCGGTATGGATAGCGTCTCCTCCTGTATCAAGAAGACAATATTACACTCGCCCGCGCCCGCCACAAGCGCCCGCGACCCTCGCTCATTTCGAGAACCAGGCTCGTTTTGGTTAAAATAGCCGGAGGCAAACAATCAGGAGCGGCATTGAGCGGTACGGTAGGGGAGTTCTTCGGGGGCTCCGGAAGGAGAATCCGGGACGTAGTCTGGGGGGACGTCCCGACAGACCGGGCGGTGCGAACGCTGCTCGAGACCGCGGCCATGCTGCGCCTGAAAGGTATTAGCCAGCTCGGCTTCACGGCGCAGGCGTTCCCCCGAGCCCGCCACACGCGCTTCGAACACGCGATCGGCGTCTACCACCTGACGCGCATGACCCTAAAGAGGATCATTGACTCCGGCGCCTACCTCGAAGACAGGGACGTGCAGGGCGCCCTGGCGGCCGCCCTGCTGCTCGACGCGGCCCGCTATCCCTATCCGCAATCTATCGAGAACATAGCTTTGCCGAACATGCTCTCTCTCAAAGAGTTGAGCCGGAACCTGATCGAAGAAACCGAAGTGGCGAAGGTCCTGCGTGGCGAATGGGACCTCGAACCCCACAACGTCTACCGGCTCGTCTCCCGCGGCGGGACCGAGCCACGCGGCCTCACACCCACCGAGCACCTAATCCGAGACATCCTCTTCGGTTCCCTGAACGTGGATATGTTGGACAGTCTTATCCGGGACGCTCAGGGGACGCGTCTACCCTACGGAATAGTCAAAGCGGAACCCCTGGTCGACCGGCTACGCATCGTCGGCCAGGACAACCGGGCCGTACTGGCGATAGATGAAGAAGGTATTGGCTCGCTGCAATCCCTGATCTTCTCGCGCTACCTATTACACTACAATGTCTACGGTCACCACGCCCTTCGCATCCCGACCGCCATGTTCCTCCGCGCCGTCCAGGATGCCTTGCAGAGCGGGGCCGCGGACCCCTACAAGCTCTCTGAGCAGGACGACGCCGGGGCCTTCGTAATGGTTCAGGACTCCGCGGAGCCAGAAAGTTCCACGGCGGTTCTCATGAAACGTCTCAGCGAACGGCGCCCCTACCGTCGCGCCCTGGAACTGGATGAGCGACACCCGAGCTACGCCTCGCTGACGCGCCTAAGCGAAGACGCTTCCTGGCGGCGCAGGGTCGAGGAGGCCTGGTCCCGCTACCTGACCCGCTACCGCAAGGGTGTCTCCGGCCCCTTCGACATCCTCATAGACCTGCCGGAGAGACAGGATCCAAGCACGGATCTACGCGTCATCCGAAACTATCCGCTCCCCGGAGAGCGCAACCCGGTAACCTGGCAGCACATCTCCGGCATGACCGACGACGACATGATCCGGTACCACGCCCCTCTTCACCGCGTCCGCGTGATAACAGCCAACGAAGAGCTGGCAACCTCAGTCCGCCGCCACGCCGAAGAACTCTTCACCATTGCCGAGGAAGTAGGCTAAGAACAAAACTGGCCGAAGAAAAAGGGCCGGCATTTACAGAAGGGCGAGACCCTTTTCCGGCCCTTAGCGGATCCTTGAAGAGCCCGCTAGGATGATACAGATATTATATGGACGCTCCCTCGACCGCGCAACCCTCTCTCAACAAAACTTAATCTTATAAGTCCTGCCCGCCGATGGTATAATCCCCGCCGTAAGTTTGGGCCGCTAGCTCAATTGGCAGAGCAAGAGACTCTTAATCTCTAGGTTCCAGGTTCGAGTCCTGGGCGGCTCACCCCAAAAATGGTCCGTTTTGCGGGTATAAATACGATGACGCGACAAGCCTTCGGCACTCCACCGGGGGCGATTTACTGCAACCGTGCCGCAACCAGGCGTTTCGTCCTCCAGCTTCGCCGTGCCGAACCGGAGATTGGATCCCGGTCCCATAAGAAAACAGCCAGAAAAAGTCCGAAGCAGGGCTACTGGGATTTGCAGAATAAACGCCAGGCGTCAAGATCCAACGCGTCTTGCTACGCAGTGAGGTTTGGCAGGATGGCTAAAGATAATAACCTCGTAATAGGGGTACGGTATCCAAACCGGGACGAATGCTATGATGTGCATGTTGTGCGGGGATCAAGGGCTGATAGCGTATGCTTGGCTGCGGGAAAGAGGGGAATATGGATGATGCTGTTAGGGAAGCTGCGGATCGCGTGCTTCAAGGTGTAGTGGACCGTGACAACGGTGTGCCCGGCGTGGTGGCGATGGCGACTGACCGCGACGGGAATTTCTACGAGGGTGCGGCGGGCGTCCGCGAGCTTGGCAAGGGCCAGGAGATGACCATGGACACCGTGTTCGCCATCTTCTCATGCACGAAAGCGATAACGGGTGTGACGGTGATGCAACTGGTTGAGGAGGGCGTGCTCAGCCTCGACGATCCCGCGAAGGAATACGCGCCGGAGATCTCGGACATCCAGGTGCTCGACGGCTTCGACGAAGACGACGAACCGCGTGTCCGCCCGCCTAAATCCGACATCACGGTGGAGCAGTTGATGCTGCACACCGCGGGCTTCGGCTATGACTTCTTTAACCACGACCTGCTCAAATACGGTGAAAAGAGGGAGGTGCCGAGCGTCGTCTCCGGCACGCAGGCGTCGCTGGATTCCGTCTTGCTCTTCGATCCCGGCGAGCGCTGGGAGTACGGCACCAACATAGACTGGGTTGGGAAGGTGGTCGAAGGGGCGCGTGGCAAGCGTCTCGGCGAGGTGATGCGCGAGCGCGTCTTCGAGCCGCTCGGGATGGAGGACGCAGTCACGATGTCTGAGTCGATGCGCTCCCGGTGCGCGACCATCCACCAGCGCAGTGAGGACGGGACGTTGACGCCGCTCCAGGACTTCGAGCTGCCGCGGGACCCGGAGCAGCACATGGGCGGCCACGCCCTGTACGGTACGGTCGGGGACTACATGAAGTTCATCCGCATGGTCCTCAACGATGGAGCCGGCGAGCACGGACAGGTGTTGAAATCCGAGACGGCGGAGCGCATGGCGCGAAACGGACTGGGAGAGATGAAGATCAAGGCTCTACCCGGCACCATCCCAAGCCTATCGAACGACGCGGAGTTCTTTCCGGGCATGCCGAAGTCCTGGGGCTACACCTTCATGATCAACGACGAGGACGCGCCCACCGGGCGGCCCGCGGGCGAACTAGCCTGGGCGGGGCTCGCGAACCTGTACTACTGGATCGACCGCAAAAACGGCATCGGCGGTTTCTGGGCGACCCAGATCTTCCCGTTCGCGGACCCTGTCTCCGTCGGCGGCTATATGGACTTCGAAACCGCCGTCTACAGCCACCTGCGATCGGACAGCCCGAGCTTGGCCGCCCGTTAGGGTTAGTGGCGGCCGGACCCGCCCGGCTCCGACTTTTGACGAGGAGTGGCGCTGAGAATGTTCTCGGAGCCACTGCCTCATCCCCTCACGGAGTGCTTCGCTCGTACACCGGACCCGACAGGACGCACAAGCGCGGCAGACGCCAGGCAAATGCCACTCGAATGTCGCTTCGACCTGGCTTTCGGCAAGGAGAGGCCGCTGCTCCGGCATCGGACGGAGTAATCTGTCTTAGGCCGGATGCGAACAGTGTAAAGAGCTACGGGAAGATACAAACCCTGCCATTGGTAAGATAGAGTGTAAGACGAATCGCAAGTGCAAATGGGGCTGATCCTGGAAGAAATTCTACATTGAGCCCGCGAAGGGGCTCCGGCAGAACCCGGCGCGGCCAACGGAGGGCTTCCGCGTTATCTGACGATGCAGGGCGTGAACCAGGTCTCACTCGCTCCTCCCGCCCGTTCCGGCGAAAGCGCGACGCGAACAAGTATCTAATACGGAGAGTTGCCGCGGTACTGGTGCTCGTTGCAATAGTCCTGACTGCGGTGTACGGTGTATCCTTCGTGTTCCGAACTCCCGAGAAGCCGCCCTCCGCAAGCGTTCCCCGCTCAGAGCCGCGCCCGGAGCCGCGTCCGGAGAAACCACCGCCTTCGGAGCTTGCGTATCCCGGCTTCTATCCGGCAAGTTACCGGATAGAAGCTCGATACACCGAAGATCCCCGCGAGATCACCGGCACGCAGACTCTCCGGTACGTCAACGCTGAAAGCCGGACTATGAACTCGCTCCACTTCCGTCTTTGGACGAACGAAAAGACCTTTACGGATCTCGGCGGTGGGACCGATATCTCAGCCGCCACCGTGGATGGTGAGAAAGCCGAGTTTAGCGTGGAAGGGTTGGACCTCGAAGTAGTCCTCCCCAAACCTCTTCCACGTAACGCCAGCGCGAAAGTCGTTCTAGATTTCAGGACCGACGTTCCCGAGATAGCCGCCCCATTCGGCTACGATTCCGGAATCGCTTCTTTGGGAGTCTGGTATCCGGTACTCGCCGTGTACGGTGAAGACGGCTGGAACCTCTCTCCCGCAACCAGGTTCGGCGAGCCCTACTTCGCTGAAACCGCTGATTACGAAGTCGAGTTGACCTTGCCCAAGAGTCTCACTCCGGCCACCTCGGGCATCGAGAAGAGCAGCAGTGAGAAAAAAGGGCTGCGAACGGTTTCCTACGAAGCCCGGTCCGTAAGGGACTTCGCCCTGGCTATCGGAGAGGATCTCAACCGCATCTCCCGGAAAGTAGATGGCACGAGGGTGAACGTCTATTACCGTCCGGCCTCGGCACCCAGGGCGGAGCGAGCCCTGGGCCTCGCCTCCAAGAGCCTCGAATATTTCTCGGATCTCTACGGCGCATACCCGTACCCTGAGTTTGATCTCGTGGACGTGCCCCTCGTAGCGGGAACGGAGTACTCGACCCTGACATTCGCCAACCTTGAGAATACTCAGGACTACGTATTCGATACCGTCGTTCCGCACGAGGTAGCTCATCAGTGGTGGTACGTGCAGGTCGGAAGTGACCAGTTCGCGGAACCCTGGCTCGACGAATCCCTCACCACCTACTCCGAGTGGCTCTCCGCCGGAGACGTGGCGACGCGTTTCCCGGATACTGTCGACGCAACCGTTCCGCTCTCCGCCCCCGTAAGCGCCTTCCCGGACAACTATACTTACCAGAAGGTGACCTACCTTCACGGTGCCCAGCTATACAGGGAGCTCTCTAACAAGATCGGTGAGAAACAACTACTCCGCGGCCTGCGGGAATACGTGGCCAAATACCGCTACAAAACAGCGACTTCGGAGGACCTGATCTCAACCCTCTCCGAAGACGCCGGTAAGGACCTTTCCCCTATCTTCGAGTCTTACGGCGTAGCGACCAAAGAAAAGAGCCCGTAAGCGAGCAGGCCCCAAAGACGCAGAAAACGGGAGAGTGCAGGCTCTCTCTCCCGTCCCTAATAATGAGACCGCACCCTCATTGCGGGCGGGGTCTCGAAAACGTTAACTGGGTGTTACCTGCGCCGAAGAACAGCGAAGGTCAGAATGCCCGAACCCAGGAGCAGAGCAGCCGCGGGAAGAAGAATCGCGGGACCACCGCTGGTCGGCAGACCGCCACTGGTGTCCTTGAGGGGACCCGTGCTCTCCATACCACTCGACGTGCTCATTGTGCTCTGAGCCATGGCTGCCGGCGCAAGTACTAGTAGCGCCAGAAGAGCGGCCGTAGCCAAAATAACTATTCTCCTCTTCATAGAGTTCCTCCTTTTATCTACTTACTCAATCTTCAACGCGGCCTGCATACCTTCTCTCTCAAGAAGTTACCCCGTAGTGTACATACTTCAAACGCAAAAGTCTCTCTTTTCTTAATAATTTTTAATAAATTTAATGATAGGAGGCATCTTTGATCCTGGAGTCACAAGCGGGGGCAGTAGGATTCGAACCTACGGGCGTTTTAGCGCCTCTGGTTTTCAAGACCAGCGCATTCGTCCGCTCTGCCATGCCCCCAAACATGGCGCGTAGTTTATACGATCTCACCGGCCGGTTGAGACTGTACGGCGCTGTTCCTGGTATACAGAGCGGTTCAAACTCATCACGAGCACCCTTTGGTAGTGTAAGGATGAGCCAAACCGAAGCCGCGTTTTTCTACCGGTGCCTTTCTTGAAGAGCATAGCGTAGAGTTTTTCGCCCACAGGGCTGCAAATGCTTTCAGGGATGTGCCATACGATGTGGTCCCGGTCGAAGCCTCCGCTCCCTCGTTTACCTTGCGTCTGATTTAACTCCTCCCTCATATACTCACACAAAATCCTTAGCTTGAGTGCCCAGGTACCGTACGATGGATCAAAGCATCTGTGGGCGGTTGCGGGACAATCTTGCGGAGGGTAAGATCCTGCTTGCAACGCAGTAAGCGTAGAGGCGAAGAAGCCCGTCCTGAAAATATGGGCGCCTGGGACGGAAGGAGCCAGCGGCGCAACCGGCTACCGAAGCATGTGGTTTCGGGTGGCCGGTTTTCTTTTTCAAACGCCACCCCTAACTTCATAGTGGGAAGGTGTGCGAATGGTGTCCGAATACGGCGAGAAAGAAGAGGCTACTAGACAGCAGATCGGCCAAAGGCTGAGGCAGGCCCGCGAAGAGCAAGGCCTTACCTTTGAACAGGCACAACAACGAAGCAGTATCACGGTCGACTGTCTGCAAGCGTTAGAGCGAGAGGATTACGATGCGCTGCCAAGTCCCCTATGGGCTCGCGGACTCAC
>JBBPZZ010000149.1:0-27373 GCA_038198445.1 Rubrobacterales bacterium
CCCTCCCACCCGGCGCGACACCTTCCGCGAGATACACCCTGGCTCGGTCAACGAACGTGCTCTCTCTCGCTCCGGTTGCCGGTCTAACGGTCCTTTTCGCCGCCGGCGTGACGGTGCCGGAGTACCTCGTATACGCGCCGTTCGTGGTGAGCCTAGTCTTCCTCGGAGTGCCTCATGGCGCCCTGGACCACCTCATTCCCGCGAGGCTGATGCCCCGTATCTCGACAGTCGCGTCCGTACTCACCGTTGGCCTCCTGTACCTCGTCCTCGGGACTGCTTACCTGGCGCTCTGGTTCTCTGTTCCTGGGGCGGCATTCGTCTTGTTCATCGCGCTCACCTGGTTTCACTGGGGGCAGGGGGACCTCTGGTACCTGCTCGCCATCGGGCGGGCGGAGCATCTCAGGGGGACGGCGGCGCGGCTGCTGACCCTCCTCGTGCGCGGCGGACTGCCCATGCTCGTGCCGCTTCTGGCCTTCCCGGACGCCTACCGTCGGGTAGCAGGCGGCGCTGCCGGACTGTTCGGGGCCGGGATCCCGCCGGACGCATGGGTCTTCGAGCCCGCCTTTCGTATCTCGGCAGGCTCCGTTTTCACGGTCCTCGTTCTACTGTCGCTGGCGATCCCTCTCCGGAATTCCACCACCTCGCGTAGCGCGTGGCGCATCGACGCCGTGGAGACGTTGCTGCTCGCCGCCTATTTCGTCCTCGTGCCGCCCGTGCTGGCGGTTGGGGTCTACTTCTGCCTCTGGCACGCTCCCCGCCACATCGCCCGGCTAATGCTCCTCGACAAGGTATCCGTGTCCGCCCTGGAGCGCGGACGAATCGCGCGGGCGGCGGCAGCCTTCGCGCGAGACTCCGCTCCTCTCACGCTCGCGGCGATCGTCCTGCTCGCCGGCCTGTATCTTGCCGTGCCGGAACGGGTGGCGGGCATGCAATCCCTCCTGGAGGTGTACCTCGTCGGGATCTCGCTCCTGACCCTCCCTCACGTTGCCGTCGTCTCCTGGATGGACTTTCGGCAGAGGACCTGGCGATGACGCGCTGTACGCGCTCTCTGTTCGCCATCTTCCTATCCCTGACGCTGCTCGCCGGTTGCGGCGCTCGACTCGTAGCGGACGATCCCCCCAAGAAAACCGGAGCCAACCAGTACACGGTAACGCGGGTCACGGACGGGGACACCGTCGAGGTCCGGCCGGAGATAGACGGCGTAAGCGACGTGCGGCTCATCGGTGTCGACACGCCGGAGAAGTACGGCCCCGGCGGTCCGCAGCCGCTCGCCGATGAAGCGACGACGTTCACGGAGCGCATCCTGCAAGAGAACGGGAACCGCATTACGTTGCGTTTCGACGTGGAGAAGGTGGATCGCTACGGCCGCGTACTCGCCTACGTGTATCTGCGGGACGGCGCGATGCACAATCGGCTGCTCCTTGAGGAAGGGTACGCGCAAGTCGCCACCTTCCCGCCCAATGTCCGTCACCTGGATGAGTTTCGCCGGGCGCAGACGGAGGCCCGGAAAGACGGCCGTGGGATCTGGGGACTTCCGGCCCGTGAACGGTGCTCGCTCACCGATAGGGGAAATGGGATCGGTGGCGGATGCTGAAAATGTGATCCTTGACACACAGGTTTAACCTGCGACACGAGGGGTAAACAACCGGCTCACGTGAAATAGTCAATACCTGGAGGTATTCATGGCCCAGCGGATAGACGGAAGCATAGAGGTAGCTGCTCCGGTAGAGAAAGTCTACGACTACTGGAAGGATCTGGAGAACCTTCCCCAGTTCATGAGCAACATCGAGGAGGTTCGCGCGACCGGCCCGGACACCACCCACTGGGTCGTAAGGGGTCCTCTAGGCTACAAGGCCGAGTTCGACGCCAAGACCACCCAGAACGAGCCCAACAGCGCCCTCGCGTGGAACACCGAGAACGGGGATGTCGAGACCTCCGGGCAGGTGCGCTTCAAGGAGCTGTCCGAGAACCGCACCCGCGTCGAGGTGCAGATGAACTACTGGAACCCGCCGGGCGGCAAGCTCGGGGAGGCCGCTTCCAGGGTGACCTCCGGTCCCAAGACCATACTGGTCCAGGATCTGAAAAACTTCAAGGACATCATGGAGGGCACGGCGACCCCGGAAGAGGTTCAGCAGCGTCCCTCCGCCGCCGACGCCCACAGCGGCGCGATCACGTTCCTGACCTCCGGCACCGGCTTGCTGCTGGTCGGCGGCGGTCTCGTTCTGTGGCTGCTCCTCCGCCGCGGCGGAAGCTCCTCCCGCAAGAAGTCCCGCATCATCTTCGAGTTCTAGCAAAGCGCAAGAAAAAGGTATCTCCGCCGGGGCGTCTAATGGGCGTCCCGGCTCTGTCTTTGTCCTGGCAAGATGAAAAGGGCCTCTTCGGAGGCCTTTTCGTGACGTTTCCGACTATATGCGCCGGTTATCCGCCCAGGCCGATGTTGCCGAAGATAAGCACCTGACGGCTCATGTCGAAGTAGATAGTCTCGCCCTTCTGGAAGAGATCCATCAGTACGCCGGCGTCTTCGGCTGGCGGCCGGATCGCGTACTCTTCCGCGCCGTTGTCCAGGATCAACTGAAACGAAAATTTGCCCGGAGCGCCGCGTTCTTGCTCGCTCCAGTTCGCGTGGACGT
This sequence comes from Rubrobacterales bacterium, assembly GCA_038198445.1. Lineage (GTDB taxonomy): Bacteria > Actinomycetota > Rubrobacteria > Rubrobacterales > Rubrobacteraceae > JACDDK01. The sequence goes on from JBBPZZ010000149.1 coordinate 2,631, forward strand.
CGGTTACTTGACGGACCATGATCTGCTCTTCCACGTTTTTCTTTGCCACTAGATTCCTCCTGGTCTTCGCGTCGTGTCGGCTGTTATCCGAGCGAGATGTTGTTCGCGGACCAGAACCTTGCGGTCGAGGTCGAAGAACACGCTCTGGCTCCGCTCGAACAGCTTGAGCATTACCTTCATGTCCTCGGCTACCGGCTGCAGGACATACTCTTCGGCCCCGTTGTCCAGAATGAGTTGAACCGTGAAGGAACCCTTCGCCCCGCGCCGGCTTTCGGTCCACGACGCCTGAACGTCCGTAACCTGCCGGACCCGGATGCCTTGCTCGGTATTCTTCTCCGCGCTTGGTTTCGCTTTAGCCATGAAGCCTCCCTTATCCGCTCCGCTTTTTTCGGGCTTTTTGCCCAACGGCAGCCGCTTCTAACCGCAGCGTGCTAGCCGCGGCGTGAAAAGTCTTGCTTCTCTAGAGTCTGTCTATTTTCGCGGCCAGGATAAAGTCGCTCTCGGTGAGGGCGTCTATCGCGTGCGTGAAGATCACGACCTCCGCCCGCCCCCAGCCGAAGCTGATTTCCGGGTGATGGCCCTGCTCTTCGGCCAGCGCGCCAACCCGGTTCACGAACTCCAGCGCCTCCTGAAAGTTCCCGAAGCGGAACTCGCGTCTCAGGTGATGCTCTTCGACGACCTCCCACTCTGGCACTTGCCGGGCGAGCTCTGCGAGGTCCTTCCCCGCAACGGGCGGAGTGCCGCCCCTGCACGGTACGCACGTCTTGTCGGCCAGATCCGTCATTTGGCGGTGTCTTTGGCCTCGGGGAATTCCTTCTTGTAAAGGTCCATCGAGTATTGAACGGCTTCGATGGCCTCCTCCGCGTCGGCGAAGTCTTCGACGTTCACCTCTTTGTTTTCCAGCTTCTTGTAGTCCTCGAAGAAGCTGCGTAGCTCGTCCAGACGGTGTTCGGGGAGTTCCGAGTAGTGGTTGTAGGAGCGAAACTCGGGGTCGTCGAGGTTGACGCAGATGATCTTCTCATCGTCCTCACCGTCGTCGACCATGTGCATCATCCCGATGGGCCGGGCTCTTACCAGAGTCAGAGGATGGACGGGCTCTTGCATGAGAACCAGTACGTCTAGAGGGTCATCATCGTCGCCCAAAGTACGCGGTATAAAGCCGTAATTGGCGGGATAGTGGATGGAAGCGTAGAGGACGCGGTCCACGATCAGGAGGCCCGTCTCCTTGTCCAACTCGTACTTCACCTTCGAGCCTTTTGGGATCTCGATCATGGTGAGGAACTCACGGGGCGCGTCCGGGCCGGGCGATACATCGTGCCAGGGATGGGGCATACGGGGCGACCGTCGGCTCTTGGCTTTCGGTCTTCAACTCCTCTCCACAATAAAATGAACTCAACACCGGCAATCTACCATCGCCCAGCGCCTCGCGGAAGCGGGAGAGATAAACACGGGTCGCCGACCTTGCCTCAGCGCGTGACGGGCACTGGCAAGCGGGTGCCTGGTATCCGGCGGTTACTATACGGTGAGGAGGCCGCCCGCGCGGCGCACTTCAGTGAAGCAGCTCGATGCGAGGTTAGGTGGAAACGTAGTTGGGAAAATTCGGGCGTCTCTGGCTTGATGAGAGTGAGAGACCCCCGCGTTCGCGGGGGTTCGCCGTAGGTACCGGAGGTGGGACTCGAACCCACACGGCCTTGCGGCCACCGGATTTTGAGTCCGGCGCGTCTACCATTCCGCCACTCCGGCGCTGGGAACCCGAACATTATACCAATGTATAAGCGGGGTTCGATCCGTTTGATCTCGTTGCTTGACACGCATATCCGTTTCCCGCAATACTTACGCTCTATCGGATGATTCTTCAGGGAACATGCTTGGAGGCTAATCCGGGTGGGTTTGGACAGCGTACGTAAAGAAGACCGAAGGTCGAAGGAAAACAGGGAAGTGAGGATGGAAAAGATGCGTAGAGGCAGAATAATTGCGGTGATGAGCGTCGTATCGGCGTTGCTGATCGCCGGTTGCGGTGGCGGCGGTGGTAGTGGCGATAGCGGCGGTGGTGGTGGCGGCGAGAGCGTAAAGATCGTTAGCGACCTGCCGCTGCAGGGGGCGAACCGCGCCCAGACCACGACGATGGTCAACTCGATCAAACTAGCCCTCGCAGAACACAAGGGCAAGGCCGGTGACGTAAAGGTAGAGTACGATTCCCTGGACGACGCCACGGCGCAGTCCGGGCAGTGGGACGAGGCCAAGTGCGCCGAGAACGCGCAGGAGGCGGCTCAGGACGATTCCATCGTCGGTTGGGTCGGACCGTTCAACTCCGGTTGCGCGGCGGTGCAGATCCCGATCCTCAACAAGGCGGGGCTCGGCATGATCTCCCCGGCCAACACCTACATCGGTCTGACGAAGCCCGGTGGTGAGTCTGACGAGCCGGACAAGTACTATCCCACCGGCGAGCGCAACTACACCCGCGTGATCGTCGCGGACGACAAGCAAGGCGCGGCGGGTGCGGCCCTTATGAAAGAAGAAGGCTTGAAATCCGTCTACATCCTCGACGACAAGGAGACTTACGGCAAAGGCCTCGCCGATCAGTTCGAGAAGGCGGCCAAAAAGGCCGGCATAGACGTCGTAGGGCGCGAGGGCATCGACGGTTCGGCCTCCAACTACCGTTCGCTGATGAACAAGATCAAGCAGGCCGATCCCGATGCGATCTACTTCGGCGGCATCATCGAGAACAACGCCGCCCAGATCCTCAAGGACAAGGTCGGCGCGGGGATGAGCAACGAGGACGTGGCCTTTATCGGCCCTGACGGCATCTTCGTGGATGAGCTTATTAGCCAGGCGGGCAAGGCCTCCGACGGCATCTTCGTTACTTTCGGCGGGCTTCCGCAGAGCAAGCTCTCCGACAAGGGTAAGGAATTCGTCAAGAACTACGAGAGCAAGTACGACGACAGCATCCAGCCCTACACCGCCTATGCTTACGAGGCGGCCAACGTGATGCTCGACGCTATCGAGCGGGCCTCGAAAAAGGCCGGTGGCGCCCCCGACCGTGCGGCGGTGCTCAAGGAGATACAGGCTACAAAGGACTACGATGGCGTGCTTGGCACCTGGAGCTTCGACAAGGACGGTGACACGAGCCTCACGGAACTCTCCATCCAGAAGGTCGAGGGCGGCAAGTTCAAGCTCGACCGCGTCCTCGACGTAAAGGACCTCGTCTAGCCGGCAGGGTACAAACTGTTATTTCGGGGATCGGCGCTGTGGCGCCAGTCCCCGTTCTAGAACGGGAGTCAGATGACGACGGGTGAAGCAACAAAGACTCGTTCCGGGGCTCTGCTGGACAGCGTAAAGTCCGCTAGCTGGCAGTCGTGGCTGGCGTTCGCGCTCATCGCTATTTTGCTGATCGCACTGCTGATCCAGGCGGCGGCGAACCCTGGACAGTTCGTCTCGCAGTTACTTATCGGGATCACCAACGGTGCGATCATCGCGCTCATCGCGCTCGGTTACACGCTGGTCTACGGAATTATCGAGCTGATCAACTTCGCCCACGGTGACAACTTCATGATCGGCTCATTCGTTGGTCTGACGCTCCTCGCGGGCCTGGGCATGTTCTCACCGATTACCGGCGACTCTGGAGTTCTCCTGAAGATCGTCGGGGTCTTGATGGCGCTGGTGGTGGCGATGGTCGTGTGCGGCTTTATAAACGTCGCGATAGAACGCATCGCGTACAAGCCCCTGCGGAGGTCGCCGCGGCTGGCGGTCCTGATCACGGCCATCGGCATGTCGTTCATCTTGCAGAACGTCGGGCTCGTCTGGAAGGGACCGGCGCAGGTGCCGTTCCCGGAGCTTATCTCCAGCGCGAACATCTTCGCTAGCAACTCGATCATCTTCCGTTGGAAAGACCTGTTCGTGATCGCCGCGACGGTCCCTCTGCTGCTGGGACTCTCCTATTTCATCAAGAACACGAAGCAGGGGAAGGCGATGCGGGCCGTAGCGCAGGATAAAGAGGCCGCCGCGATGGTGGGCATCAACGTGAACCGCACCATCTCCATCACGTTCCTACTCGGCGGCATCCTCGCCGGTGCTTCGGGCGTCATGTTCGGGCTCTTCAACGGCATTACTGTCTTCAACATAGGCTTTACCCAGGGTCTCTATGCTTTCACGGCGGCGGTGCTTGGGGGCATCGGAAACCTGAGCGGGGCCGTGTTGGGAGGGTTCCTGATCGGCGTTATCGGATCGATGGCGGATCAGTACATCGGGGTGCGGTGGACGTCCATCGTGATCTTCGGGGTGCTGGTGCTGGTGTTGGTCTTCCGGCCGAAGGGCTTGCTCGGCGACCGCTCGGCGACTCAGGGTGGTGGTCAGTAGTATGGGTATGGCGCGCGCGAAACGATACGCACTCCCCGCCGGCCTCATACTGCTGGCGTTCCTCTTCCCGGTCATCGACCCGCTCATAGACGCGGTGCTCGGCAAGAGCCTGTTGTTCTCGGCGATCGTCATCGCGATCTACGTGATGCTGGCCCTCGGGCTAAATATCGTGGTCGGGTTCGCGGGGCTGCTGGACCTGGGGTTTGTGGCGTTCTACGCCCTGGGAGCCTACGTGGCGGGTTGGTTCGCCTCCGGCCACTTCAAGCAGTTGAGCTTCTCGTTCCTCTCCGCGGCGCCATCAGAGACCGTGAGCGGAAACGCGGTGCCGGGTATACACCTGTCGTTCTGGATCATACTGGTACTGGCCGGCGCTTTTACCGCCCTGTGCGGCGTCGTCATCGGTTTCCCGACCCTGCGGCTGCGGGGGGATTACCTGGCGATAGTTACTCTGGGGTTCGGGGAGATCATCCCGCGCTTTTTCCAGAACGGCGACGACCTCGGCGGCTTCAACCTGTCGAACGGGACCGTCGGCATCAAGCCGATAGACTCTCCGGGGTTCCCGTTCCTGCCGGACTCGTTGCCGGCGTGGCAGCAGTTCGGGACGCTGGACCTGCACCCGTGGTACTACACGATCCTGGTGCTGGTCCTGATTACAGTCTACGTCAACATCCGTCTCAGGGACTCGAAGCTGGGGCGGGCCTGGGTCTCCGTGCGCGAGGACGAGACGGCAGCCGCCGCTATGGGCATCAACCCGGTAACGACGAAGCTCTGGGCCTACGCGCTGGGCGCGACCTTCGGAGGCATCGCGGGCGCGTTCTACGGGTCTTTCGTGTCGAGCATCTTCCCGACGAGCTTCTCGTTCAACGTCTCCATCCTGATCCTGTGCATGGTCGTTCTCGGCGGCATGGGCAACATCTATGGTGTGATCCTCGGGGCTATCGCCTTGCAGGGGCTCAACTTCTACCTGCTGCCCCAGATCAACACCTGGGTGCATCAGATCGGCAACGCCGTCGGAAGCGCGACGCTCGCGGGTGCGGACATACCGAAGTACAACTTCTTTATCTTCGGCGTGATCCTGGTCCTGATGATGCTGCTGCGACCGGAGGGGATCATCCCCAACCGCCAGCGTCAGGAGGAGCTGCACGAAGGTGACGACGACCAGAGCGCCACGGCGGAGCCGGCCAATGCCTGACGAAAAGCGCGCCACGGACGCCGCCGGCGAGAACGATATGCAGCGGAACGATGCCCAAAAGAGCGGCGCGACCATCATGGAGGCGCGAGGGATCACGAAGATATTCGGTGGTCTGGTCGCGGTCAACTCGGTCGACTTCGACATCCCCGAGCGGTCCATCGTCAGCCTTATCGGCCCGAACGGCGCCGGTAAGACGACGTTCTTCAACATGGTGAGCGGCCTCTTCGAGCCGACTTCCGGTTCGTTCAAGCTGGCGGGCAGGGACGTTACGCGCCTGAAGGCTCACCAGCGGGCGCAGATGGGGATCGGTCGGACGTTCCAGAACATCCGGCTCTTCGGGACGATGAGCGCGGTGGACAACGTACTCTCCGGCATGCACACCAAGATCGGCAGTTCGATCCTGGGGTCCATCTTCCGCACGCCCGGCACGCGGCGCGCGGAGGACGACGGCCGCGAACGCGCCATCAACTTGCTGGACTTCGTCGGAATCCGAAACCGGGAGACCTTCGCGAAGAACCTCTCCTACGGCGACCAGCGCCGGCTGGAGATAGCGCGCGCTCTGGCCTCGGAGCCGAAGCTCTTGTTGCTGGATGAGCCGACCGCGGGGATGAACCCGCGGGAGACGGCGAAGCTCACGACCCTCATGCGGCGTTTGTGCGAGGAGCGCGGGATCTCGGTGTTCCTCATCGAGCACGAGATGCGGGTCGTCATGAGCATCTCGGATCGGGTAACGGTCCTCGACCACGGCGAGAAAATCTCCGAGGGGCTTCCGGCGGAGGTCCGCGAGGACCCGAAGGTGATCGAAGCGTACCTCGGAACGGCGAAGACGGGTTAGACGATGCCACTACTCGAAGTAGAGAACATGCACAGCTACTACGGCAACATCCACGCCCTGCGCGGCATCTCCCTGACCGTGGAGGAGGGCGAGGTAGTAACGCTCATCGGTTCCAACGGCGCGGGGAAGACGACGACCCTCCGCTCCATCCACGGTGTCTTGCCCCCGAAGCAGGGCAAGGTCGTATTTCAGGGCAAGGAGATACAGGGAACTCCGGCGCACGACATGATCGGCAAGGGCATCGCCCAGAGCCCGGAGGGACGGAAGATATTTTCGCGCATGACCGTTCGCGAGAACCTGGAGATGGGCGCCTACCACCGTAACGACCGCGACGGGATCAAGTCGGACATGGACCGCGTCTTCGACCTCTTTCCGCGCCTGCGGGAGCGCGTGAAGCAGGAAGCCGGGACCATGTCCGGCGGCGAGCAGCAGATGCTGGCTATCGGACGCGCGTTGATGAGCCGGCCGAAGCTATTGCTCCTGGACGAGCCTTCGATGGGGCTCTCGCCGGTGCTGGTCGAGCGCATCTTCGACATCATCAAGGAGATCAACGCTCAAGGGACCACCATCCTGCTCGTAGAACAGAACGCGAACATCGCCCTGGAGATAGCCACGCGCGGCTACGTCCTCGAAACCGGCGCTATCGTCAACTCCGCCCCCGCCGAGAAGCTACGTGAAGACCCCAAAGTCCGCGAAGCCTATCTCGGGGAGATATAGAGGCTTTCTCTACAATCTAACTGTACTTTAGGCGCGATTTTGCGTATACTAATGTCGTGATTGGTTATATGGAAATGGTTCAGAAATCGGCGTCTTATGCTCCATCTTTCGCGCTGGCGGAGCTTGCCTGCGGCTGGTACGGGGTCGGCCACACGGCCCTCAGGCATCCGGGGGAAATGCGCGGCACCGTGATGGGGAAGAAGGGACGTTTCAGGATTCTTCGGCATACCAGAGGAGGTGATTTGTAGAACCAAGATCAGGACGGTGATCAATGACCCTGAATACCCGCGCGGGCTTGCTCGAAGCCTGCCAGAGAATTTCGACCAAACATCCAGATTACGCCAGCTTACCTATACAAGAGGGTTTCGACTGGGGCGACTGTCTCTCGGAAGCGCCTTTCGACCAGCTTTACCTGGTCGTGTTCCGCTCCGTGCGGCGCGCGACGGCGGACCTGGATCTGTTGAAAGAGTTCGACGATCGGGCATACGAGGAAGCCGTGGAGGCGGGCGGTTTGCTGCGCTACTTCAAGGGCCAGATGAACGAGCGGCGTCAATGCCTCTCATTCTGCCTGTGGGAGAGCCGGGAGCAGGCGAAGAGAGCGGCCGGCGGAGCCTCGCACGGCAAGGCGGCGGAGATCACGGTCCGGATGTACGAGTCCTACCGCCTCTACCGCTACGACCTGATAAAGCTCGATGTAGGAAACCTGCTCTTCCAGCCGCTCGGCGAACAGGCCCAGGAGTTCGGAGCGCTGCGTGAGCTGGAGGTGTACGCGAAACGAGGGTAATAAGAGAGGAACTCTCCGGTATAATCCGGTGAGTGCGTGTCTACCTTATCGACGGTTTCTCCCTGCTCTACCGGGCGTTCTACGCGCTGCCGCAGAGCATAGTAACGAGCGGCGGGCTCCCGACCAACGCGCTCTACGGGTTTGTGAGCATGATCCTGAAGCTACTCGATACCGAGGAGGAAGTTGGGCTCGGAGTGGTGTGGGACTCCGGGAAACCGGCGTTCAGAATGGAGATCTTCCCGGAGTACAAGGCGCAGCGCTCGGCGATGCCGGAGGAGCTTCGGGTGCAGTTGGATCACCTGGACGAGATCCTGGAGGCCATGAACATCCCCGCTGTTCGCGCCGAAGGCTTCGAGGCCGACGACGCCCTGGCTACGATGTCGCGTCAGGTCCCCGAGGGCGTCGAGCTAAAGATCGTCACAAGCGACCAGGACGCGATGCAGCTCGTGGACGGCAAGGTGAAAGTCCTTCGCACGACCCGCGGCGTCTCCGAGACAAAGGAGTACGGGCGCGAGGAAGTAATAGAGGAGTACGGGGTTACGCCGGAGCAGATCCCGGACTACAAAGCCCTAACCGGAGACTCCTCGGATAACATCCCCGGCGTGCGCGGCATCGGCCCAAAGGGCGCTTCCAGTCTGCTACAGCAGTTTGGGACTATCGAAGAACTCTACGAGGACCTGGAGAAGGTCTCCGCAAAGGGGACGCGCAAGAAGCTCGAAGAAGGCCGCGAGAGCGCGTTCATGTCTCTGGAGCTGGCCCGGATGCGTTTCGACGCGCCGGTGAGCTTCGACGCCGAAGGGCTCGTTTTCGAGGGGGTCTCGCCGGAGTGCGCGGAAGTCTTCCGGCGTTACGAGTTCCGCAGCCTCGCGGAGAACCGGCTCCCCAAGTTGCCGGTCGTCGGCGGCGAGGCTCTGCCGCCCCCGGAGAAGCTCGCGGTGCGTGTCTCTGAAGAGCCGGTGGAGCTTTCTTTCGAGCCGGTCGCCGCCGCGCCCGTGGGTGATGGAGGTTGGTGCGTCGCCGTGGCGGAGGATGAAGTGCGGATCACGTCCGGCGTGCCGGACAGTCCCTTGAAGGTCCACGACGCGAAAGAGCTACAGGTTCGCGGCGCGAGCTTCGACACGTACCTGGCGGCTTACCTGGTAAAGCCGGGTCAGGGGGCCTACTCGCCCGAGGAGATGGCTTCCGAGCGCGGCATCGCGGACATGGCGGTCGAGCACGAGGACGCCGCCGTGGCGGACGCGGCGCGGCGGGCGGCGCTCATCCACGCGCTCGCGCCGACGCTCGAAGCGGAGCTGGAGGAGATGGGGCTGGCGCGGCTCTACTACGACGTGGAGTTGCCGCTCGCGGACGTGCTCGGAGACATGGAGCGGATCGGGATGCCGGTTGACCGGAAAACGCTCGAAGACGTCGGCGAAGAATTGATAGACCGCATCAGCGATCTGGAAGCCCGGATCTACGAGGAGGCCGGCCAGGAGTTCAACATCGGCTCTCCCAAGCAGCTCGGCAAGGTGTTGTTCGAGGACATGGGCATCCCCCCGACGCGCAAGACGAAGACCGGGTACTCCACCGATGTGAAGGTCTTGCAGCAGTTGGAGCTGCAGGGACACGAGATAGCCCGGCTCATCATCGAGTACCGGGAGTACGCCAAGCTCAAAGGCACGTACATCGACGGGTTGATGGACCTCATCACAGACGAGGGGCGTATACACACCAGACTACGTCAGGCGGCGACGGCGACGGGGCGCATCTCCAGCGACCGTCCGAACCTCCAGAACATCCCGATCCGTACGCCGATGGGCGTCCGCATCCGGGATGCTTTCACCGCCTCGCCGGGGCGTACGCTCGTCGTCGCGGACTACTCGCAGATAGAGCTCAGGATACTCGCCCACATGACGGGGGAGCCTGCGCTGGTAGAGTCTTTTCGCACGGGCGAGGACATCCACACGCGGACGGCGGCGGAGATCTTCGACGTGCGGATGGAGAGCGTTACGGCGGAGCTGCGGCGGCGGGCGAAGATGGTCAACTTCGGCATCCTCTACGGAATCTCCGGCTTCGGGCTGGCGATGCGGCTCGGCAACGTGAATCCGGCGGAGGCGGATCGCTACATAAGCCGTTACCTGGAACAGTATCCGAAGGTGACGGAATTCATGCAGAGCACCTACGAAGAGGCGAGGGAGAATGGCCGGGAGTCCGGCACGCCGCCCTATGTAACCACGCTCTTCGGTCGGCGGCGTTACGTTCAGGAGTTGAACAATACCAACAAGAACGAGCGCAAGCGGGGGGAGCGTTTCGCGTTCAACGCCCGCATCCAGGGCACGGCGGCGGACATCATCAAGGTGGCGATGGTGGATCTGCGGCCGAGGCTGCGCTCGCTTGGCACCGATATGCTGATGCAGGTACACGATGAACTGGTCTTCGACGTGGACGAGGGCCGGGTACCGGTGGTGGCGGCGCTCGCAGCAGACAGGATGATCGCGGCGTACGACCTCGATCCGCCGCTGGAAGTAGAGGTAAAGGTCGGAGATAGGTGGGGGCGGGTGAGACCTCTGCCCTGAGATGCGGTAAAATACAAAAGTCATGTAGTAATCGGTGTGCGGAATTTTTGTGGTTCTTGCGTCTGGATCCAAACCTGCGGTTGTAAAAGCCACAAAACTGTATAATCCCACCGCCAAGCGAAGCAAAAGGAAAGTAACCAGTTAAATGACAGAAACCACCCAGAACGCGTCCCGCGAGTTGACCATGAAGGACTTCTTTCGTGAGGAGAACGGGGAGATAGTCCCGGTAGACGAGAGCGTCCTCATCGACTTCAAGGACGGCGACATTGTCGAGGGCGAGGTCGTCCGCATAGACAAGGACGAGGTCCTCGTGGACATCGGCTACAAGTCCGAGGGGCTTATACCCTCCAACGAACTTTCGATCCGCAAGGGCGCGGACCCGACGGAGATCGTCGAGCTCGGCCAGCACGTCGAGGCGCTGGTCTTGCAGAAGGAAGACGCTGATGGGCGTTTGATCCTCTCGGCTAAGCGGGCGGCCTTCGAGAAGGCCTGGAACCGTATCGAGGAGGCCTACAACGACCAGCGTATCGTCGAAGGTCCGGTCATCGAGGTCGTCAAGGGTGGTCTTATTATCGACATCGGCCTGCGCGGCTTCCTGCCCGCGAGCCTGGTGGACATCCGGCGCGTGAGAAACCTGGACTCCTTCCTCGGCCAGAAGCTGGAGTGCAAGGTTATAGAGTTGAACCGGAGCCGCAACAACGTGGTACTCAGCCGCCGGGCGGTGCTGGAAGAGGAGCGCAAGGAAGAGCGCGAGCGCATTCTCACCGACCTGGAGGAAGGCCAGATCGTCAAGGGCACGGTCTCGAACCTGGTGGACTTCGGGGCGTTCGTGGACCTGGAGGGTATTGACGGGCTCATCCACATCTCCGAGCTATCGTGGAACCACGTCGACCATCCGAGCGAGGTCGTCGAGGTCGGCGAGGAGGTCGAGGTCAAGGTGCTGGAGGTAGACCGGGACCGCGAGCGTATTTCGCTCGGCCTCAAGCAGACGCGGAAAGACCCGTGGCAGGAGATCGTCGAGCAGGTCGAAGTGGGCGGCCAGATCAAGGGCCGCATCACCAAGCTGGTCTCTTTCGGGGCGTTTGTCGAGGTCGCCGAGGGTGTGGAGGGTCTTATCCACATCTCCGAGCTTGCCGAGCACCACGTCGAGACGCCGGATGAGATCGTCCGTTCCGGCGACGAGGTGGACGCCCGGATTATCGACGTCGATGCCAAGCGCCGCCGGCTGTCGCTCTCGCTCCGCCCGAAGAAGGAAGACCGCGAGGAGCGTCCGCGCAGCGAGGATCGGGACGACCGCCCGCGCCGGGAGGAACGTCCACGCCGCGACGAGCCGCGCCCCGAGCGCCAGGCGAGCAGCGGTAGCGGCCTGAGGAGCGGCGCCTTCGACAAGTTAAGCGACCTGGATTTGGGACAGTAATAACAGCGGGCTCTTCACATAGAAGCTCCCGCGAGGGGCCGGTGACCGTCGGGGTCACCGGCCCCTTCGCTTCCGGCAAGAGCACCTTCGTCCGTATGCTCGGTGAACTGGGCGCCGAGACCGTTTCAGCGGATGGTATCGTCCACGAGTTGCTGGCGGGAGACGCGGAGACGGTCGCCCGTGTAGTCGAGCGTTTCGGGGAAGAGGTGCGGGGTGAGGAGGGGATCGACCGCCGGACCCTGGGCCGGGAAGTCTTCGGAGACCCGGAGGCGCTGCGAGACCTGGAGAACATTCTGCACCCGCTGGTACGGCGGGAGGTGGAACGCCGGGCGGTGGCTTCGCGGGCGGAGTTGTTCGTGGCGGAGATTCCGCTGCTGTTTGAGGGTGGACAGGATTCCGCATACGACGTGACGATTGCGGTGACGACCCCCGAGGAGCGGCGGCGGGCGTGGTCGGAGGGGCGTGGTGTGGAAGAAGCGCGGCGCCGGGCGATAGAGGCGCGGCAGCTAACGGGCGCGGAGAAGGCGCGGCGCGCGGATCTCGTGGTACAAAACGACGGAGACCTGGATAAACTTAGGGAGAGCGCCAGAGAGGTGCGGGACGACATTCTAGGTCAGAGGAGTTTGGACCGTAGAGTATACGAGCAAGAGGAGTAGGTACGGGAGATCCCGGACCAGGCGCCAGCACTTGGCGCTCGGGCTGCTGGTACTTCTTGTCGCGCTGGCGGTCTTGCCGTTCGTGCTCCGCGTTCCGGATACTGTAAAGAGGGCCACGCACCCGCTACGTTATGAGGACCTCATCCGAAGCGAGAGTATGAAGTACGGCCTGGATCCCTCGTTCGTTGCGGGCGTGGTTTATACGGAGAGCCGCTTCAAGCCGGACGTGCGGTCTCACCGAGGCGCTTATGGGCTCATGCAACTGCTGCCCCAGACGGCGGATTTTATCTCCAGGCGCAGCGGGATCGAGGGCGACTACCGCGACCCAGAGACCAACCTGAAGATAGGGATCTGGTACCTCAATTATCTTGACAGGCGGTATTTGGGCGATGAGAGACTCATGCTCGCGGCGTATAATTCGGGGGAAGGTCAGGTAGACGAATGGGCCTCGGATGAAAACTTCGACATCGGTAAGGATATACCGTTCCAGGAGACCCGCGACTACGTGAACAACGTGCTCGAAGCCCAGAAGGTATACGAAGAACTCTACGGGAGGAACCTAGATCGACGTCCGTAATACACTCCAGGTAAACAGCGAATACCAGCCGACCGGCGACCAGCCACAGGCTATCCAGAAGCTCGCCGCCGGTCTCGATGCCGGGACAAAGGCCCAGACCCTGCTCGGCGTCACCGGCTCTGGCAAGACGCACACGATGGCCCGCGTCATCGAGGACGTCGGCCGGCCCTCGCTCGTCATCGCCCACAACAAGACTCTCGCGGCGCAGCTCGCGAGCGAGTTCGCCGATTTCTTCCCGAACAACGCCGTCGAATACTTCGTCTCGTACTACGATTACTATCAGCCCGAGGCGTACGTGCCGAGGACAGACACCTTCATCGAGAAAGACGCCCAGATCAACGAGGATATCGACCGCCTGCGGCACTCCGCCACGAGCAGTCTGTTCACGCGGCGGGACGTGATCGTGGTGGCGAGCGTCTCCGCGATCTACGGTCTCGGTTCCCCGGAGGAGTACCGCTCAAAGATGATCCTTCTGGAGCAGGGTGGCTTCTACGACCTGGACGACGTGCTCCGGGACCTGGTCAAGATCCAATACACAAGAAACGATTTCCAGCTTGCCCGCGGCTCCTTCCGCATGAGGGGCGACGTGCTGGAGGTCCACCCAGCCTACCAGGACACGGTCTACCGCATCTCGTTCTTCGGCGACGAGGTCGAGAGCATGACCGAGGTAGATTCGCTTACGGGAGAGGTCCTGCGCGAGCACGACACACTGACCGTCTACCCGGCGACGCACTTCGTCACGAACGAGGACCGGATGGCCGTCGCCATAAAGAACATCGAAGCGGAGATGGAGCAACGCACCGCCGAGTTGGAAGCGGAGGGGAAAATCCTGGAGGCGTACCGGCTCAAGCAGCGGACGCAGTACGACCTGGAGATGATGCGTGAACTGGGGTATTGCTCCGGCATCGAGAACTACTCGCGGCACATGGACGGCCGGCCGCCGGGTTCGACGCCATACACGCTGCTCGACTACTTCCCGGACGACTTTGTCACGTTCGTGGACGAGTCGCACATCACCTTGCCCCAGGTCCGTGGCATGTACAACGGCGACCGCTCGCGCAAGACGACGCTCGTCGAGTTCGGGTTCCGGCTGCCTTCGGCGCTGGACAACCGTCCGCTCATGTGGGAGGAGTTCCTGCTCAAGACGGACCAGATGGTCTTCGTCTCGGCGACGCCGGGTCCTTACGAGTTAGAGAACTCCGGGCAGATAGTTGAGCAGATCATCCGCCCGACCGGTCTTATAGACCCGGAGGTCGAGGTGCGGCCGACGAAGAACCAGATCGACGACCTTCTGAATGAAGTCGCCAAGCGCGTCGAACACGGCGAGCGCGTCCTCATAACCACGCTAACCATCAAGATGTCCGAGGACCTGACAGACTACCTGCTGGAGCACAACGTCAAGGCGCGCTACATGCACTCCAACATCGAGACGCTCGACCGCATCCAGATCATCCGGGGACTCAGGACAGGAGAGTTCGACGTGCTCGTCGGCATCAACCTCCTGCGCGAGGGTCTGGACCTGCCGGAAGTCACGCTCGTAGCCATCCTCGACGCGGACAAGGAAGGCTTCCTGCGCGGGGAGCGGGCGCTCATCCAGACCATCGGACGCGCGGCGCGGAACGTCAACGGCCGGGTCATCATGTACGCCGACCGGGAGACCGACTCGATGAGGCTCGCGTTGGGGGAGACCAACCGCCGGCGGGAAATTCAGACCGCCCACAACGAACGCAACAACATAACTCCGACCACCATCAGCAAGGGTGTCTCCGACATCCTCATCGCCGCCGAGGCAAAGGGCCTCTACAAGACGAGCAAGAGAAATGCCCGCGAAGCACCCCGTGACCCCGACGAGCTACGCGTCCTCATAGCCGACCTCGAAGCCGAGATGATGGAGGCCGCCGAAGAGCTGAAGTTCGAGTATGCCGCGAAGCTGCGGGACGAGATCAAAGACCTGGAGCGGCAGTTGCAGGAGGCCATTTAATAGATTTGGTGCATTTGGAGCGATATTCAGAACGCTTGGCCGCTTGTGTGGTGATTCGAAGTACGAGGCAGGTGGAACAAGAGTGGCTTCAGAAGAAATTCGGCACCCGTAGTAGTGTCGACGTGTGTTTGGAGGTTAGCCTTGCCTTGGGTTGATCAAAGGGTAATTTCCATTGAAGAATATGAGGATCAGCCAGCCATTCCTGAGACGTGGCCGGAGCATGTGATAGTTTGCATTCTTCCCGGCTTTATGCCTGGTATCGAGACGAATCTGGAAGACTTACAGCAATTTGCAGAGTAACTGAACGTTGAAAAAGCTCCGCGGTTCTGTGTCTCTGTCGGTAGACAAATGCCGGACGACCGAGACTCAAAGACACGAGAGTTCAGTTGTTTCGAGAAGTGCTCTAGCCGAAGAATTGGAGCGTATAGCCCGAGACACTGGCGTGAACCACTATCATTTGAAGGATGAACGCTCCTACACGAACTGGGGTGCCTCTGGTGGTGGGCAAAGCGTCATTATTCAGATTCTCAGCGATCCCGGTGTCCAGATGGTCGCTGAATATGCGATAAAGGGAACGATCATGGGTATTGCGTCAGGGGCAGCGTCTCTATTCACAAAACAGGTTATCGAGAAGGCACAGAACATCAATCGCCAAGGCAAAGAAGCATCTCGACGGTACGAGGAACAGATGGCTGGAGAGCATGGACATCCTATTGAGGCATCCCCTGAAATAGAGCTAGCAGAGTCAGGTCTGCTTCCCTACATTTGGCGGGGAACTCAGTACACAGCGAATGCTTACGGACTTGCCCGTGAAGACTTGACGTGCGAAAGCAGTAAACAATACGAAGACAGTACCCAGTTGACGCTTGTACACGAGCTTTCAGGGGATAGGTTCAGCGTAAAGGTGAACAGAGACATAAGCCTCCTGTACATACGCAAATTGGAGTCTCGAGAGGCCAAGTCTCAAAGCGCAACGGGGCATTAGTCTTATTCCGAAGCATGGCAGCGCTCATTCAAATAATGACACTGCCTACATATATAGAGATCGACCATGCGAACAGATCATCGAGAAGCGTTACTCTATATCAGCTTGAATGTGAGTTAGCCGCCGTCCGCCCTGATTTTACGGTTGCGGAGCAGGAAGAGACCATAGAGCAGAAGGCCGATGGTGCTGGCGAGGATGAAGATCGGGTACTTGGCGGAGCCGATGGTTGCGATGCCTGGTGCGTAGGCGAGTGGGATGTGGATGAGTATCGGGGGCCAGATGGAGCGTGTGCGCCACCGGAGCGCCCCGTAGGTGAGGCCGGCGCAGGTGGCGAATGCGGCCAGACGGAGCGCCTCGGGCCAGGGGCCGCCGGTCGCGGATCGGGCCAGGTACAGCGCGCCGGAGAGAAGGGAGGTCAGGATCACCGTCCACAATGGGCCTGCTGAAATTAGTATCCGCCACAGGAAGCCTCGGAAAACGGCTTCTTCGCCGAGGACGGCGATGGATAAGACGAGTAGGCCGGACAGCAGTTGCAAGGGTGACGGGAGCAGGAAACCGTCCGATAGGGTGAAGACGATGATGACGGCGGGGAAGATGAGCAGATACAAGTTCTGCCACCGGGAGGGCCGATTGAAACCCGCCTGACTCCACCACCCCAAGGCCGATAACAGAAGGGCGACGAGTAAAAGGGTTAGTGTCCAGAAGAGGGTGTCTGCCGTCTTGATGGTGGCGAGAGCTTGTTGCGGGGCGGTAGGGGGTTTGAGAGCTTCGGGGGAGAGTTTGGATACGTCCCCGATCGGGGCGGAGGGAATGACGGATCGGCTCAGGAGCGTCAGGCTGAACAGACCCAGGACGAACAACAGCGAGAAGATCAAGGGCCGCCTGGAGAATAGGTTGTTCAAGCGGATCGCGCTAATTCAGGAGATTTATAGTTTCGCCCGCAGACCGGAGAATATGAGGCTCAGGCCGAACTCGAACTCGGCGTCGTGATCTACCCTCCCCAGGTAAGATCCTAGCTCTGAGAGACGGGGAAACTTGTCTTGAGGCAGCGCGTGGGCGCCTGGACGGGTGCTGGCGGGCTCCAGGGCGAAGCCGCGGATCTCGGACATCGCGTAACCGACGATGAAGCTGGAGAATATCCTGAAAGCGTGCAACGCCGTCTCCGGGTCGAAGCCGGCCCCTCTTAGCGTCTCTATGAACTCCTCGACGAGCCACACTCCATCCATCGTATCCGGCGGACGGACGACGAATAGGGGGAAGACATTGGGATGCGCGTGAGCGAGCCCCCTGAAGGAGCGGTATGCCTCCCGCACCCGCACCTCCCAGTCCTCGTTCTCCGGCGGGATCCGAAGTTCCCCAAGCAACACTTCGACCATGCCATCGAGGAGCGCATCCTTGTTCGGTACGTGGTTATAGAGGGACATCGCCTCCACCCCAAGCTCCGCCCCGAGCTTCCTCATGCTCAACGCTTCGAGCCCCTCCCTATCGACGAAGCCTACCGCCGCCTGAAGGATCCTGCCCCGGCTAAGCGGCTGCCTCCGCACTATTACCATCTAATTAACCTCCCTGAAAATCTTCTAGATAGCTTACAGTATATAGTCAACGCTTATAATGTAAGCACCCGGAGACACAGGCGGTTAGTCGTAGGGATCTCCCGTTCCCTTTTTGTGGTGGCCGCCGTGATCTTTTTGGCGATAGCCCAAGAGGGGTGGGCTAGTCGTAGAGGCCAGCCATCCGTTTCTGCTGCTCGATGGTCTTCTGAACTCTTCGGGCGTCCGGGAGGGCCATCCGGGTGAGTTGGTAGACGCGGCCAGTATTGTTCTCGATATTCAAGGTGCAGTTGACCAGGCCCTTGATCTTGATAACCGACACGTCGCGCAGGTGAATGGAGTCGACGCTCTGGCCCTGCCAGCCGCTTTTGATCTCTACCCGATCCGGATACACGCTCACGATGTTGTTGTTGTGCCCCGTGGCCTGTGTTATAGGTGCTTCCAACTTTGCCTCCGCGCTTCTCGAACTGTCATCATCACAACCAGGATACATAAATAACCCCGGAGGAGTTTCCCCAGGGGTCCAGACGTTCAAAAGCACCGGCCGGGCAAAGCTCCCGGCCGGTGCGGTGCTGCGTGACTCTAGGTGTTGGTCGTGGAACCACTTGTCGTGGGTTCAACCGTTTTCCGGTCATTGCCGTTCTGGTAGTCGGTGGCGATGAGCTGCTCGCCGTACCCGAACACTCCATGCTCGTGGATGTCGAGGCCGTCCAGTTCTTGCTCCGGCTTGACCCGTATACCGATGGTGGCTTTGAGGACCGCGAAGACGAGTAGTGAAGAGAGGAATACGAATCCTCCGGCCGCTACGATGCCGAGAGCTTGCACACCGAGTTGGTGGAAGCCGCCGCCGTAGAAGAGGCCTGGCTTGCCGACGGCGGCGAGCGCCGGAGTGGTGAAGAGACCGGCAGAGAGAGTACCCCAGATACCGCCCATGCCGTGGGCCGCGATGGCGCCGAGCGGATCGTCGACCCCGATCTTGTCCACGAAGACCAGCGTCGCGTACATAATGACGCCTGCCAGGAACCCAATGACTATCGAGGCCCATGGCGCGACGAACGCGCAGGGCGCGGTGATGGCGACCAGGGCCGCGACTGCTCCGTTACCACCCATTCCAACGTCGACGTTGCGCCGGTAGATGTAGCTCATGATCATGGCTCCGAGCACGCCCGCCGCCGCGGCGAGGGTGGTGGTAAGAGCTATGTCGGCGATCTGCGGGGTGGCCGCCATCGTCGAGCCGGGGTTGAAACCGTACCAGCCGACCCACAGGATGAGCACGCCCAACACGGCCAGCGGCATGTTGTGGCCGGGTATGGTCACGGGGTTGCCGTCGTCGTCGTACTTGCCCAGACGGGGGCCGAGCAACAGGGTCCCCGCAAGAGCCGCCATGGCGCCCGAGAGGTGGACGACCGTGGAACCGGCGAAGTCCTGCATCCCGAGGGTGCCGAGCCAGCCGCCGCCCCAGATCCAGTGTCCAACCAGCGGATATATGAGACCCGCGAAGACTACCGCGAAGATAACGTAGACGGCGAACTTTGTCCGCTCCAACATCGTGCCCCACACGATAGCCAGCGAGACCGCGCAGAAAGCCACCTGGAACAGGAACTTGGCCGAGAGCGGAACCTGCGTCCACGAAAGACCGGCGTAAACCTCTTTTACGCTGTCCGCCGGCACGGCGAGGAAGAAGCCTTTTGTCCCGATTATCGAGTTGAGCGCCCCGCCGTCGCTAAACGCGAAAGCGAAGCCGAAGGCCCAGAAAAGCAACGCCGCGATAGCGAGGTTCACCAGGATCTTGGCGACCACGCTGCCAACGTTCTTCATCCTGGAGAAGCCAACCTCCAACATCGCGAAGCCCGCCTGCATGAAGATGACCAGTACCGCCGCCACGATGACCCACACGGTGTCTAAAGCCAGCGAGAGGTCTCCAACGCTCACCTTGTCCGCCGCGAATGCCGCACCCGGCAGCGCAAGCATGAAAGCTAACGACAAAGTTATTAATAGGCCCAACCGACGCAAAATAATTTCCTCCTTGCAGTGAGGTCAACAGACGCTGCCAGCATAGCTCTCTATATGGAAACAGTCTTTAGCCCAATGTACAAAGATCAAGGCCTCGGAGGGCCGCGAGATTGGTCAAAATGTCCAAAAAGCCGCGTGGGAGGCTAGCGATCCGACAGGTGAGAGGGTTGTTCGGGGACTCGCCCGAGTAGTTGCATGGCTTTGATGCCGAGGGTCAGGCGCTCGCGGTCTTCGCTTCGGTCCACGTCCAGTCCGGTTAGCTCGCTCACGCGGTCCAGCCGGTAGCGGATGGTGTGCCGGTGGGCGAAGAGGTCGGAAGCGGTCTTGACGGTCGAGGCGTCATTGTTTAGGTAGGTAAGGATGGTGTGTACCAGCTCCGTTCCGTAGCGAGAGTCGTAGGCGACTACCGGCTCCAGGGTCTCGCCGTAGAACGACTCCAGTTCGGACGGGTCCTCTTGCAGCACGCGGAAGAGCAGCTTGTAGGTACCGGCTCCCTCGAAAGTCGAGATGGAGGAGGGACCGTGTATACGATGACCTATATCCAGGGCGACATCAGCCTCGGAGTAGGCGTCTGGCAGCGCGGATGGGTTGTTCTTGTAGCGGCCGATGCCAATGGAGATAGTCAGGTCCGGCAGAAGCCCCTTTACGTAACGTTGTATCTGGCCCGCGAGCCGGTGCGCGGCCTCGGGAAGCTCCTTGGTTTCGCTGCTTTCCTGGCGGCCGATGAACAATATAACGTTGTCCGAGCGGGGACCCAGCAGGAAGTTGGAGAAGACCTGGCGGGTCTGCAGCCGGACCGCGTCGGCGAGGCGTTTCTTTAGCTCCTGGATGGCCGGCTCCTTCATCCGGCGGCGCTCCAGGTAACGGGCGAAGTCGTCTATGTCCACCACCACGACTAGCGCCCCGTCCGCCAAATTAGCGCCGAGGTACTGGGCTCTCTGGAGGAGCAAGTCCACGGACCCGTAATGACCGTTCACCAGATCGTCCACGAAGTCGCCCCTGATGCCAAGCTCCGTTTCGAGCCGGATGCGCTCTTTGCCAAGCTCCGTCTCCAGGATGCGGCGCGCCCAGTACAGAAGCACCACGTCCTGGGGCGTCAGTGGTTTGTCCTTCAAGTCCATCCACAGGTAACCGGCCGGCGCGCCGGCTCCTATCGGGGTCCAGAACAGCTCCTCGTTCGCGACGCGCCAGCGCTCCACCGGTACGGAGAGGTAACCGTCCGGGAGGCGGGCGTAGCGGTCCCGGCGCTCGCGCCGCGTCTCATCCACTCCGGAGGAGCGAGAAGCCCGCAAGCTGTGGTCTTCGATCAACTGGAAGAGGCTGCCTGTCTCGGCTGTCCCATCTCCTGGCGCGGAGGCGCTGGTGAGGAGGCGACCGACCGGGTCCTCGACGACTATCTCCCTGGAGAGCAACTCCGAGATGCGGGCCGTCAGGCCTTCGATGGAAGACTCGCCCGCCGCGCTCTCCAGGAGCGCTCGTCCAGCCCCGTGGGAGTGTAGAAGTAGGTCATCTCTCTCGGAGAAGATGGACAAAAACTTCCGGAGCGGAATATTAGGAGATATGACGAACAGGCCCAGGTGGAACTCCGCCGTCCGCTGTGTCACCTTCGCTTCCGGCACCTTGTCGGAGCGCCAGATGACCGCCGGTGCGCCAGCCTCCTTGACGGCCAGGAGGAACTCTTCGTCCAGGGAATCGCGCGCTGTCACGGCGACTTCGTCGGCCTCGATCCAACCCTTCACGGCCTCGTCCAGCGCGACGCCCCGGACGTATCGTTCGGTGTCGCCCGGCTCCGGGCAGGCGGCCCCAAACTCTTCCATGAGAATCCGGCTGAAGTCCTTCAGGATCACACGCGCTCCATTCGAGAAGTATTGTAATCTCCGGATACATTGTGGTCTTCCCCGGCTAAAAGCGCAAACCGGATGCTAAAATAGCGGCCTGTGAATTAGACTCTTTGGCCTCCCGCGTGGAGGCCGTATACTTGCTCGAAAGTCCCGAAGAGAAGAGGTGAGGCGAGATCTCCGAAAACCAGATCGTCGTGCGGGGGGCGCGCGAACACAACCTGAAAGACGTTACCGTCTCATTACCGCGCGACGTGATGGTCGTAGTGACCGGACTCTCCGGCAGCGGCAAGTCGTCCCTGGCCTTCGACACGATCTACGCCGAGGGCCAGCGCCGCTACGTCGAGAGTCTCTCCGCTTACGCTCGACAGTTCCTCGGGCAGATGGATAAGCCCGACGTGGATCACATAGATGGCCTCTCGCCAGCGGTCTCGATAGACCAGAAGACAACGAGCAACAACCCCCGCTCCACAGTCGCCACCGTCACGGAGATCTATGACTACCTCCGTCTCCTCTACGCCCGCGCCGGACGTCCGCACTGCCACGTCTGCGGATTTCCGGTCGCCTCCTCGACCCCTCAGCAGATGGTCGAGAAGGTGCTGGCGCTGCCGGAGAAGACGCGCTTCATGGTGCTGGCGCCGGTCGTGCGGGGACGCAAGGGCGAGTACGGCAAGCTGTTCAAGGACCTGGCGGAGGACGGGTATGCTCGCGTCCGGGTCGACGGCGAGTTGCACGAGCTTCCGGTAGACCTCGGGCTGGACAAGAATTACAAGCACGACGTCGACGTCGTGGTGGACCGGTTGGTGATCCGGGAGGGCATGGAGCGCCGCCTCACCGATTCCATCGAGACCGCGCTGAAGCTGGCCGAGGGTCTGGTCCAGATCGAAACCGTCGAGAAGGACGGACCCGGTGAGTCGATGCTCTTCTCGGAGAGCTTTACCTGTACCAACTGCGGGGCGTCCATCGCGGAGATACAGCCGAGGACATTCTCGTTCAACAGCCCGCACGGCGCCTGTGACCGGTGCGACGGCTTGGGAAGTCGGCTTGAGATAGACCCGGAGCTTGCCGTTCCGAACGAAGACTTGAGCGTCAACGAGGGGGCTGTGGTTCCGTGGGCCAACTCTCAGACCGAGTATCATCGCAGCGTGCTCGGCGCGCTCTCCGAGAAGTACGGCATAGACCTGGACGTGCCGTGGCGCGACCTTCCCGAGGAGCACAGGAAGCTCATCCTCTTCGGCACCAACGGAGAGCGGATCTACGTCTCGTACCGCAACCGCTACAACCGTCGCCGCCAGTACATGACCCAGTTTGACGGCGTGGTCAGCAACCTGGAGCGCCGGTATTCCGAGACGGACTCCGAGTACCGGCGGGAGAAGATCGAGGAGTTCATGAGCCACGTTCCATGCCCGAAGTGCAAGGGCGCCCGGCTTAGGCCCGAGGCGCTGGCCGTAACGGTGGGAGAGAAGAACATCGCGGAGTTCGCCCGACTCTCCGTCACGGACGCGCAGGACTTCTTCCAGGGCGTCGAGTTCACGCCGCGAGAGTGGATCATCGCCGAGCGGGTCGTCAAGGAGATCCGGGAGAGGCTCGGGTTCCTCGTGGACGTTGGCCTGGGCTATCTCACTCTCAGCCGCTCGGCGGGGACGCTCTCCGGTGGCGAGGCGCAGCGCATCCGGCTTGCTTCGCAGGTCGGGAGTGGGCTAGTGGGCGTGTTGTACGTGCTGGATGAGCCGTCCATCGGGCTGCATCAGCGGGACAACCGGCGGCTCTTGACGACGCTTGAGAAGCTGCGGGACCTCGGGAACACTTTGATCGTTGTCGAGCACGACGAGGAGACGATCCGGGCTGCGGATTACCTGGTGGACGTGGGACCGGGGGCCGGTATACACGGCGGTGAGATCATTGCCGCCGGGAGTGTGGGCGACATCGAGGCCGAGAAACGGTCGGTTACGGGCGACTTCCTGTCCGGGCGGCGGAGGATCGAACCGCCCGAGGAGCGGCGGGAGCCGAGCGGAGGGATCCAACTGCTCGGCGCGATGGAGCATAACCTGAAGGACGTGGACGTCGAGTTCCCGCTCGGGGTATTTACGTGCGTCACAGGAGTCTCGGGCTCGGGGAAGAGCACGCTGGTCAACGAGATCCTGTACAAAGCCCTCGCAAACGCCGTCGGCCGCGGTAAACACCGTCCTGGACGCCATGCGGGTCTGCACGGCGTGGAGGACGTGGATAAGGTCATAGACATCGACCAGAGTCCCATCGGGCGCACGCCGCGCTCGAACCCGGCGACCTATACGAAGGTCTTCGACCACATCCGGCAGCTCTTCGCGGCGACGCCGGAGGCGAAGATACGAGGCTACAAGCCCGGACGCTTCAGCTTCAACGTCAAGGGCGGACGTTGCGAGGCGTGCCGGGGAGATGGACAGATCCGGATAGAGATGCACTTCCTGCCGGACGTCTACGTCCCCTGCGAGGTCTGCAAGGGCCGCCGCTACAACACCGAGACCCTGCGCGTCACCTACAAGGGTAAGTCCATCTCCGACGTGCTAGACATGACCATCGAGGAGGCGTGCGAGTTCTTCGCGCCGGTACCGGCGATCTCACGCCGCATGGAGACTCTGCGCGACGTGGGGCTCGGCTACGTCCGGCTCGGCCAGCCCGCCACCACGCTCTCCGGCGGCGAGGCCCAGCGTGTCAAGCTCGCCAGTGAGTTAGGGAAGCGGGCGACCGGCAAGACCGTATACATCCTGGACGAGCCGACGACGGGGTTGCACTTCGCCGACGTGGAGAAGCTCTTGCACATCCTGCACCGGCTGGTGGATGCGGGGAACACGGTAATCGTCATCGAGCACAACCTGGACGTGATCCGGTCCTCCGACCACGTTATAGACCTCGGTCCCGAAGGCGGGGATGGGGGAGGCGAGATCGTCGC
The DNA here is from genome assembly GCA_038198445.1 of Rubrobacterales bacterium. GTDB lineage: Bacteria > Actinomycetota > Rubrobacteria > Rubrobacterales > Rubrobacteraceae > JACDDK01. Next base: position 27,016 of record JBBPZZ010000149.1, read on the forward strand.
CACCGGCGCTCCAGAAGAGGTCGCCCGCGTCGAGGCGTCGCACACGGGCCGCTTCCTGCGCGGCCTCATGCCGGAGGTCATGGCGGCGAGCTAGAGATTCTCAGGCGCCGTTGCCCTCGACGAGATCCTCCAGGACGGAACCCGCGACTATCGTTTCGAGGCCCCGGATGACTCCCTGGGCATCCTCTATGTAGTCCGAGTATGTTTCGTCGGCGCGTGAGCGGCGGAAGAGACCTTCGAGGACCTTGCCGAGGCATTTGATGCCCCACTCCATGTATTCCTCTTTGTACAGGGCTACGCGCACCACGGCGTCGACGCTCAGGGGGTCGAGGTTGCCGCGTTCGATGGTGGTGAAGAC
>JBBPZZ010000150.1:0-21351 GCA_038198445.1 Rubrobacterales bacterium
CCCTGATGCTCAAGTGATCTCAGCGGCACAGGAGAACGTATCTTGAAGAACGGCGTATCGAGGGAGAATGAAGGGACGATTGCGTGGCTGGATGGCTCGTTGAAGTGGGCTCGTAGGGGTAAGCGGACAAGGATCGTAGCGCTACTGAGTCCTGTCCGATCCGAGGTCGTTTTCGCAACAAACTCTTCGAATGCCCGCCGTCGGTCCGGAACCGGGCATTGAGAGACCGCCTTACGTCCAATATGAACCGCAGCGCATGATGAGCCTTTCCATAGCCCGGTTCTCGGAACAGTCCACACCCGATAACGATGGACGCCGCTGGTCTCGACGCCTCTGAGACAAAGCGAGGCCCGCGGTTCGAAGGGGCCAGAGAAAGAAGTGTTCGGCTGCACCATTCCCGTGGCGATTCCCCGCGGCGGACCCGGGCATGTCGATTCATCATTTCCAACAGAACTGCCGGGGCGTTACCCTGGTCGGAAAGGATCACAACGCATGAAACCAGACACGTCATCTCTGGCCGACGGGCCGGACGAAGGCCCGGCGCGGACTGTGCGCCATCCGGATGCCAACCAATACGCCGAGTTGAAGCGTCTTATCAAGCAGAAGGGATTGCTAGAGCAGCAGCCAGGATATTTCGCGGGCAAGATCATACTAACCTTTGGCCTGCTGGCGGTGAGTTTGACTATATTGGTGATCTCGGACAACTTCTGGATACAGCTCCTGAACGCCGCCTACCTGGCCTTCGTCTTCGTTCAGATCAGCCTCCTCGCCCACGACTCCGGACACCGGCAGTTCTCCTTCCGAACCCCCTGGAAGAACGATTGGCTCACCCTTGTCCTCGGGAACCTCCTGCTCGGCATGAGCCGCCAATGGTGGATCGACAAGCACAACGAGCACCACGGCCATCCGAACGAGATAGACGTGGACCCCGACATCGACATCCCGCTGCTCGCCTTCGACGAGGAGCAGGCCCTCGACAAGCAGGGATTCGCGAGGTTCGTCGTGAAATATCAGGCCATCTTGATCTTTCCGTTATCGCTCCTGCAGGCTCTCAGCATGCTCCGCAGCAGCATCGAGTTTCTCATGGCGAGGAAGGCAAAGAGCGCTTTGACCGAGGTACTCGTTATGGGAGCGCACTTCGCCTTGTACTTCGGCTTGCTGTTCTATCTGCTAGATCCCCTGGAAGCCGTGCTGTTCATCATCATTCATCGTGGACTCTACGGTTTGTACATGGTCTCGATCTTCGCGCCCAACCACAAAGCCATGCCCCTTCTAGAGCAGGACAGCGAGGTGGACTTCCTGCGCCGGCAGGTTCTGACCAGCCGGAACGTCTTCGCGCACCCGATCACCGACTTCTGGTACGGTGGACTCAACTACCAGATCGAGCACCATTTGTTCCCGAGGTTACCCCGCAACAACTTGCGCGTAGCGCAGCCGATTATCAGGGACTTCTGCCGGGATCACTCCATCGCCTACCACGAGACTAGCGTCCTCCAGTCCTACCGGGAGATACTGCAACACCTGCACGAGGTCGGCGCTCCGCTCCGCAAAGAAACAGCTAGGTGACGGTGGATCAGGCACAGATAGATAGAGACACATCCAGAACCATGCGAATGCTGTAGGAAAGCGAGCCTCAAAAGCACCGGCGTATTGACGTGTGCCGCCAAATCGGGAGGCCAGCGTGGCTACGAGAGACCGGCGAGAAGCCGATGCTTCACGGTTGGTCTGCCGCGGGTTTCTCCGAAAAACTGATCAAGCCTTATACGCATCCGGCCAGCGTGAGAGTAGTTGTGACAAAGAGTTTGCGAGCGAACGAATTTGCCGGGAGCTTGCGGCAACTGCGGGCTGCCAGCCTGATTTGCACGGCACGAGAGCAAGCCCGGTCCGATGAGCATTCTCCGCTACCTGATCACCTCTAGAGCCGCCGGTTCGATGCGGAAGGACATCGGTGGCGACCCCAGACCTCGCCGTCTATCTGTACCGGGACTGGGATGCCCGTCCCGGGGGATTTGGCCAGGACACCCTGTGACGTGAAGGACCTCATCGCATTGTCCAGAGGTTTCTTCGCCAGGATACGCGCCAGGACGTCGGCCCGCAGGAGTAAGCCTACCTCCTCGATGAGGATGACCTCAAGCTCCCCGCTCTCCAGGGAAACCTCTTCGGCCATCTCGAAATCGCCTCCGTAGTATTGGCCGTTGGCGACGACGGCAAACTGCGTTACGTAGGTCGTATCACCATCCTTGATGTGCAGGTCCGGTTGGTCACCTTGGAAGTACACCTTGAGCGCGGCGAGCGGGAAGGCCAGCGACCTGAGGTAGCGCTTGAAGCGCGGGGTCACCTCGCGGACGACATTCGCGTCGAAGCCAATGCCGGCCATGCAGGTGAAGCGCCGCTCCGTTCCTTCTTCGTCGGTCGCGACCCCGATATCCATGCGCGAGGCGGTACCGGTCAGGATCTTCTCGCAGGCATCCTCCGGCTTCAGCGGCAGCCCGAGTTCCCGCGCAAGCACGTTCGCCGTGCCGAGCGGCAGGATACCCAGCGTCGCGCCCTTCGAGAGGCCGTTCACGACCTCGTTCACCGTCCCATCGCCCCCGGCGGCGATGACGATCTGGTCGCCGGCTATGGTGGCGAGTTCGGTGGCGTGGTCCGGGTGCTCGGTGTTCAGGACCTCGACCCCCAGGCCGCCGGCGCGCAGGGTTTCAGCGAAGCGCTCCAGGTAACCCTCGTCGCCCGCGCTTCCCGAATTGGGGTTACCGATAATGACCGCTTCCATCGCCATACTATACCGCCTATCCTATAAACTCTCTCCAGGCAACTAGGTAGATATAGAATGTACGTGGCCTACCTCCACAAGTGCAGCATGCTCTCTGTGGAGTGTCCTCTGGCTTCCAGGCGGCTCAGGAAGGAAAATATCATGTCGGACGAACGCGAGCAGGTCCGAAACCGGCCACAGACCGAAGCGGAACGGCGCCGCGAAGACGACCGGAACCAGAGAGGCTCAGAGAGCGCAATCTACGCCCTCAACCTGTTCGACCTGGCGGACAATGATCTATACCGGCAGTATTCACGACGCTCCGTCGAAGCGGTGACCCGTCACGGCGGTAAAGTTACCGCGCTCGGCCGTCTGGAAGGAGTCGAGGAGACAGGTTCGGACGTCGATCCGCGAACGGCAATGGTGCTGGTCGAGTGGCCTTCCCGCGAAGCGTTCCAGGACTTCCTTGAAGACCCCGAGCACGAAGACCTCCATCCGCTTCGCGAGGACGGAACACGCAAATATCTATGGTGGCTCTACGAGAAACTGGATGACTTGCGTCCGCTCTTCCGGGACCTCGAAACATAGCCGGAAGCGGAAGTTCAGTCAGTACGTTCAGCCCGGACTATGAGGCGTCCGGTATCGGGAGCCGACGACATGAGTTTCGGACCTATCGTCCACCAGTCTTTCATGGTCTCGGTGCAGGTCTGGAGGGTAACCATGTCCTTCCCTGACACCGGCTTCGTAACCCAGCTCTCCTGCGGCTTTACGACGAATACCTTGGTGACCTGGTAAGTATAAGGGGCGCCGTTGGCGTCTTCGAGGAAGACCTCGTCGCCTTCCTGCAAGGAGGGGAGGTCCAGAAACTCGTAGTAGCTCTGGGTGTCCTGGTAGCCGACCCGGTGGCCCGCTATGTAGGTGTTGGCGTGTTTTTGCCAGGGGAAACCCGAGGAAGGCAACTTTACGGCGCCTTCATTCAGGGCCAGATCCGAATCGTCGTTCTTGACCGTGCGCTCGTAGAGACCGAGCTTCGGGATCGTCAGGTAGAGCGTGGGATCTTTCGGTGGGCGTCCCGCGTTATGCTCTATTCCTGTCCCGGTAAGCGTCGTGGGAGGCATGGAGAAGAGCGGCGGGGTGATCCTCTGGATCGACACCTCTTTCGTGGTGGAGTCAGGACTTCCCATTATATTCCTCGCGGGCGAATAGATAGGTATGACTACGAGGGCGAGGAGGATCAGGAGGGCGATCCGGCGTCTCCTCTTGTAGATGGGTTTGTTGCTGAACGAGCGGCGCCCCTTCACGGGGCGTCGCCCCGTGTTCGGAGCATGCGCGGCTGCAACTCGTCCCCTCCCGACTTTCTCCCATGGGACTACGGAGGAAGTGTAGCCTATCCTCGCGATCATGCATAGAGTAACGAGCGAGGAAGATGGAAATACGCGAAAAACGCGGCGCGGGTAGCGCCCGCGGCTGAAGGTGGCTAACATTCTTCACGAGGCCAAGCTGAGGAGAGGAGAGAATGAGCCGGCTCAACAGCCGTGTGGATACGAAAGGCGAAGCGTTCAAACGCAACGCCGAGGCTTTCGAGGAGCTTCTCGCGGACCTGCGCGGACGTTCCGCCGAAGCCCGGCGAGGGGGTGGCGAGAAAGCCCGCAAGCGCCACGCAGAGCGTGGCAAGCTGCCGGTGCGCGACAGGATCGGGCAGCTATTTGACCCTGGTACCGCGTTCCTGGAGCTTTCGCCGCTGGCCGCCTACGGTATGTACGACGGCAAAGTACCGGCTGCCGGTATCGTGACCGGCATCGGCCGCGTCTCGGGGCGGGAGGTAATGGTCGTCGCCAACGACGCGACCGTGAAGGGCGGCACCTACTACCCGATGACCGTCAAGAAGCATCTGCGCGCCCAGGAGATCGCCGAACAGAACCACCTGCCCTGCGTCTATCTGGTTGACTCCGGCGGCGCGTTTTTGCCGCTTCAGGATGAAGTCTTCCCGGACCGGGAGCACTTTGGACGCATCTTCTACAACCAGGCCCGGATGAGCGCCAAAAGCATCCCGCAGATAGCCGCCGTCATGGGGTTTTGCACGGCTGGCGGGGCGTACGTACCGGCGATGAGCGACGAGGTCGTCATCGTGAAGGGGGAGGGCACGATCTTTCTTGGCGGTCCGCCTCTCGTGAAGGCCGCGACCGGCGAGGAGGTCACCGCCGAAGAGCTTGGCGGCGCGGATGTCCACACCCGTCTCTCCGGCGTCGCGGATCACTACGCCGAGGACGACGAGCACGCCGCCGCTATAGTCCGCTCCATCGTCGAGAACCTGAACAGGCGCGGAATGCAGCCGTGGACGATGGAAGAGCCAGAAGAGCCGCTCTACGACCCGGAAGAACTGTATGGCATCGTGCCGCGCGATCACCGCCAGGGCTACGACGCGCGCGAGGTCATCGCCCGCGTCGTGGACGGCAGCCGCCTGCACGAGTTTAAGCCGCTCTACGGCGAGACGTTGGTCTGCGGCTTCGCGCGTATCTTCGGCCATCCGGTCGGCATCCTCGCCAACAACGGCATCCTGTTCTCCGAGAGCGCGCTGAAGGGCGCGCACTTCATCGAACTGTGCTGCTCGCGCGGCATCCCGCTCATCTTCCTCCAAAACATCACCGGCTTCATGGTCGGGAAGGAGTACGAGGCGGGCGGCATCGCCAAGGACGGGGCGAAACTGGTCATGGCCGTCGCCAATGCCAACGTGCCGAAGTTCACCGTCGTCGTCGGCGGGTCATTCGGCGCTGGAAACTACGGCATGTGCGGCCGGGCGTACTCGCCACGCTTCCTGTGGATGTGGCCGAACGCCCGCATCAGCGTAATGGGCGGCCAGCAGGCGGCGAACGTCCTGCTCACGGTGCAGGAAGACAACCTGGCGCGCGAAGGCGAGGAGATGGGTGAAGAGGAGCGGGACGAGTTCCGGCGGCCGATCCTTGAGAAGTACGAGGAAGAAGGGAACCCGTATCACTCGACCGCCCGTCTCTGGGACGATGGCATCATAGACCCGGTGGATACACGCATGGTCCTGGCGCTCGGGCTCTCCGCCGCCGCGAACGCCCCGCTGGAAGAGACGACGTTCGGCGTCTTCAGGATGTAGCGATGGAAGAATACGAACACCTGAGGCGGATTGACGAAGGGCCGGTCGCTACCGTGGCCCTCGCGCGTCCCGAGTCGCACAATGCTCTCGACGCTTGGCTCATAGAGGAAGTGACGCGCTGCTTCGAGGAGCTTTCGGAGGACGGGGACGTTCGGGTGGTCGTCCTTACCGGTGAGGGGCGCTCTTTCTGCGCGGGCGCGGACGTTCGGTACATGCGTGATACGGCAAACTTCACCCACGAGGAGAACCTGGAGGACGCCCGGCGGCTCGCGGCCATGTTCCGGGCCGTCGATGAATGTCCGAAGCCGGTGGTCGCAAAGGTCCGCGGGGCGGCCATCGGCGGCGGAGTCGGGCTCGTCGCGGCGTCGGATTTGGCGGTGGCGGAGGTGGGAACGAGGTTTGCTTTCTCGGAGGTGCGGCTCGGAATAGCCCCGGCGACCATCGCGCCGTTCGTGGTGCGTAAGATCGGACAGTCATACAGCCGGGCGCTGTTCCTTACGGGAGAGCGCTTCGACGCGGAGTTGGCGCGAGAGATGGGACTCGTACACCAAGTCGCGACGAAGGACGAGCTAGACGCTGTAGTGGACCGGAAAGTATCCCAGCTACTGAAGGGCGGCCCGGATGCGCTCGCGGCGGTGAAGCAGATACTTCGGCAGATAGAAGCCGTCGAGCCGATGGAGGCGACGGGTTTGCTGGCCGGTTTGATCTCCGACCTGCGCGTCGGCGAGGAAGGCCAGGAGGGTCTCGCCGCCTTCCTGGAGAAGCGAGAGCCTTCCTGGAGAAAAGAGCCGTGAGCATCGAAAAGCTGCTCGTCGCCAACCGTGGCGAGATTGCCGTCCGAGTCTTCCGGACCTGCCGCGAGCTCGGGATAAAGACCGTCGCCGTCTACTCGGAGGCCGACGAGAACGCCATGCACCGGCGATTCGCGGATGAGGCTTACCTTATCGGTGCCGCCCCGGCATCCGAGAGCTACCTGAACATCGAGAAGCTGGTGCAGGTCATCAGAGATTCCGGGGCGGACGCGGTGCATCCGGGGTACGGCTTCCTGGCGGAGAGTTCCGGGTTTGCGCGCGCGGTGGGGGAGGCAGGCGCTATCTGGGTCGGGCCGTCACCGGAGGCCATGGACCTGGTGGGGTTCAAGGTGCGGGCGAAGGAGCTGGCCCGCGACGCCGGAGTACCGACGGTTCCGGGATACGATGGCGTCGAGGAGGGCGAGGAGCGCCTCGCCGAGGAGGCAAAACGAATAGGTTATCCGGTGCTGGTCAAGGCGAGCGCCGGAGGCGGCGGACGCGGGATGCGGGCTGTGACGAGACCGAAAGACTTTCCCGACGCCGTGCGGGGAGCGAGACGGGAAGCGGAGGCTTCCTTCGGTGACGGGTCGGTGTTTCTGGAGAAGCTCATCGAGAACCCCCGGCACGTCGAGGTTCAGGTGATTGGCGACTCGCATGGCAACGTCATCCACCTCTACGAACGCGAGTGCTCGATCCAACGCCGCCACCAGAAGGTCGTGGAGGAAGCTCCCTCGTCCGCCCTGAGTCCGGCACTCCGCCGCTCCATCTGCGACTCCGCGGTGCGCCTGGCCCGGCAAGCAGGCTACCAGAACGCGGGAACGGTCGAGTTCCTGCTGGATGGCGATGAGTTCTATTTCCTGGAGATGAATGCCCGCCTGCAGGTCGAGCATCCGGCGACTGAACTAGTTACGGGCATGGACCTCGTCCAGCTCCAGCTAACCGTCGCCGCCGGAGAACCTCTGTCGGTATCTCAGGACGACATCACCCTACGCGGCAACGCTATCGAGGTCCGCATCTACGCCGAAGACGAAAATGGTCTGCCCGCCGGGGGCAGGCTGCTCGGCTTCTCGTCACCGGATGGACCGGGTATCCGCAACGACACAGGCTTCGAGACCGGCGATGAAGTACCGCTCAACTACGATTCGATGCTCGCGAAGCTGATCGTCCAGGCATCCAACCGGAACGCTACGATACGCCGTCTCCGGCGAGCATTGCGCGACTACTCCGTACTCGGCGTCCCTACTAACCTGCCCCTCTTACGCCGCATAGCCAGCCATCCAGCCTTCGCCGCCGGAGACACCACCGTACGCTTTCTGGAGAAACACCATCTCGCGGAAGCTCCGCCGGAGACACCTGTACCACGCGAAGCCGTGCTGCTCGCGGCCGCCGGGGAGATTTCGCGGCTCTCGAAAGCCTCTGCAGACCCCTTCTCGGCCGGACCCTGGCGCTCTCTCGGGGCCGTTCCGCTCCGCTACCAGGCAGGCAATAAAGAGTACCGGGTCGAGGTAGAGCGGGACGGCATCGGAAAGCTTAGGCTCAGGCTGGATGACCGCGAATCAACTGTCGAGGTGCTCTCCGCCGAGGGGGGGGAACTGAACGTCATACTAGATGGAATTCCCATAACAGCCAGCTTTGCCTTGGACGGGCTCGATGCGCTGGTCTCACACGAAGGGGAATCCTACACGTTGGCGAGGCCCCGGCCACCCGGCCTGGACGGCGCCGGTACGGGTGGAGCTGGGGAGGCTGGCGCGAGCCTGACGGCCTCGATGCCTGGAACTGTGGTACAGGTGCTGGTTGGAGAGGGTGACGAGGTCGAGGAAGGACAACTCTTGCTAGTTCTTGAGGCGATGAAGATGGAGCAGCCCGTGACCGCTCCGCGGGCCGGGATAGTCGCCGCGCTGCCCTATGGCGAGGGAACCCTCGTCCCCGGCGGCGCTGTCCTGGCCGAGATCGAAGAGAGCCAGTCTTCCTAGAAAATTCCGTCAGGCGCGGACCCAGCCCGGCGCGGTCCCGGCCGGCGTCTCCGTGAAATCCGGCAGCTCTTTTAACGCTTTCTCCGCTCCGCCCGGATTGTAGAGCGCGAGCAAGCGCATCGGCTCCCATCCGGTGTTTAACGTCGAGTGGAAGACGGTCGTGGGTATGTGGATGGTGTCGCCGGGGGCGATGGGGAAGGGATCTCCATCGTCCACCATCTGCTCGCCGTTGCCCGAGAGGATGTAGAGGACCTCCTCCGACTCCGGGTGGTTGTGGCGGTCGTGGCCCTTGCCGGGCATCAGGATCACCTCGCCCAGGGTTACGTTGGCGCCCTCCGTGGCATCGGGGGTGACGAGCCATTTGATCTGACCCCACTCAAACGTATGTGTGGGGATGTTTCCGACGTCTATGCCGCCCACGTCTCCTAACCTCCTATTCCTTTGAAGCGGCGCATGTTCTCGGTCATCGCCACCTCCGTCGGTAACCGCTCCATGCTGGAGGCTCCAAAGAACCCGACGACGCCGTCCGTATGCCGCAGCACGTACTCCGCGTCATCCGGGCTTGCGATAGGACCGCCGTGGCAGAGGACGAGTACGTCCGGCTTGACTTCCGTGGCCGCGTCCCGCAAGACTTGAACCCTCTCGGCCGACTCCTCCAGCGTGAGAGCCGTCTGCGCCCCGATACTACCGGAGGTCGTGAGTCCCATGTGGGGGACGAGGACGTTGGCCCCGGCGTCGGCCATCATGCGGGCTTCTTCTTCATTAAAGACGTATGGCGCGGTAAGAAGGTCCAGGTCATGGGCGAGCCGGATCATCTCCACCTCCAACCCGAAGCCCATCCCGGTCTCTTCGAGGTTCTGGCGGAAGGTGCCGTCGAAGAGACCGACGGTCGGGAAGTTCTGCACCCCCGAGAAACCCATCTCCTTGAGTTGCCGCAGGAAGTTCGGCATGAGCCGGAACGGGTCGGTCCCGCAGACGCCGGCGAGGACAGGCGTGTCGTTTACGATGGGCAGGACTTCGGCGGCCATGTCCACGACGATCTCATTCGCGTCGCCGTAGGGAAGGAGGCCCGCGAGCGAACCGCGCCCCGCCATCCGGTAGCGGCCCGAGTTGTAGATGATTATGAGGTCTACGCCGCCGGCTTCGGCGCACTTGGCCGAGAGCCCGGTCCCCGCCCCGGCCCCGATAACCGGACGCCCCGCCTCTACCTCGCCACGGAGCTTCGCCAGCGCCTCCTCGCGTCTCATTGGCCTGCCTCCGCTCGCTGTCGGGACCACGCTTGGTAGTGTTCGTGTAGTCTCTCCGCGGCCGCGCGGGCGAACTCTGGATCGTTGATGTCCGTGTCCAGTTCTCGCACATCCACGCTTTCGCTGAGGTTCTCTCGCAGCGCGCCGAAGAGCGCTTCATCGGCTTTGGGATCGTGGAATGGTTGACCTTCGGCGTCTATCATCGACACGCCCTTGAGTGGAATAAACAGTGTTAGCGGACCTCTCGCGGCGTTTAGCTTGTGAGCGATGCGGCGCCCTAGCTCGGCGCACTCATCAGGGGTGGTTCGCATCAGGGTGATGGTCGGGTTGTGGACGTAGAGGTTGCGGCCCTCGAACCGCTCCGGCACCGATTCCCTCGGGCCGAAGTTGACCATGTCTAAAGCGCCCAGGGAGACGACTTGCGGAATACCGATCTCACCGGCCGCCTCCAGGCGATCCGGCCCCGCCGAGAGAACTCCCCCGACGAGCTCGTCGGCCAACTCGGTAGTAGTCAGATCAAGAGCGGCGGTGATGAAGCCGCCCTGCATTAGAGCCTCCATCGACTGTCCCCCGGTGCCCGTGGCGTGGAAGACCAGGACTTCGTAACCTAGCTCCTCCAACCGTTCGCGGGCCGCGTCCACCGCCGGGGTGGTTACCCCGAACATGGTCGCCCCAACGAGCGGGCGCTCTTCGCCGGCCTCGGGGACCTCGGCCTTAGCCATGCCGGCAATTGCCCCGGCGGCGTTCGAGAGTATGCGGGCGGAGATGTGGTTGATCCCGGCGATGTCCACCACCGAGTACATCATGGTTACGTCCACCGCGCCAACATAAGGCCGGGTGTCGCCCGAGGCGACCGTCGAAACCATGAGTTTCGGAACCCCGACCGGCAACTGGCGCATCGCGTACGTCACGAGCGAGGAGCCGCCGGAACCCCCAAGCCCCAGCACACCGTCCAGCCGGCCCTCGGCATACAGACGCTTCAAGACTTCTCCAGCGCCCCTGCCCATCGCCTCGACCGCCACGCCACGGTCACCATCCGACGCGAGCGTGGACAAATCTTCGCCCGCGGCCCGGGCTACTTCCTCGCGAGAAATATCCGGCGTGATCTTTGGCTCTCCTAAAATTCCCGCATCCACCAGTAGCACGTCCACGCCATGTTCTACAAGCCGATCACGCAGGTAACCGTACTCCGTTCCCTTCGTGTCCAGAGTCCCAACCAAGACTACCGTCGTCATGCTTCTCCTTTCCGCACTCTCTCCAGATAGTCTAGCCGAAGCCGAAATGCGGGGCTTCGGAATCCTCCGCGAAAGGAATACTTGACACAAAAATCCCATTCCAATAAAATTGTATACAAGCGGTTTCAGAGGAGACCGCGAGATCAGGGGAAGGAGGCTTGATGGGAGCCGCTTTGCGTAAAAACGCAGAAAAACCCGGACCTTCGGCGATTTTCGAGCGCTTGCGGCGGTTGATCCTGGAGGGCGAGTACGGTCCCAGGGAGCGCCTTATCGAGGAGCAGCTCGCCGAAAGGCTCGGGGTGAGCCGGACTCCAATACGGCAGGCGCTCACCATGCTCGAAGCCGAGGGACTCGTGGAGATGGTCCCGAATAAAGGGGCGATGGTCTGTTCGTTCGGCGTCGAGGAAGTGTGGGACATCTACGATCTGCGGGCCGTACTCGAAGGCCACGCGGCGCGGAGGGCGGCGGGGCGTATCGACGAGCGTGAGATCGTCCGCCTTCGGGGGCTTGCGGGGGAGATGGAGGACCTCGCGCGCAGGAGGTACGACGACCGCGAGGAAGAGATACGGCTTCTCGTGGCTCTCAACAACGAGTTCCATGGGACGATAGTTACGGCCAGTCGGAACACGAGGCTGGAGCGTATGATCCGGCGAACCGTCGAGCTACCGCTAGTGTTCAAGGCTTTCTTCTGGTACACGTCCCAGGAGCGCCTGGTCTCCAACCACTACCACCGTCAGATCCTCGGTGCGTTAGAGGCGAGAGATGGCGAGCGGGCGGAGATCGTCATGCGCGAGCACGTATACGAGGGACGGGACTTCGTAATAAACGCCCTCGAAGAAGACCGGAAGGGAGACAAGGAGTGACCGAGGCCCGCAACGGGACCCGCCCGCTAGAAGGTGTCCGCGTCGTCGAGATGGGCAGTCTCCTCGCCGGACCGTTCTGCGGACAACTCCTCGGGGACTTCGGCGCCGAGGTCATAAAGATAGAGCCGCCCGGCAAGGGCGATCCCATGCGCGTCTGGGGACGACATCGTAAAGAAGGCCGCACCCTCTGGTGGCCCATAATCGCCCGCAACAAGAAGTCCGTGACGCTGAACCTGAGAGAGGAAGAAGGCCAGGACCTGGCCCGAGAGCTCATCGCCGAGGCCGACGTCGTGATCGAGAACTTCCGGCCCGGCACGATGGAGCGCTGGGGACTCGGTTACGACAGGCTCAGCGGGATCAACCCCGGTCTGGTCATGGTGCGGGTCTCCGGCTTCGGCCAGACGGGTCCGTACAAGGAGCAGGCCGGGTTCGGCGCTATAGGCGAGGCGATGGGCGGCATCCGGCACGTCACCGGCTTCCCCGACGCGCCGCCGCCGCGCGCCGGCATCAGCCTCGGCGATTCCCTAGCCGCGACCTTCGGTGCTCTGGGAGCATTGACGGCCCTCTACCACCGCGAGGCCCATGGAGGAAAGGGACAGGTCGTCGACGTCGGCATCTACGAGGCGGTGCTCGCGCTCATGGAGAGCACCATCCCCGAGTACGAGCTTACGGGACACGTCCGGGGCCGCACCGGGACCGTGCTGCCGTTCGTCGCGCCATCCAACATCTACCCGACGAGCGACGGCGACTACGTGCTCATAGCGGGCAACGCGGATACCGTCTTCGGAAGACTTGCGAAGACGGTAGGGCATCCCGAGTGGGCCGACGACGAGAAGTTCGCCACGCACCACGCACGAGGCGAGAACATGGAGGAGTTGGACGAAATAATCTCCGCCTGGACGAAAGAGCGGACCGTCGAGGAGGTTATAGAGACCCTGGCTGAAGCCAGCGTCCCGACCGGCAAGGTCTTCACCGCGAAGGACATGGTCGAGGACCCGCACTACGCCGCGCGGGAGAACGTCATCCGCGTGGAAGACCCGGAGATCGGCGAGATTCCCATGCAGAACGTCGTCCCGCGTCTAACCGAGACACCCGGAGAGGTCCGCTGGACCGGACCATCCCTCGGCCAGCACAACGACGAAGTCTACGGAGAAGTCCTGAACCTGAGCGAGAAAGAACGGGACGGGTTGCGAGAGCGAGGCATTATCTGATGCGCGTCGAAATAGTGGACGTTGGCCCCCGCGACGGCCTCCAGAACGAAAACAGCACACTCGCGCCGGGGATCCGCGCGGAACTTTGTGACAGGCTGGCGGCATCCGGTGTCCCGAGGGTCGAGGCGGCCAGCTTCGTCAACCCGAAGCGCGTGCCGCGGATGGCGGGCGCCGAGGAGGTGCTGGAGAAGATAGAGCGCCGTCCCGGCACGAGCTACGCGGGGCTCGTCCTGAACGAGAGGGGCTACGAGCGGGCGGTCGAGGCCGGGGTCGATGAGGTCCGCTACGCTTTTCCGGTAACGGAGACCTTCGCGAAGCGCAACCAGAACACGACGGTAGCTGACGCGATGGATCTCTCGGCGAGGCTCGTGGAGCGGGCGCGGCTGGATGGGGTGCGCGTTTCGATCACGCTCTCCGCTGCGTTTGGGGACCCGTTCGAGGGGCGTGTCGAACCGGACCACGTCCTCCGAATCGCCGGGCGGGTAGCGGAGGCGCGGCCGGACGAGGTCGTGCTGGCCGACACCATCGGGGTCGGGGTGCCGACTCAGGTGCGTGAACTGGTCGAAGGCGTGGCAGCCTTCGGCGTGACGGTCGGATGCCACTTCCACGACACGCGAAACACCGGCATAGCGAACGCGGTGGCGGCAGTCGAAAGCGGGGCCACGGTGCTGGACGCCTCGGTCGGCGGTACGGGAGGATGCCCATTCGCGCCGCGCGCCACCGGCAACATCTCGACCGAGGACCTCGTCTACACGCTGCACGGCATGGGACACGAGACAGGGATCGACCTGGAGGCGCTCATCCAGGTCGCGGCGTGGCTCTCGGAGCAACTCGGCAAGGAGCTTCCGGGACAGGTATACAAGGCCGGCAACTTCGAGCCGGTGGCGGGGTAGGATGTTTCGTCTCATCTCCTGGAACGTCAACCGTAGGGTCAAGAAATTGACCGCGCAGGGGGGCGGTCTGGCCGAGTACGAACCCCATGTCATTGCCTTGCAAGAGGTTACGGCCACCACCATCCCAATATGGCGGCGCGAGTTAGAGGAACGGGACTATCAGGTTGTGACCAGCTTAGATGCTGCGCCGAATCTTGACGAACTGGTAGGGGGACGGAAGTATGCGATCCTCACAGCATCACGATGGCCCGTAGAGTTATTGCCACCGGCTGATTTCAACGTGCCGTGGCGGGAGCGTGTGCTTTCCGTAATCGTAGAAAGCCCGTGGGGTGAGATCGAGTGCCACAATGCACACCTTCCGGCGGGAGTTTCGCATGGTCTGATAAAGGTCGAAACGTTCGAGGGTATTTATGAACGACTTTCCCAGAACGGAGAGCGACTACGTATCCTGTGTGGGGACTTCAACTCACCGCAAACGGAGCTGGCAGACGGCACCACTATCCCGTTCGGCACCAACAACAAGCGCTGGTCGGAAGCTGAGTTGAGCGTGATAACAGGACTAGGGAAGCATGACCTCGGAGATGTGTACCGGGACCTGCATGGGTTCGGGAAGCAGGAAATGAGCTGGGTGATGTGGAATCGAGGTAAGAAGCATGGCCGCCGCTTCGACCACGTCTTTGCTTCACGGCGTCTGAATGCCACCGCCTGCTCTTATCTCCACGCGCTCCGAGAACAAGGGTTAAGCGATCACGCGCCAATCGAGGCTCGCTTTGAGCCAGCGGCGAATGTCACTTGAGAACGGAGACCATCGAATGAGGAAAGGGAACCATGAATAGGAGGAGTTTTGGCGTATAACGTAGCGGTGGATGTCGGGGGGACGTTCACGGATGTGCTGGTCTTCAACGAAGACACCGGCGAGTTGACGGAAGGCAAGGTGCTTTCGACGCCGGAGGACCCGTCGCAGGGGGTCGTTACCGGGATAGAGAATGTTTGTGAGAAGGTCGGGATCGGGTTCACGGACCTGAACTTGCTGTTTCATGGGACGACCGTGGTGACGAACATGATCCTCACGAATACCGGTTCGCGGGTGGGACTACTTACGACGAAGGGACACGAGCAGATCCTCTATCTCGCCCGCGCCTGGACGCCGGGACCGCTCTACGGCTGGATGGCCCTCCAGAAGCCCGATCCGCCCGCCGATCCGACCGATACCATCGGCATCTCCGAACGTCTCGGGGTGGATGGCATCATCATCTCGGAACTGGACGAGGAAGAGGTGCGTCAGGCGGTGAAGAGGCTCGTGGAGCGAGGCATAGAAGCTCTTGCCATCGGGTTCCTCAACTCCTACGTCAACCCGGATCACGAGCGGCGGGCGCGCGAGATCTCCCGCGAACTCTACCCGGACCTCTCGGTCTCCATCTCCTCGGACATCGGCCAGGAGTATGGCGAGTACGAGCGGACGCTGACCACCGTGGTCAACACCGCCGTGCAGCCGCGCGCCATGACGTACATGCGGAACTTCGAGTCATCCATCGCGGAGAAGCAGTTCGGCGGCGCTCTCTCCATCGTCCGCTCGGACGGCGGGGCGATGAGCACGGAGGCGGTCGCGGAGCGGCCGATACAGATAGCGCTGTCGGGGCCATCGGGCGGCGTTACGGGCTCGGCGTACCTGGCGCGTGAGATCTCAGTCCCAGACATCCTGACCTTCGACATGGGCGGCACCTCAACCGACGTCTCTCTCTGCCTGAACGGTGAGACGCTGGTGCGGCGCGAGATGTCTCTGGGCTACTTCCGTTTCAAGGCGGCGGCTGTGGACGTACACAGCGTTGGGGCAGGCGGCGGCTCCATCGCGTTCCTGTCCGCGAGCGGCGCGTTGCAGGTCGGCCCGGCGAGCGCGGGCGCTGCTCCCGGACCCGCCGCGTACGGCCGGGGTGGGGAGGAGCCTACCGTTACCGACGCGAACGTGGTGCTGCACCGCATCCCGCCGGACGTGGCCCTCGGCGGCACGCTGTCCCTGGACGAGGATGCGGCGCGGACCGCCGTGCAGAAGGTCGCGGAGCCGCTGGGGATGAGCGTCGAGGAGGCGGCCGAGGCTATAGTGGAGATCGTCAACGAGAATATGCACGCCGCCCTGCGGGTGGTGAGCGTCGAGCGCGGCTACGACCCGAGGGAGTTCGGGCTAGTGGGCTTCGGCGGCGCGGGTCCGATGCACGCGAACGCCCTTGGGCGCTTGATCCGCTCCCGCTCGGTCATCATCCCGCCGACGCCGGGCGTGATGAGCGCGTTCGGGTTCCTCTCGTCAGACATCCAGAACGAGTTTCCGGAGACGTATTTGAAGATCGCCGAGGAGACGCCCGCCTCCGAGCTGAAGGCCCGTGTCGAGGACCTGATGGCCGGGGCGAGCGAGTGGCTGGACGGCGAGGGTGTGGAGGAGGACAAGCGGCGTTTCGACCTGTACGCGGACTGCCGGTACTATTTGCAGAATATCCAGATCCCTTGCCGCTTCTCCCTGGAAGACCTGACGGGCGAGGACAGCACTTTCCTGCGGCGGCAGTTCGAGGAGGCCCACCGCCAGCGGTACAACTTCGAGCTGCCCGACTCGCCGCTGGAGATCGCCACGATAAGGGTGATCGGTCGCGGCACCATCAAGGGCGTTACGCTCGTGGAGAGCGCGGAAGGCGCGGGCGAGGACGCCACGGGGGCAGTGATGCGGAATGAGAAGGTCTTCTTCGGCGGCGAATGGATGGAGACCCCGATCTATGGCCGCGGCGCGCTGCGCGCCGGAAACGTGGTTTCGGGGCCGGCCGTCGTGGTTCAGGACGATACGACGACCGTCATCGAGCCGGGGTACGCGGGCACGGTGGACCGTTTCGGGAACATAATGATCGAGGAGGCGTAGAGCGATGGCGCTGCAAGAAGGAACCCTCCCGGATTTCGTCCGGGAGCATGACATAGACCACGTAACCCTCGACATTATCGAGAGCGCGCTAAAGAATATCCGCGACGAGATGGACCGCGTGCTGGTGACCACGGCCGTCAGCCCCATCATCCGCGAGCAGGCCGACGAGTTCCCCCTCATCGCCGATAAGAAGGGGCGCATGATCGTGGGCCAGTTCGGCAGCCCCGTGGACACCGTCCTCGAAAACTCTCCCTACAAGGTAGAAGAGTTGAAGGACGGCGACGTCATAGCCCTGAACGACCCGTACATGATGGAGGGCTCGACCTCGCACCTGCCGGACATCCTGCTGGTCCGGCCCATCTTCTACGACGACGACCACATCGGCTACGCTCTGCAGTGGGGCAACCTGATGGACGTCGGCGGCTCGACGGCCGGGTCCATTCCCATCGACGCCCGCAGCATCTACGAAGAAGGCGTCCGGATGCCGCCCGTCAAGCTCTACGATGCAGGGAAGCTTAATGAGGAAGTGTTGCGCTTCTTCTGCCACAACTCGCGCACCCCGCGCGAGACCCGGGCGGACGTCATGGCGATCTCCGCCGGGACGGCCACGGGGGCGCAACGGGTCAAGGACATCTGCGACCGCTTCGGGAAGGACACCTACCTCGAAGCGTGCGACGCGTTGCTCGACCGGACGCGCACGAGCGTGATGGCCCTGATCCAGCAGCTAATCCCCAAGGGCCAGCGTTTCGAGTTCGAGGACTACACCGACGACGACGGCCTCGGCAACGGCCCCATCAAGCTGAAGCTCGCCATGTGGCGGGAGGACGACACCCTGCACCTGGACTGGACGGGAACAGACGATCAAGTCCCCGGACCCGTGAACTTCCTCCTCAACAAGGAGATGTTCCAGATGTTCGCGGGCGTATTCCTGATCTCCGCCGTGGATCCGACCATCCTGTTCAACGACGGCTACGCCGACATCATCAAAGTGACCATCCCCGAAGGCTCCGTCCTGCGCCCGAAAGCTCCGGCGCCTCTGAGCAATCGCCTGGTCGTCATGGCCCGGCTCTTTGACGTGCTCGGCGCGGTCTACGCGAAGGCTATCGGCTTCAACGTCTCCGGGAGCTACGGCACCAGCCCCAACTTCGTCTACTCCGGCGTGAAGAAGACGGGCGAGCCGTTCCAGACCATGGAGATCCTTTACGGCGGCATCCCCGCCATACCAGGAAAGGACGGTCTCGACGGACATTCCTGGTGGCCGGAGTTCCTCGCCGTGCCGGCCGAGTACATGGAGACCTACTATCCTCTTATCGTTGAGGAATACTCCGTCCGCCCGGACACCTGCGGCGCGGGCGAGTTCCGGGGCGGCTGCGGCATCAAGAAGGTCTATCGTTTCCTGGCCGACGGCAGCATCACCTACCAGGATGACCGCGCCCTCACCTACCCCTACGGCGTCGCAGGTGGCAAGCCCGGTACACCGTCCAAAAAGACCCTCATCCGCGCCGGCGGTGAGGAGGTTGACCTCCCCTCGAAAGTAAGCGACGTCCCCGTCTACGAAGGCGACTTCCTCGCCTTCGAGACCGCCGGCGCCGGCGGCGTCGGAGATCCGCTCTCCCGCGATCCAGAAGCCGTCGCCAAAGACATTCGCTGGAAACTGATCTCTACAGAAGCCGCCGAAAACGACTACGGCGTAATCCTCGATGGCGACGGTGCGGTGGACTCAGCCGCAACCGAATCCCGCCGCCAAGAGCTGAAGAGCAGCCGCGGCGAACTCCTGGGCTTCGACCACGGCCCGCTCCCCTCGCTGGAGGAGCAGCGTTCGATCATTGCCGATACTCGGCGCAAGTTCAACGAGTGGCTCTCGGGAGAGATGGGCGCCCGCCGCAACGGCGCGGGATAACCTCATGACGCACATTGAAGGCTTCGGCGAGCGCGGCGGCTTCGGTCGCCGCCCCGCCCTCATCGTCATAGACATGACCCTCGGCTTCACAGACCACGAATCTCCTCTGGCCTGCGATCTCGAAGGTCCGATCGCGGAGATAGAAAAGCTCCTCGAAGCTGCTCGTCAGGCGGAGATACCAGTCATCTTTACAACGGTTGCCTACCGCGAGTCTGACAAGCTAACCGCTGCTACCTTCATAGACAAAGTCCCCGCCCTGCTCACCCTCGAAGCCGGTTCTCGTTGGGCCGAGATAGACCCGCGCATAGCCCCACTCGAAACAGAGCCGGTACTCAACAAGCTCTTCGCCTCTGGTTTCTTTGGCACCGGACTCTCCAGTGCGCTAACCGCCGCCGGAGTAGACACGCTCGTTATCACCGGGGCCTCGACCTCCGGCTGCGTCCGCGCCACCGCCGTCGATGCCCTCCAGTATGGCTTCCGTCCGGTCGTTCCCCGAGAGGCCGTCGGCGACCGCACCCTCGACGCCCAAGAGGCCAACCTCTACGACATAGACGCCAAGTATGGTGACGTGATCCCCGTCGCTGATGCGCTGAAATATCTGGAGGAAGTCTCCTCCGCCCACGCTCGCTAAGGAGTAATTGTTCGACGAGTGCGGTACGATTTCTGTTAAGGGTATTCGATAGAGTTGGGAGGTGATATGAATTTACGGCAGCAGATTGTTCAGGAGAGGGTCGAGAAAACTGTACAGGATCTAAGTGTAACGGAGGATGTTGCGTTTGCTCGTTTCGTGCATACTTTAATTGTTGGACAGAGTATGCACGCCTTTGATCCTGCGGATTTTGTTGATGGGGGTCAGGATAAGCAGGTTGATATTGTTACTCTTGAGCAGGATGACAACGAAGCTACTGTTTACATAGTACAAGCAAAGAAAACGACCTCTTTTTCGTCTAACGTTTTGATACAGATGCGTAACGGTCTTGACTGGGTGTTCAACAAATCGCGGGCTGATGTCAATAGGCTTGCAAACATGAGATTCAAAGACCGAATAACAGAATACAGGTCAATACAAAGCGCGATAGGACCCTCGAATATACATGTTCAAGTTGCATTTGTTACCAATGGACTAGAGGACGAAATATCAGAGGAGTTTAAGCAAGAAGAGAAAACGATCAGAGACCAGTATGACAACGACACGTTCGCTAGTTTTGAGTTTCGAGCTTGGGGCGCTAACGAGCTTGTAACTCGAATGAATGCACTCGAAAAGCGTGATCGTAAGATCAACGAAGATATACGCATTCGATACGATGCCAATAACCCTTCCCTGATTAGATACCATGCTGAAGGTCTGAAAGGCATTATATGCTCGGCGACCGCACGAGAAATTGCGAGAGTGGTAAACGACGATATTACAGGATCTGTATTTGATGCGAACATTCGACGCTTTCTTGGGACACGCGGTGCTGTAAACTCAGACATCTTCAATACTTGCAGTCAGGCTGACGAGAGCTACCTATTCTGGTTTCTCAACAATGGTGTAACAATCGTTTGTGAGCACTGCGAGGCAGTAACAGATCCAGATAACCCACACGTCAAAATCAAGAATATGCAGATCGTCAATGGGTGCCAGACGGCTACTACTTTAGCTATGGCAGAGCGTGAAGGAAAGCTCGCTCCGGATACTCGTGTACTACTTCGTATCTATGAAGCAGCCGATTCTGATCTTGTAGATAAAATTGTCCTAACAACGAATAACCAGAATAAGATCAACAGCCGTGATCTGCGGGCCAATGATCCCGTACAAGTAGATATGGAACGAGCTTTTGCGAGTTATGGTTATTCGTATGAAAGAAAGCCTAGACAGTACGATAACCAAGACAATATTGATGTTCAACGGATAATAGCTAATGAGATAGTTGCCCAAAGCTATTTGGCTGTAGTGTTGAAAAAACCCTCCGACGCGAGACGCCGCAAATATAAAGTGTGGGGCGAGCTTTACGAAACGGTCTTTAGCGGCCACATGATCGAACCTCATGTGATCGCTACGAGTGTATACCGGCATGCTGTCGGATGGCTGCGCCAGTCATAGTATTCTATCGACTCTGATGAACTTAGACGGAAATTAGTTAACAACGGTGCCTTTCATATTACTAGGATTGCAGCACACCTCTGGAGAGGGGGAGATAGTTGGCAAATCGGTCTTCCTGAACTACGAAATCAGATCCAAGATTTGGAGAGAAATCCAGAAACACTGGATTTGCATTTCGAAGATGCACTCAAGCTGCTCGAAACTACAATAAGCAAAGATAAGCAGTACAAGGCAGATGTAGACAACGCTCTAAATTCAGGAACGCTCGACTCTCATATTGACCGAGCATTGTACAGAAAACGTCGAGTACCCAAGTAATCGAAGTACCAACGCTGCGCTAACTTGTTGTTAATCTTTCGGGTAGAGCCAGAAGGAGA